>NZ_JBFTQH010000003.1:0-345694 GCF_056398905.1 Rhizobium sp. 01T417 | reverse complement strand
CCGTCTTCGAGTTCAGGCCGTAGCGGGCGGCAAGGGACCGGGTACTTTCTTGCGACGCTTGGAGTTCGGCTCGAAGACGCGGCGTCGTGCGGGCGCTGCCGTGAAGAATACTTCCCATAATGCATCCTCTTCCTGACGACTCAGGTTCAMTGATGCACCATCACACTCAGGGACTACACACCTAGAGCCTTTCAGGCTTAATACAGGCCGTAAGGGAAGTAGCGCAGGTAGACTTCCTGCAGGCGGCCACTGCGCGACAGCGCTGCCAGCGCGTGATCGAGCGCTGCCGTAAGGACATCGTCCCTCTGACGGAGCATGATCGTCATGCCTTCGCCGAGAAACTGCTCGGAGAGATAAGGCCCGTCGAACAGCGCGCAGCATTTCGCCGAGGCCTCCGACGAAACCCAGAAGGAGAGCTGGAGGGAATCCGCGAAGACGGCCTCCAGCTTGCCATCCTTGAGTGCTGCAAGAAGGGCGTCCTTGCTGTCGAAGGGTACGGCCTTCACCTTCGGGAAATAGGCCGCCAGCATGGCTTCGTGCGCCGTCGCCTTGACGACGCCGACCGGATGATCGGCCAGAGCGCTGGCATTCTCGCCCTTGATGGAAGCCTTTAAGTTTCGAACGAAGCGGGCGGGCAGCATGAGATAGGGGCGCGAAAAGGCGAACTGTCGCCGCAGCTCCTCGCTGACGGCGACGCCGGCAATCACGGCATCGCCCTGCGAGGCCGCGAGCGCGGCATTCAGGTCAGCGAACGGCAGCGCCTGGATCTGGCATTTGCTGGCAATCTCCAGCTCGTTACAGATCTCGCGGGCGAGATCGACGTTGAAACCGGAAAGCTTGCCATTCTGATCGGTAAAATTGAACGGTGGAAAGTCGATCGTCGTCAGGAAACGAAGGCGGACGAGCGACGAAAGATCCGGTTTGGCAAGGCGCTCCCTGGAATCGAAAAGCAGCGGCAAGCCTGGCATCGCCTCCTGCGCCGACAACGAGAGCGGGCAGAAAAACACAATCAAAGACAGCCAAAAGCTGCATAGCCCCTTAAGATTCAGGGATGCCAGTTTAAATTGCATCATTATGATCGGCCTCGGGGAAAGCATGCACTGCCATTCTGGAAACGGTGTATCAGAGTCATGCGTGTCGGGGAATATGCGTCGGGCGGGATCGAAGACCGCACGCTCTTGGATGATGGTTCAATACGCCACGGCGCGCCGCCTGCGCGCGGTAAACGATTCCTACCAGCAGGAAGCAGAGGTTCTGCTGCAACTCGGCATCGGCAGGCCGACAATCGCCCGCCCGATGCAGGTCGCACGCCGCGAGCATCGAACAGGAACTCATTGCAAGCGGCTCCATCGATGCCGACAGCTATTACGCATCCCTGGCGCTCGGGCTCCGGCTTCCCTTCCTTTCGGCAATCGACAGCTCCCTCGTCAACGATGACAAGGCACTCGACAGCCAGCTTCTGCAGGCTCGCTGCGTCCGGCTGAACTACATCGGCAAAGGCATGCTGGCGATCGTGCCGGAAGCCCGAAACCTGGTGATGCGCGGGCCAGCGCGCCTCCCGCGCGAGATGGGCGTGGGAGGCTTTCTGGTGTTCCAGTTGCTGATCGGAGGAATGCTGTTTTCCTCTCTCACCCATCCCTGGCTGATCATGCTCCTTGTCACCACCGCCGACTACCTAGCGCTCGGCTTTCCGCCCGCCGGCAGCAGCGAAGGCGCGCTCTTGCTCCTCGATCTTGCCAATATGGCGGCAAGCTACGACCTCTTTCTGCTGCTCGGCAGGGTCGCGATGCTGCGTGAGGAAAAACGCAGCATCGGCTGGCGCTGGATCTATGTCCCGCTCTATTGGCTGATGATCTCGGTGGCGGCATGGCGCGCCCTTCTCGAGCTGGCGAGAAAGCCCTTCTTCTGGGACAAGACGCCTCATGTCCCTGTCAGCACCAGTGAGAAGTTGCGCCGCGCTTAGCATGACTCGTCCCTAGGCGGCGGGACCCGAAATTTTTTCCGGGGACAGATGCCAAGCGTTAGGGCCACATTAAGCAATGTCCCATTCTATTCGCCAGGACGACGCCGGCTCACGGGCCGAATGCATGATGCGCATGTCGAGCCTTCCGGGCATCCCACCATGCCGTATCCCGCGACATAAAATGCTTCAATAGTCGGCCCGCCCGCGGTCGGGTCAAGCGACTGGACATAGCCATGCTGAAGAACTTGAAAATCCGGACGAAGATCATTTCTGTCGTCGCGCTTCTCGGGGCGATCGCGCTCGGGGGCCTCGTTTATGTCATCACCGAATTCCGCGGTGCCGATGCCACCTACAGCGCCTTCATCGATAACGAGGCACTGGCAGCCATGCAGGCATCCCGCGCCAGCGCCTCGGCAACCGCTGCCGTGCTGCAGGTCACGCTTATCGCCGGCCTCAAGCCGGAGACGCCGGCTTTCAATACGGCGCTCACGACGCCAAGCAAGATGCCTCAAGCGCGCGAACGCCTGGAACAGGCGGCGGCCTTGGTACCTAGCCGCAAGCCGGCGATTGACGACATCCTCGTCGGCATCGCCGAGATGGAAGCGCTTTCCAGCAAGGTCATCGACCTCGCCAAGGCAAAGGACAGTGCCGGCGCGCAGCTTGCAGCAAGCATGCTCAATGCGAAGCTGAACACGGTCACTCCGAAAATGATCGCCAACAATGATGCGCTGATGGCATTGCTGAACGATGGCGGCGACGCGCTCTCCATTAGCGTCAACCAGCGCATCACTCTCAGTTTCGTACTGATCGGGCTCGCTGTCATGGGCGCGATCGGCCTTTCTGTGTGGGTCGCGCAATCGGGGATCACCACGCCCATGGTTCGTCTGCGTGACCGGATGGCTCAGCTTGCCGAGGGAGATACGCACGGCGCCATCGACGGCCTCGACCGTCGTGACGAGGTTGGCCAGATGGCCGGCGCCGTTGCCGTCTTCCGCGACAATGCCGTCGATCGTATCCGGCTTGAGGGCGAGGCCGAAAAGAGCCGCAATCTCAGCGACAGCGAACGCCGAGAACGTGAAGCTCAGCGCGCAACCGAGGCTGCCGATCTCTCGCGCGCGGTCAGCGCGCTTGGCGACGGCTTACGCCGGCTGGCCGCAGGCGACCTCGCATCTCGGATCGATACGGCGTTTGTCGGCGACCTCGATAGTCTGCGGCAGGATTTCAACAACTCGATCCTGCGCTTGAACGACACTATGCAGACGGTCGGCGCCAACGCCCGCGCCATCACTGCCGGCGCAACCGAGATCCGCGCCTCGGCGGACGAGCTTTCGAAGCGCACCGAGCAGCAGGCAGCGTCCGTCGAGGAGACGGCAGCGGCCCTCGAGGAGATCACCACCACCGTGAAGGATGCCGCCAAGCGTGCCGAGGAAGCACGTGGGCTCGTGGCACGCACGCGCGCCGGTGCAGAAAAGTCCGGCGAAGTGGTCAGCAAGGCCGTCAACGCCATGCAGCAGATCGCGCAATCCTCCGCGGAGATCGGCAACATCATCGGCGTCATCGACGACATCGCCTTCCAGACCAATCTTCTGGCCCTCAACGCCGGCGTCGAGGCCGCGCGCGCCGGTGAAGCCGGCAAGGGCTTTGCCGTCGTTGCCCAGGAGGTGCGTGAACTTGCACAGCGCTCGGCCAATGCCGCCAGGGAGATCAAGTCGCTGATCACCACATCGGGCGACCATGTGCAGACGGGCGTGTCGCTTGTCGGCGAAACCGGCAAGGCGCTTGATGCGATCGTTCACGAGGTTCAGGAGATCAACCAGCACGTCGACGCGATCGCCGAGGCCGCCCGCGAGCAATCGACCGGCCTGCAGGAGATCAACACGGCGGTGAACTCGATGGACCAGGGAACGCAGAAGAATGCGGCCATGGTCGAGGAAAGCACGGCGGCGAGCCACAAGCTCGCGACGGAAGCGGCGACACTCAACAACCTGCTCGACCAGTTCAAGCTGACCGGCACTGGCAGTTTCAGCGCTAACATTGCCGCGGCAGTGCCGCTGCAGGGCACTCACATCCATTCGGCGCCACGGCCGGCCGCGCCGCCGGTCGCAGCCAGAAAGGCACCCGTCCGCATCGCCACTCCGGGTGTCACCCGCCCCTCTAGCTCGCCGGCTCGGGCGCTTGGGCAGAAACTTGCAAGCGCATTTGGTGCAAGCAGCGCCTCTTCGAGCCCACGCGACGACGCCGATTGGACGGAATTCTGATCCCAGCAAAACGGTACAAAAGCAAAGGGCGGCTCAATGCCGCCCTTTTCGATTATAGACTTTCGACTTCAAACAGCGAGCCATGGCCCGGCTGCCGCACAAGACGGAAGCTAAAAAGGGTGCTCAGGCAAACCCGAGCGGAATTTGCTCGACCTTGCGGCCGCGACCATAATCGCGCTCATAGGAAGCACGATCGTCATCGCGCGCAGACGCAAGAACCACTTCCGGCGCATAGTAGCCGTCAGCGTAAGTGCCGGTATCGCCATTCTCCCGGATCTCGCGCTTCGCCGTGAAAATCTTCAAAAGCATTCTGCAACTCCTCCTGATCATGCCGACAACGACCAAGGGGTCGCCTGCGTTCCCGTGATATCGGAGAATAGTTAAAAATTAACCATGTTTATTAGAGGATTGTCAACTATTTCAATTTCCTTCGAGGCTACCTCTTAAGGGCGTTCTTTCCTCGTGGAGTAAGACAGCGAACGACGGCGGCCCACGTGGGCACCACGCTCAGACCACAGTGCGGATGAAATCCGCTCAGTCCCAGCAAAACCATCTGAACTTGGAGCGGGTGAAGGGAATCGAACCCTCGTATTCAGCTTGGGAAGCTGCTGCTCTACCATTGAGCTACACCCGCGTTGGAGCGAGATTTCCAATAGATGGGTGCCGCTGTCAAGCGGGCATTGGCGTTGTCAGATGCGGAAGTGCTTCGAGAGTTTCAGGCCCTGGGCCTGATAGTTGGAGCCGAGGCCGGAGCCGTAGAGGCTCTCGGGGTGCTCCTGCATATGCTCATAGACGAGGCGACCGACGATCTGGCCGTCCTCGAGGATGAAGGGAACCTCGTGGCTGCGGACCTCGAGCACGGCGCGGCTGCCGCGGCCGCCGGCGGGGACGTGGCCGAAGCCGGGGTCGAAGAAGCCTGCATAATGCACGCGAAATTCGCCAACCAACGGATCGAAGGGGGTCATCTCCGCCGCGTAGTGCGGTGGCACATGGATGGCTTCGCGCGAGACGAGAATATAAAACTCGTCCGGATCCAGGATCAGTTCGTCGCGACCGCGGCTATAGAGAGGTTCCCAGAAGTCATAGATGTCGTGCTGCGCCTTCTTGTCGACATCGACGACTGCAGTGTGGTGCTTACCGCGGTAGCCGATCAGTCCATCCTTGTCGCCGGCCAAATCAATCGACAGGGCAATGCCGCCGCCGGAGACGTTCGGCAGCTTGCTGGCGACCAGCGTTTCGGCATCGTGGAGCGCGAGCAATTCCGGCTCCCCAAGTATCGAATGGCCGACCCGGAAGCGGATCTGCGACAGGCGCGAGCCTCGACGCACGACGATCGGGAAAGTACGCGGACTGATTTCGAGATAGAGCGGGCCGGAATAGCCAGCCGGAATTTTGTCGAACTCCTGCGCGTAGTCGGTGATGACGCGGGTGAAGATATCGAGACGTCCGGTCGAGCTTTTGGGATTGGCCGAGGCCGACATGTCGGCCGACAGGTCGAGGCGCTCCATCAAGGGAACGATATAGACACAGCCGGTCTCCAGCACGGCGCCTTCGCTGAGGTCGACGACGTGGAGGCTGAGGCGATCGAGCTTATCGGACACCAAATGGGAAGGACCCGGCATGAAGCTCGCGCGAACGCGGAATGCCTTCGCGCCAAGCCTGAGGTCAAGGCTTGCCGGTTGGATCTGGTCGTGGTCCAAATCGCGCTCGCTGGTGAGACGCCCCGCCTCAAAGAGCGCGGCTATCGCGCGATCCGCCAAAATTCCTGTTTCGCGAGCCATCATGCCCCATCCATATTCGCGGGAGACAAAACCAAACTCAAGGAATTGACGCAAGCATAGAACGGCAGTATTGCACTTTTATCCCGTGGTGATTTGGCCGGTCGGCTTGCAGCCACGTTAAACAAGTGGCTAAAAGGACCGGGTGCAAAACCGGTCTGCTTTCGCGGCCGGTTTTTTTGTTGTTTGAAAGTGGTGATTCATGAGCAAGACTTGGCGCCCCGCAACCCAACTCGTTCACGACGGTTCTTTGCGCTCGCAATATGGCGAGACCTCGGAAGCCATCTACCTCACGCAGGGCTTCGTCTATGAGAGCGCGGAAGCGGCCGAAGCGCGCTTCAAGGGCGAAACGGAAGGCTATATCTACGCTCGCTACGGCAGCCCGACAAACGACATGTTCGAGAAGCGCATGTGCGCACTGGAAGGCGCAGAGGAAGCCCGCGCCACGGCCTCCGGCATGGCAGCCGTCACCGCCGCAATCCTCTGCCAGGTGAAGGCCGGCGACCACATCGTTGCCGCCCGCGCCCTCTTCGGCTCCTGCCGCTGGGTCGTCGAGACGCTCGCCCCGAAATACGGTATCGAATGCACGCTGGTCGACGGTCGCCATCTGGAAAACTGGGAAAAGGCGATCCGCCCGAACACCAAGGTGTTCTTCCTGGAAAGCCCGACCAATCCGACACTCGAGGTGATAGACATTGCCGGCGTCGCCAAGCTCGCCAACCAGATCGGCGCCAAGGTCGTGGTCGACAACGTCTTCGCCACGCCGATCTTCCAGAAGCCGCTCGAGCTCGGCGCCCATATCGTCGTCTATTCGGCCACCAAGCACATCGACGGCCAGGGCCGCAGCCTCGGTGGCGTCATCCTCTCCGACCGGGAATGGGTCAACGAGAACCTTCAGGACTACTACCGCCACACCGGCCCGGCCATGTCGCCGTTCACGGCATGGACGCTGCTGAAGGGACTCGAGACGCTGCCGCTGCGCGTCAAGCAGCAGACCGAAAACGCATCGAAGATCGCCGACTTCCTGGCCGATCAACCGAAGGTCGCCAAGGTCATCTATCCCGGCCGCAACGATCATCCGCAGGCCGACATCGTCGCCAAGCAGATGAAGGGTGGCTCGACACTGGTCGCCATCGAACTCAAGGGCGGCAAGGAAGCAGCTTTCGCGCTCCAAAACGCCTTGCAGGTCGTCAAGATCTCCAACAATCTGGGCGACGCCAAGAGCCTGATCACGCATCCGGCTACGACGACGCACAAGAACCTGACCGACGAAGCACGGGCGGAGCTCGGCATTTCCGGCGGTACCGTTCGTCTTTCCGCCGGCATCGAGGACACGGACGACCTGATCGAGGACTTCGCCCAGGCTCTCGCAAAAGTGAACGCCTGATCAGCCGACATCGGCCGGATCGACGCAAATCCGGCCGACCGCCACATGCTGCTTTGCCCCACCCAAGACAGGTCAAAGTCAGGCTTAAGTGGCGAAACTTCTTGCCTTTACAGGCATTACGGACGTGATCGACTATCGGTTTATTGACGGATCGGCTGTCGTATAAGATACCGGTAACGTATATTGACTATGGTGTAGGCATGTACCGCGCCCTTACACGAGACATTGAAGTCGTCGTCGAACCTTTTTATCTGGAGGAGCAATCCGATCCGGAAGACGATCGCTATGTCTGGGGCTACCGGATCGTCATCAGCAACAATTCCGACAAGTCCGTGCGACTGGTGAACCGCTATTGGAACATCACCGACCAGAACGGCCTCGTCGATGAGGTCACGGGCGCCGGCGTCGTGGGCGAACAGCCGCGGCTCGCGCCCGGCGATACCTATGAATATTCCTCGGGCTGCCCGCTGGATACGCCGTCGGGGCTGATGTTCGGTCACTACCAGATGGAAACGGACGAAGGCGAGCTTTTCAATGTCGAAATACCCGCCTTCTCACTGGATTCGCCAGGGCTGCTGAGAGTCCTGAACTGATCACTCCGCAGGCTCTGCCACCTCTTCCACTTCGAAACGATAGGTCGTCGAGCAGAATTCGCAGGTGACCGAAATTGCGCCGTCTTCCTGACTGGCATCAATTTCCTCCGCCGAGAAGCCCTTCAGCACCCCCTTGATCTTTTCGCGGGAACAGCTGCACCGATCGAAGACCTCGCGCGGTTCGTAGACGCGAACCCCACGCTCGTGGAACAGACGATATAGCAGCCGCTCGGTGCCGACTTGCGGATCCGTCAGTTCGTCGGCGTCGATCGTGTCGACGAGCGAGCGGGCTTCCATCCAGGCATCGTCTTCCTTGTGGGTGCCGCCAGTCCTATCGCCGTCGCCGCCGTGAAGATCCGGCTGGCGCATGCGCTCCGGCGCTTCCGGCAGGAACTGGGCGACAAGACCGCCAGCCCGCCAGCGGTGGCGCGGCTTGCCCGCGTCGTCGCGATCGAAGAGTTCGGCAGCAGCAAGACGCACCCGCGTCGGGATCTGCTCAGACTGGCGGAAATAGGTGCCGGCAATCTCTTCAAGGGTCGCACCGTCGAGCGCAACGATACCCTGGTAGGGTTGGGAAAACTTGCCCTGATCGATCGTAAAGGCCAGCATGCCCTTGCCGAGAAGCTGTTCGGGCTCGATCTGCCCTGCCGCAACGGCCCTGTCGAGGAGGCCCTGGTTGAAGCGTGCGTAGGCACGCACGTTCTCAGGCGTCGAGAAATCGCAAACAAGCAGGTCCACCGGGCCGTCGCCCTTGGTCTGGACCGTGAACTTGCCTTCAAATTTCAGCGACGTGCCGAGCAGCACCGTCAGCACAACGACTTCGGCAAGAAGCCGCGCGACGGGCGCAGGATAGCGATGGCGCTCGAGGATCGCGTCCAGCATCGGCCCGAGCTGGACGGCGCGACCGCGCACATCCAGTCCCTCAACCTGAAACGGAACGACATGATCATCGCCGGCGAAATTGAATTCGCCGAGGGTGGCTGCAGGTTCTGCCATGGTCTTCTCCTAGTCTGAGAGCGGCAGACAAGGGTGTCCATCCGCTCGCACGGCCACCGGGCCTTCCGGCCAAACGTGGCGTCCAGTATGGTTCAGATCGCGCCCAGGCACCAAGCAAGAATCGACTTCTGCGCATGAAGACGGTTTTCCGCTTCATCGAAGACCACGGATTGCGGGCCGTCGATCACCTCGTCCGTAACTTCCTCACCACGATGGGCGGGCAGGCAATGCATGAACAATGCATCCTTGTCGGCCTGCGCCATCAAAGCCGAATTGACCTGATAAGGCTGGAATACGTTGTGACCACGGGCCCGATGTTCCTGATTCATGGAGACCCAGGTATCGGTCACCACACAATCGACGCCGGCGACCGCACGGTCTGCATCATGGTAAAGCATGATTTCGGCGCCCTCATTGCGGGCCCAGTTCAGATAGTGATCCTTTGGCTCGGAACCAAGGGGCACCGCCATATTCATGCGGTAGCCAAAACGCGCGGCTCCTTCGACCAACGAATGCAGCACGTTGTTGCCGTCGCCGGTCCAGGCGATCGTCTTGCCCTTGATCGGGCCGCGGTGCTCTTCGAAGGTCATGACATCAGCCATGATCTGGCAGGGGTGCGTATCATCCGTCAATGCGTTGATGACAGGAACGGTTGCATGCTCGGCGAGCTCCAGCATGCGGGCATGATCAGTCGTGCGGATCATGATCGCGTCGACATAGCGCGACAGCACCTTGGCCGTGTCACCGATCGTCTCGGCGCGGCCAAGCTGCATTTCTGTGCCCGACAGGAACAGCGTCTCGCCCCCGAGCTGGCGCATGCCAACGTCGAAGGACACGCGGGTGCGCGTCGAGGGCTTTTCGAAGATCATCGCCAGCATCTTGCCTGATAGCGGCTTGTCGCCCTGCCCGGCCTTGAAGGCCTGTTTGCGCGAGATTGCGTCATCCATGATGAGCCGTAGGTCGGATGCCGCGACGGCGGAGAGATCGAGGAAGTGTTTGGGGGAAGCCATTATCGTTACCTATCACGCCCGCCTTCCGACAGGCACTATTCATTAAGCCGTCTTCTTGACCTTCGCAGCGCGCACGCTTTCGGCGGCGCGTTCGAGGCGGGCAAGGCCCTCGCGGGCTTCGTCAGCAGTGACGACCAGAGGCGGCAGAAGACGAATGACATTGTCGCCAGCGGGTACGCCGAGCAGATGGGCGTCACGGATCGCCTGCAGCAGTTCGGAGGACGGCACGGCGGCCTTGACGCCGAGCAGCAGCCCCTCGCCCTTGATATCCTCGATGATATCAGGATAGCGATCCTTGAGCGAGGCCAGCCCTTGGCGGAATACCAGCGAGACGTCACGCACCTGCTGCAGGAAGCCCTCCGCGAGGATCACGTCGAGCACGGCACTGCCAACTGCCATGGCGAGCGGATTGCCGCCATAAGTGGAGCCATGCGTGCCGGCCTTCATGCCGGAAGCGGCCTCTGCCGTGGCAAGGCAGGCTCCGAGCGGGAAGCCGCCGCCGATGCCCTTGGCAACCGCCATGATATCGGGGGTAGCGCCTGACCACTCATGCGCAAAGAGCTTGCCCGTGCGGCCCATGCCGGTCTGCACTTCATCGAAAATCAGCAGCAGACCATGCTCGTCGCAGATCGCGCGAAGTGCCTTCAGGAACTCGTTCGTCGCCGGGCGGACGCCGCCTTCCCCCTGAATAGGTTCGATGAGGATCGCGGCCGTTTCATTTGTGATGGCGCTGCGGAGTGCATCGAGATCACCGAACGGCACCTGATCGAAGCCAGGCGCCTTGGGACCGAAGCCTTCGAGGTATTTCTCCTGGCCACCGGCGGCAATCGTCGCCAGCGTACGGCCATGGAAGGCGCCTTCAAAGGTGATAATATGGAACCGCTCGGGATGGCCCTTGGAAAACTGATAGCGGCGCGCGGTCTTGATCGCGCATTCCAAGGCTTCCGCGCCGGAGTTCGTGAAGAACACCTTATCGGCGAAGGTCGCATCGGTCAGCCGCTTTGCCAGTGTTTCCTGACCCGGGATCTCATAGATGTTGGACAGATGCCAGACCTTGTCGGCCTGCTCCTTCAGCGCGCCAACCACATGCGGATGGCTGTGGCCAACGGAGGTGACGGCAACGCCCGCGCCGAAATCAAGATATCGCTCGCCCGTTTCGCTGATCAGCCACACGCCTTCTCCTCGCTCGAACCGCAGCGGGGCACGAGAGTAGGTGTCGTAAAGCGCGGCTTCAGCCATGGCGCGATCTCCTATCAGCAATCATCAGCAGCCGGACTCCGGCTAAGGAAAGCAGGTCCGGAAAATTAAAAATGCCGCCTTTCGGCGGCGAGCAGCACTATTTACTTTTCGCACTGCAATGTCAACAAAACTGAGGTTTCGCTGCATGCGTCAAGCAGCCATCCCGAGGCGCTCGACCTATCAACAACTATGTTGCATAAATGACTCTCACGCCCAGCAAGTTGGGGAAAACTTGAAAATCGATTCCCCGAGATTCAACCGACTCTTGTCACGGAGTCGGCCTCACACTAGGTTAAAACTCAATTACTAGGCTGCATGCGGCGGAACTAGTCACCAAAATTTGAGTAAGCGTTTCTTGCCTCGGATACGTCCGTGGCAACGGTGAAGGATTCTGCCTACACCAACGCTAATAAGGCGGAGACAGGGGCATGAACTGGACAGACGAGCGCGTTGAAAAACTGAAGAAGCTGTGGTCCGAAGGCCTGAGCGCCAGCCAGATCGCAGCACAACTTGGCGGTGTAAGTCGTAACGCCGTCATTGGTAAAGTCCATCGTTTGAGTCTGCCCGGCCGTGCCAAGGCCGGCGGTTCGACGACCACCGTCAGAACCCCCAAGCGCACGACTTCGGCGCCCCGCGCCACGAACTACGCCTCGCGGATCACCACACGCACCGTTACCCGCCAACAGGGCGCGACGATGCTCAAGGAAGAGATCGAAATCGATACGGTGGAGGAAGTCCGCTTCCGTCCGGCCGCAAATGTAATCGTTCCGATTTCTCGCCGCCTTGGCCTCACCGAGCTCACCGAGCGCACCTGCAAGTGGCCGGTCGGCGATCCGCTCAATGACGACTTCCACTTCTGCGGTTGCGAGTCCCCGGACTCTTCCCCGTATTGCACGTATCATCAGCGCATGGCCTACCAGCCGGTCAACGAGCGCCGCAAGGCCGCTAACCGGGTCGCCTGACCCGGAAGCCGGATAAGGAATAAAGAAAACGGGCCCTCGCGGGCCCGTTTTTCGTTGTAAGGGAAAGACCTCTCAGGCTCTCGCCTGAAAGGATCAGGCTTCCATCGAATAGCCGGCACCGCGCACGGTGCGGATGACGTCCTGCATGTTGGAAAAGTTCAAAGCCTTGCGCAGGCGGCCGACATGGACGTCAACAGTACGCTCGTCGACATAGATGTCGTGACCCCAGACGCCATCGAGCAACTGCGAGCGCGAGAAGACGCGGCCGGGCGATGCCATCAAGAACTCGAGAAGGCGGAATTCGGTCGGGCCGAGGCGGACTTCGCGGCTCTTGCGGTGAACGCGGTGCGTCTCGCGATCCAGCTCGATATCGCCGCACTTCAGCAGCGTCGAGAGCACCTCGGGCTTGGCACGACGCAGCATCGCCTTGACGCGAGCGACAAGCTCCGGCGTCGAGAACGGCTTGACGACGTAATCGTCAGCACCGGTCGAGAGGCCGCGAACCCGTTCGCTTTCCTCGCCACGGGCGGTCAGCATGATGATCGGCAGGCGCTCGGTTTCCGGCCGCATGCGCAGGCGGCGGCAGAGCTCGATGCCAGACACGCCCGGCAACATCCAATCGAGGATGAGAAGGTCCGGCGTGCGTTCCTGAAGCCGGATCTCGGCCTCGTCGCCGCGCAGGATGGTATCGACCTCAAAGCCTTCGGCCTCAAGGTTATAGCGGAGAAGCACGCTCAGCGCTTCTTCGTCTTCAACGACAGCTACTTTAGGGATCATTCGTTTCGGTCTCCTGGGGGCGCGGTCGCGGAATGACTATTCAGTGACTGCGCCGACGGTGTTGGCGGTATCGTCCTTCGGACGTTCGCCTTCCGGCTGGGCACCGGTGGCCATGTAGTAGATCGTTTCGGCAATGTTGGTGGCGTGGTCGCCGATGCGCTCGATGTTCTTGGCGCAGAACAGAAGATGCGTGCAGCTGGTGATGTTGCGCGGATCTTCCATCATGTAGGTGAGCATTTCACGGAACAGCGAGGTGTACATCGCGTCGATTTCCTCGTCGCGCTCACGGACCGATTTTGCTTTGTCGGCAGCACGGCTCGTGTAGACGTCGAGGACTTCCTTGAGTTGGACGAGGGCGAGCTCGGACAGGTGCTCGAGGCCGCGGGCGAGCTTGCGCGGCACGCCGGCGCTCTGTACGGCAATGACGCGCTTGGCAGTGTTCTTGCCCAGGTCGCCGACGCGCTCCAGGTCTGCCGCGATGCGGATGGAGCCCATGATCTCGCGAAGATCGGCCGCCATCGGCTGGCGGCGGGCGATCGTGACGATCGCCTTGTCGCCGATCTCGCGCTCCGCGTGGTCGAGGATCACATCGTCCGAGATGACCTTCTGGGCAAGAGCCGTATCGCCGTTTACGAGCGCGCGTACGGCATCCGAGACCATCTGCTCGGCCAAGCCGCCCATTTCCGAGATACGGCGGGACAGGAACTTCAAATCATCGTCGTAGGCAGAAAAGATATGTGTCGATGCCATAGGGCTCATCCTTGAATATCGTAAGTGCTACCGAGACGGCCGATCAACCGAAGCGGCCCATGATGTAGTCCTGGGTGCGCGGATCGTCCGGGTTGGTGAACATCTTGTCGGTGTCATTCTCCTCGACGAGGTTGCCAAGGTGGAACATGGCTGTGCGCTGCGAAACACGGGCGGCCTGCTGCATCGAGTGCGTCACGATGACAATCGTGTAGTTCTCGCGGAGCTCGTGGATGAGCTCCTCGACCTTGGCCGTTGCAATCGGATCGAGTGCCGAGCATGGCTCGTCCATCAGGATGACTTCGGGGCTGACGGCGACGGCGCGGGCGATGCAGAGGCGCTGCTGCTGACCACCGGAAAGACCGGTGCCGGCTTCGTGAACGCGATCCTTCACCTCATTCCAGAGGCCGGCGCGCTGCAGGCTGTGTTCGACGATCTGGTCCATGTCGGCCTTCGACTTGGCGAGCCCATGGATACGCGGACCGTAGGCGACGTTTTCGTAGATCGTCTTCGGGAACGGGTTGGGCTTCTGGAACACCATGCCTACACGCGCGCGAAGCTCCACAACGTCGATATCCGGATCGTAGATATCTTCGCCATCGAGCGTGATCTTGCCAGTGACGCGGCAACCGTCGATCGTGTCGTTCATGCGGTTCAGGCTGCGCAGGAAGGTGGACTTGCCGCAACCGGATGGGCCAATCAGGGCGGTCACCGTGTTTTCACGGATGTTCAGCTTCACGTCGAACAGCGCGCGCTTCTCGCCGTAGTAAACGGAGACGTCCTGGCCGATCATCTTGTAGGGAATGGTGTTCATCTTCTGATCAACCGCTTTCTCAACTGCTGCTTCCGTCAACATGTTCATAATGTTTACTCCGTTTACCAGCGGCGCTCAAAGCGACGACGCAAGAGGATGGCTCCGAGGTTCATGAGGATCAGGAATAGGAGCAGGACGATAATGGCGCCGGAGGTCCGCTCGACGAAGGCGCGCTCGGCTTCATTGGCCCACATGTAGACCTGCACCGGCAGGGCCGTCGAAGGCTCCATGGGCGTCGCCGGAGCATTCGCGACGAAAGCGACCATGCCGATCAAAAGCAGCGGCGCCGTCTCCCCGAGCGCGTGCGCCAGACCGATAATCGTGCCGGTCAGGATACCGGGCATCGCAAGCGGCAGGACGTGGTGGAAGACCATCTGCATCTTGGAGGCGCCGAGGCCGAGCGCGGCCGAGCGGATCGATGGCGGGACGGCGCGAAGCGCTGCGCGGGTCGCGATGATGATCGTGGGCAAGGTCATCAGGGTCAGTACCAGACCACCAACCAGCGACGCTGAACGCGGCAGGCCGGCGAAGTTGATGAAAACAGCAAGACCGAGCAGACCGTAGACGATGGAGGGAACCGCCGCGAGGTTGTTGATGTTGACCTCGATCAGGTCCGTCAGCTTGTTCTTCGGTGCAAATTCCTCGAGGTAAATCGAAGCGGCAACGCCGATCGGCAGGGAAAGGACGAGCACGATCAACATCAGATAAAGCGAGCCAACCAGGGCGACACCAAGACCGGCGGCCTCGGGACGGCTGGAGTTGCCGTTGACGAAGAGCCCGGTGTTGAATTTCTTGTGCAGCGCACCGGTTTCCGCCAGCTGGTTCATCCAGCCAACCTGCCTGTCGTTCACCTTGCGGTTCTTCTCGTCGACCTTGAGGTCAATCTGACCCTTGTTGGCGGAGTCAACGTTGGCGTCTGCAAGCAGGGTGATGTTGACTGTCCTGCCGATGAGCGACGGATCGGCAACGACCATGTCGCGCAGCTGGATCGGCGCGCCCTTGGAGATCATAGCGGTCGCGTCACGCACCTCGGGACGGCTCGATGCATTGAGGTTCAGCGTCTTGACCATCGCGTCGCGGATGAGAACCGAATAATTGGCCGCGATCAGCACGGACGGATCCGTTGCGCGCTTGTTGTTCGGGTCGATGGTTTTCTCGCTGAACTCGATCGGCAGCGTGATCGCCGTCTGCAGGAAGGCCGTGTAGCCCTTGCTGACGACGCTCGTCAGCAAAACCGCCAGGAAGATCAAGCCAAAGGAGATCGCAGCGATGCCATAGATGCGGAACCGGCGCTCGGCGGCATAGCGGCGCTTGAGGCCGATGTCGCGACGTTCAGGCGCCTTCGAAACGACAACGCCCTGACCCGGAGAAACAATATCCGTCATTCGTACTGCTCCCGGTATTTGCGCACGATATAGAGCGCGTAGATGTTGAGGCAAAGCGTGATGAAGAACAGCGTGATACCAAGCGCGAAGGCAACCAGCGTCTGCGGCGAGGTGAACTCCAGATCACCAGTGAGCTGATTGACTATCTTGACAGTGACTGTCGTCATTGGCTCGAACGGGTTGATCTGGATGCGCGCTGCGACACCCGCCGCCAGCACCACGATCATGGTTTCGCCGATGGCGCGCGATGCAGTCATCAGAAGCGCGCCGACGATGCCGGGCAGCGCCGCGGGAAGCACCACCTTCTTGATTGTCTCCGAACGCGTCGCACCGAGACCGAGCGAACCATCGCGGAGCGCACGCGGCACAGCGGTGATGATATCGTCGGAGAGCGACGAAACGTATGGGATCAGCATGATGCCCATGACGATACCCGCTGTCAGAACGCTCTGTGCCTGAATAAAGTTCGCATAATTGCCGGTAAGGAGGCCGTTTACCTGCGAAGACAGGTCGCGGAGGAAGGGGCCGACCGTGACGAGGGCGAAAAAGCCGTAAACAATCGTCGGAATACCAGCGAGCACTTCGAGCAGCGGCTTTGCGATCGATCGCACCGCGGGGGCCGCGTATTCCGCCATGTAGATCGCCGCGAACAGGCCGACAGGCACCGCCACCAGCATCGCAACGAAGCCGATGTAAAGCGTGCCTAGCAGCAGCGGTATCAGGCCGAATTGCCCGAAGGACGAGCCGCCGGCACCAGCAAAGCGCGGATCCCAGACCGTACCGAAGAAGAAGTCTGCAGCAGGAACGACCGCGAAGAAATGCGCGGCTTCCGTCAGCATTGACAGAACGATACCGATCGTCGTCAGGATGGCGATCGAGGACGCCAGGAGCAGGCCCCAAAGCATGACACGTTCGACGCGGTTGCGTGCACGGAATCGCGGAGCGACTTCACGAAGCGCATAGAATGCGCCGGCAACGGCAAGGATGAGGACGACCGCCGTCATGACGAGGCGGCTGGAAGCCGATTCTTCGTTCAGCTTTTGCGCTGCGTCGATCATGTATGGCTGCGGCTGGCCGGCCAGCGGAACGCCCTTTGCAGCAAGCTTTGCCTGGAGGCCAGCCGGATCGCTGGCTGCACCGCTGATCTTCTCCGGGGTGAGGAGCGGCAAGCCGCGCGCAATCGCGCTGACCATCCCGTAATTCAGGTTCTGCTGCGCGGCCGGCTGCGCCTTGACGTCATCCGGGAAAGTGCCACGGACGGAAGACTCAATGATCGAAGGGCTGATCAGCAGCCAGGCGCACAGCACGATAAGTGCCGGCAGCACCGCCCAGATGGCGGCATAGGCGCCATAGTAGCCCGGTCGCGAATGCAGCGCGGAGGACTTGCCCCCGGCAAGTGCCGTAGCACGGCTGCGCGCTGCGATGAAAGCAACGGCGCCAAGCACCACGAGACACAAGAGTATGATGGATGTACCCATTCGTTTAGGTCCCAGGCCCTTTGACCCCAAAAGCGGAAACGGCAGGCGGACCGATCCGGCTCTCAAACTTGCAGAAGTTCAGACCCCGTCCCGACTTGGCGGAACAAGGCAAAGCCGGCGCGATCTGGTGATCGCGCCGGCAAAGTCCTTACATAGTCTTGCCGTCTTCAACGCCCTTGCGGATCGCGTCGCGCTCACCGTCCGGAGCGGCAACGAGGCCGTACTCGACGAGCGGGCTGTCCGGTCCGATCATCTGTTCGGATACGAAGAAGTTGACGTATTCCTTCAGGCCCGGGATGACGCCGAGGTGTGCCTTCTTGACGTAGAAGAACAGCGGACGGGAAACCGGGTACGTGCCGTCGGAGATGGTTTCGGTCGACGGAACGATACCGTTGACGGTCGCAACCTTCAGCTTGTCGGCGTTGTTTTCATAGAAGGAAAGGCCGAAGACGCCAACGCCGGTCTTGTTGGCAGCGATGCGTGCCAGCGTTTCTGGATAGTCACCGTCGATGTCGACAGCAGCGCCGTCCTTGCGGACTGCGACGCAAGCCTTGGTCTGAGCGGCGGCGTCAGAGATCGAAGCCTTGATGATGTCGAGAGCGCCGGAAGCCTTGCAGCCAGCAGCAAGAACGTTCTGTTCGAAGACTTCGCGCGTGCCGTGCTTTTCGCCCGGGATGTAGGCAGCAATGTCAACAGCCGGGAGTGCCGGGTTGACTTCCGACCACTTCTTGTAAGGGTTGGCGACGAGCTTGCCGTCAACAACGACCTGGGCAGCCAGAGCCTTATAGATGTCGGCCGGGACGTAGGCGGCATCAGGGTTGGACGAGTCGGTCGCGAAGACGATGCCGTCATAGCCGATCTTCACTTCCTGGATGTCGGTGACGCCGGCTGCCTTGCAGGCGTCCAGTTCCTTGGCGTTGATCGGACGCGAAGCGTTGGCAACGTCGATGGTGTCCGGGCCGACGCCCTTGCAGAATTCCTTGAGGCCAGCGCCCGTGCCGCCGGATTCAACGACCGGCGTCTTGAAGTCCTTGAAGGTTTCGCCGAAGGTTTCGGCTACGATTTTGGCGTAAGGCAGGACGGTGGACGAGCCAGCAACCTGAACCTGGTCGCGAGCAACGGCCGCGCCAGCGAAAGCGGCGGAAGCGGCAAGTGCTGCGACCGTGAGTTTAAAAGCGTTCATAACAATCTCCCGGGCATATAGCGGTCTGAGTGCGGCCTTGAGCGGCCTTTGCAGTGCCGTCTTCATCAGCGGCCCGCTCTCTTTAGCCCCTGATGCCCAGAGCTTTTATGTCATTTTCACGAAACATTTGTGACAGATTAAATATATGAAATCATTATACAAAGAATGCGATCCCGCACGATTGATCTCAGTTTTATGTCAAAACCGCACGGTGAAGCTCGTTCCCTTGCCGACTTCCGACTTGACGATCAAGCGCGCGCGGTGCCGCGTCAGGATATGCTTGACGATGGCAAGGCCCAACCCCGTGCCTTTCTTCGAGCGGCTGTCCTCGATGCTCACACGGTAGAAACGCTCGGTCAGTCGCGGCACATGCTCGGCCGGAATTCCCGGTCCCTTGTCGACAACCGTGACCTCCACCGGCTCGCCCGGTGCATTCTTCAGGAACACATCGACGGTCTTGCCCTCCTGCCCATACTTGCAGGCATTTTCCATCAGGTTTTCAAAAACCTGGACCAGTTCGTCGCGGTCGCCAAGCACCTCTGCCTTGCCCAGCGGAAGATGCAGCACGATCTCAACGCCGACATCGTTTGCGAGTGGTGCCAGCGAGTCCCTCACATGGCCGAGAAGTGGAACGAGATCGACCTTCTGATCCGGGGCGATATGTGACTTGAGTTCCAGCCGCGACAAGGACAGGAGGTCGTCGACAAGACGGCTCATACGAGTGGCCTGATCCAGCATGATGCCGAGAAAGCGCTCCTGCGCCTTGCCGTCATTCTTCGCCGGGCCCTGGATAGTCTCTATGAAGCCGCGCAGGGACGCGAGTGGCGTGCGCAACTCGTGGCTGGCATTGGCGACGAAATCGGAGCGCATGCGGTCGATGCGGCGAACCTCGGAAATGTCCCGGAAGGAGAGCACGAAGAAACGCTCATCAGCCGGCTGCTGTTCGTCAAACTCCACGGGGGCGCTGCGGACGATGTAAACGCGCTCGGATGGCAGGCGTTCAGAGTGCTCGATCTGGTTCGGCGCGTTGGTTGCAATCGTTTCGCTGACCATGTCGAGGATGCCAGGCGAGCGCAGGCGAGCGGAAATATGCGCACCAATGGCGGCCTCGCCGAAAGCCTTTTCGGCCGCGCGGTTCTGGTAAAGCACCGAGGCATCACCGGAAAGCACCATGACGGGGATGTCGAGCGCGGCAAGCGTCGCGGCAACCTCGGCCAAGCGGTTCCCGGGCGCTTCGATAGTCTCGGGAACTGGTTCCAGCTGGACTTTCGGGAGGGCCGCCGGAACCGCGTGCCACAACGCCGTGATGATCATTAGCAACAGAAGACCGAGCACGACCCACTTGTTTGCGCCTGCAGCCAGAACAATCAGGGCGATCAGCAGAGCCACGAGCAGGACGGGACGCTCCTGCCGAATGCGTGCAATCAGGCTTCGTGTCCATGGCGCTTTGTCTTCCAACTGCCCCTCGCGGTTTCGGCTCGTACTCTTATCTTCAAACTCTGCCTGATAGCCGTGATTCATGACAGAAGTTTTCGCCTGCACACGACACGCGGAAAAGCTTTGGTGCGAACACACAGAAATTTCCACGATCCGCAAGACATTTGATTTTCAACAGGAAATATGGTCGCCTGTATGCGACGAAGTTCACCGGAGAAGAAGCCATGGCCGATGATGTCGAAAGCAGAGCCGTCGAACTGGACATCCGCGGAGAGAAGCGCGTCTTTGATGTCGACAATGCCGTGCTGCCGGACTGGGTTGACAAGGCGGCTTTGGAATCCGGCGGCTATCCATACGACAAACACCTCAAGGAAGAACAATACCTTGAAGAACTCAAAAAGCTGCAGATCGAGTTGGTCAAGGTGCAGTTCTGGCTGCAGGCCACCGGCAAGCGGGTCATGGCGCTTTTCGAGGGACGGGATGCGGCGGGCAAGGGCGGCGCGATTTCCGCCTCATCGGCGCACATGAATCCCCGCCTTGCCCGGGCGGTCGCATTGGCCAAGCCCACCGATCGTGAGGCCGGGCAATGGTATTTCCAGCGCTATGTCGCGCAATTCCCGACCGCGGGCGAGTTCGTGCTCTTCGACCGGTCCTGGTACAATCGTGCCGGCGTCGAGCCCGTCATGGGCTTCTGCACGCACAAGCAATACGAAGATTTCCTGAACCAGGCGCCTCAGCTTGAGAAGGTCATCGCGCACGAGGGTATCTTCTTCTTCAAGTTCTATCTCGATATCGGCCGCGAGATGCAACTGAAGCGCTTCCACGATCGGCGCAACGACCCGCTCAAGGTCTGGAAACTGTCGTCGATGGACATCGCAGCGCTGACGAAATGGGGCGACTACAGCGAGAAACGCGACCGGATGCTGAAAGAGACACATACGGAATTCGCGCCCTGGACGGTCATTCGTGCCAATGACAAGCGTCGCGCCCGGTTAAACCTGATCCGGCACATGCTGAAGACGATGGATTATGACGGCAAGGACAAGGATGCCATCGGCAAACTCGATGACAAGATCATCGGCTCGGGTCCGCATTTCCTGAAATAACCTATTGCCCCGGCAGGATTCGGATAGCGTAGAGGTTGATGCCGCGCGCCTTGCCGTCAACATCGCTGTTGATGATCAGACTTCCGGCGGCGTTCGGCGCCAGCGAGCGATCGAAGCGGACCTGGAGAAGCACATCCGACTTCTGCCGGGTGACCGAGAAACGGTGACGGGCGCAGTCGCCGAGCGACTGGAAATCGCATTCCACTGTAACCTGAGTTGGTTCGTCGGACGTCGATTGCAGCGTGATTGCAATCGTCGAGGACTTGCCGGCCAACTGCTGAAGGACATCGGCGGGAACGCTGATGCTGATATTGCCGTCGCTGTCGTTGCTCTGCGAGATCAGGCGGACCGCGGTGCCCTCGTTTTCCGCAACATTCTGAATTTCCGCCCGTGCACCGGTCTTGATCTTGTCCGCATTGGACGGCTTGAAAACCTCAATCCAGTCCGCGGAGAAGGAGTTCTGCGGGTCGATCGCAACCGGCGCCGCATTGCCGCCTGCGGCACCGCTGTCGCCACTGTTGTCCGCGCCGTCGAAGTCTTCCGGCTGAGTGCTCGCCGGCGGATTGGCAACGCTTGTATCTCGTTCCGCAGCGGTCTTAAGCACGCCCGAGGTGTATACCCACCACGCACCCATGCCGATGAAGGCCAGGAGCACGCAGGCGACAAGCAGTCGGGAGAAAAACTTG
Source organism: Rhizobium sp. 01T417 (assembly GCF_056398905.1). Taxonomy (NCBI): domain Bacteria; kingdom Pseudomonadati; phylum Pseudomonadota; class Alphaproteobacteria; order Hyphomicrobiales; family Rhizobiaceae; genus Rhizobium; species Rhizobium sp. 01T417. The sequence continues at coordinate 323,895 of NZ_JBFTQH010000003.1, read as the reverse complement.
CGCGGCTTGCGTCGAACCGCGGCGCGCTCCGGCCGGAAATCCATCTGCGCGGGCTTTCGCTCCGCCGCTGGCGATTCAGCGACCGGCTCGGCGCCAAGATGATTGCCGCTCCCGGCATGGACGCCGGCGAGGCTGGATTCATCGTCGAAGCGTGGGTCGGTAACCGAATGCTCACGGGTTTCGCCGCCAATCGAAACGTTCGCGACTTCTTCCTCTGCCACATGATCAGCCGGCCTTGGTACTTCCACCACGGGGGGAACAGCAACTTCCGGCGGCCCCTGGCGCGGATGAAGGCGTTCGCGCTCCTCCGCTTCGATCATATGGATCGTCGTTTCGAGCCTGTGGCGATGATAGGCGACCGCTTCCGTCTCGGTGATGTCCTGCTTGCGGAGACCGGCTTCAAGAGCCTGACGCGCGGACTGATAAATCTTTGCACGGACTTCGGGATTGTCGCGATCGGCATTGCTGAGCGCCGTTTTGATAGCCGTTTCTAATCCGCTCACGTCCGGTCCTTTACTCTGAGACTGGGCTTTGTACTTAACAATTCGTAAATGCGGTAGCCGCTGCCGCCGCAAATCGCAAGCCTCACCCGGTGTCCGGGTTCGCATCGGCAGGGGATAACGCAGGAGACCCTGACCGTCCTATGTCCTTGCAACAATAGCCGATATTTGAGGAATCGATAGAGCGCACTTTTCCTCTGTCAAAGTCTCTGCTATCACATTGACGTTTTCGTAAACGTCAATTCCTACGGTGTCCCATGGCCCTACCTCCGATCCTGACCCAGAATCTCAGATTGCCGGTCGTCGCCTCCCCGCTCTTCATCATTTCGCACCCGGCACTGACGCTGGCGCAGTGCAAGGCTGGGATCGTTGGCGCCTTCCCGGCCCTGAATGCGCGGCCGGAAAGCCAGCTCGACGAATGGCTCGCCATTATCACCGAGGATCTCGCCGCGCACAACGCCGCGAACCCCGAACGGCCAGCGGCTCCGTTTGCCGTCAACCAGATCGTCCATATGTCGAACAAGCGGCTGGAGCACGATCTGAGGCTCTGCGTCAAATATAAGGTGCCGGTTGTCATCTCGTCACTCGGCGCCGTGCCGGAAGTGAACGCCGCGGTGCACTCCTACGGCGGCATCGTGCTTCACGACGTCATCAACAATCGCCATGCGAACTCAGCCATCCGCAAGGGCGCGGACGGGCTGATTGCAGTCGCAGCCGGTGCCGGCGGCCATGCCGGCACGCTTTCGCCGTTCGCGCTTGTCCAGGAAATCCGCGAATGGTTCGACGGGCCGCTGCTGCTTGCCGGCGCGATAGCCAATGGCGGTGCCATCCTCGCGGCGCAAGCGATGGGCGCCGACATGGCCTATATCGGCACGCCCTTCATCGCGACCGAAGAGGCCCGCGCCTCAGACGCCTACAAGCAGGCGATTGTCGACGGCATGGCGAACGACATCGTCTATTCCAACTACTTCACCGGCGTGCATGGCAATTATCTCAAACCGTCGGTGAAGGCCGTCGGCCTCGACCCCGACAATCTGCCGGTCGCCGATCCCTCGAAAATGGATTTCGAACAGGCCGTCGGCGGTGCCAAGGCATGGAAGGACATTTGGGGCAGCGGACAAGGCATCGGCGTCATCAAGGCGATCGAACCAGTCGGCAAGCTCGTCGACCGGCTGGAAGCCGAATATGCGGCTGCCCGGACGCGGCTGTCACTCTAGAGATCGGCGGCGGATTTCCACAGCACCGTTCTTTTTTGCCGATGAGCCGACAGGGCGCTTGAAATCTTCAAACAATGCCTGTATCAGCCCATGCAAATCGCGGGCCGCATGGTTCGGCCGCAGGGATTGCCGCTTTAGCTCAGTCGGTAGAGCACATCATTCGTAATGATGGGGTCACGTGTTCGAGTCACGTAAGCGGCACCATTCTTTCCTTGATAAATCAAATAGTTATCAAGGGTCGCGCTCCACCAAGCCCGTTGCAATTCATCACTGTCACACCACGGTCACAGCATGAGGTTTTGCAATGGCGACCATCCGTAGGCGCAATGGAAAGTATCAGGTGCAGGTCCGCGTTCAGGGCTGCGCCCCACTCTCCAAGACATACAGCCGCCTCGAAGACGCAAAGACTTGGGCACAGCTCACGGAGGTTGAGGCCGAGCAAATCGGCTTGCCCGCCGATCCCCGCACCGCCGGAACCCGATCCCGTCGACCTTATGAAGCCCTTTCCGGCCGGAGTCATGAAGATGTGGCCCGTCGGCAGAAAGGTCGGCTTGCCGAGGAACGACACGCCCGACGCCTTGACGAGATTGATCCAGATCCAGAACCAACAATGGTCTAGCTGGCCTCAAATCGGCGGCATAGCTGGGCCGAAGCCGCAGGATCGGGAGAGAAGCTCAGGCGTTGCCTCCGAAGAGCTAAGCTTCTCTCCCTCTGGCATTCGAGATTTCGTCCTGTACAGGATGCTCGGTCCCCGCTGCGCCCTGTTTAAGCCGCACCGTTCGGTTTGCCATGCGGGAACATTAGCGATCCCGGAAATAATTGAAACAAGTTTCTGAGGTGCGTGAAGGACGACTCCTACGGCAGTGACGGCGGAGGTTGACGCACTGCCAGACCGAGGAGGCTGAAGATATAGTTGACCTGCCGAACTGGCAGTACATCATAGGCCATGTTTGTCGGTGCTTTACGAGGATGTGAGCAATGACCCCTGCCCGTTTCACGGAATGCCTTCTTCATATCCGGTGGACGCCGATCAATCTGGCATCGGCCCTGCAATGCGACCTTTCATGGGTGGAAGCGCTGGAGGCCGGGAACGCTGAAGTTCCAGCTGGCTTGGCCTCGTGGCTCGAAACGCTTGCTCAAGCTCACGAGGCGCTTCCTCCGCCGACCACATATCGCGGCAAACACTCGGAATGACCCGCTACCCTGCAAAGCATTAAGTTCGCGGACGACGTCGGCTGACCGAAGATCAACTGGCAACCGTCCCGCGGCGGGCGTATGATAATCGTGTTCCCGTGGGAGCGTACACTGGCGGGTGGCTCGGCGGTGGCCCTGAGGTTTATGGCAGCCCACCAGCACGGCCCCAGGGTCTTCGCTGAGTGTCGAACCAGCAGTGGGGCCCTTTTCTTTAATATTAGTCATTCCTAAATACTAAATTAACCCTGAACTCTTAGCTTCCGGCACGTTGCTTTTGGAGCCAGGACCCCAGCCCCTCCAGAGCAATGGGGTGTGCGGTTGGGGCTCAAGGCGAATTTGCTTCGACCGCGCGCCCTCAATGCTCTTATCCGAGCTGTTATCGAAATCGACCAGGATGCCGTGACTCCAGGGGGATAGAACCCCGGATCTCTCCACTACGCCCCGTACCACGTCGATATTCAGGTAAAGTGCCATGGCTGCGGGACACAGGCGACCATTCGACAGAAACAGGCCTGCCGGATCGATTGAGGCAGGCGTATATTGATGAGATCCAACCTCGGTTGAAGTGCTCCGTGTGTGGAGCGAATGGCGGGGAAATGCTGTTCGGGCAATACGCAGTGAGGAAGAGCCGGGAACCGCTTCGAGATCCCCAGCATGATATTCGCCTTCCTCCTCGTCGTCGGCGCTTTAGCCTTGATCTGGATAGCCTTCTGGATGCTGGGAGCGTGGGTGTTTGGATGTCTTCGCCCGCGCCAGCCCCGAGCACAAGCTCAGGCTCGTGAAGGCAATCCAAGCCAATCGTCAGATCGTCGCCATGACCGGAGACGGCGTCAACGATGCGCCGGCGCTGAAGAAGGCCGATATTGGAGTGGCGATGGGCATCAAGGGCACGGAGGTGACGAAAGAGGCCGCGGAGATGATCCTCGCCGACGACAATTTCGCCTCGATCTCGGCGGCCGTAAAGGAGGGCCGCACGGTCTACAACAACATCGAGAAGGCGATGCTCTTCCTGCTGCCCACCTCGCCAAGGGCGCGGTGATCGCGATCGCAATCCTGTTCGCCTTCACGCTGCCGATCACGGCGCCACAGGTGCTGTGGGTGAACATGGTCACGTCGGTCGCGCTCGGTCTTGTCATTTCGTTCGAGCCCCATGAGGCGGACGTGATGACGCGCCCTCCCCGCTCGATCGACCGGCCGATCGTCACCGGTTTCGGTATCTGGCGCATTCTCTTCGTGGGCGCGGCGCTTGTCCTTTATACGCTGGTGGTCTTCTTCTGGATGAAGGGGCAAGGCGCTTCGGACCAGATGGCGCGCACGGCTGCCGTCAACGCGATCACGCTCGGGCAGCTCTACTACCTTTCAACAGCCGTTACCTGCTCGATTCGTCTTTGTCCGTGCGTGCCCATCTGGCCAATCCCTATCTTTGGTACGGCATAGCCGCGGTCGTGGTGCTGCAGATCCTCTTCACTTATGCACCGCCGCTCCACGCCGTGTTCGACACCGAGGTCTTGCCCCCTTCAGTCTGGCTCTGGCTCATCTCGGGCGGGCTCGCCTTCTTCCTCGTCGTGGAGATCGAAAAACTCGTCATTCGCTCTACGCCCGCGTTGAAAGACGCAGCGACCCGTCGGTAACGCGCACAAGAAGTTGGGTTGCATGGCGGCGCGGACGCGCAGTCGCCGGGCGAACGGATTTGCCCGGCGAACGCTTGGGTCAGGCGGCGCGCTTGCGATCCGCTGGATGCTGCAGCCGAAAGCCGATCGCCAGGCGGTTCCAGGCATTGATCATTGCGATGCCGATCGAGAGAGCCACGAGTTCATCCCTCGAGAAGGCGTTTTGAGCGACCTCATAGTCCGAATCCGGCGCATGGCCTTCAGCGACCTTGGTCAGCGCCTCGGCCCATGTCAGTGCCGCCCGTTCGCGATCCGTATAGAGCTCCGATTCATGCCAGGCGTTTAACAAGAGCATCCGCTCTTGTGTCTCGCCCAGCTTCAACGCGTCCTGACGATGCATGTGCAGGCAATTGGCGCATCCGTTTATCTGCGACCCGCGCACCTTGGCGAGCTCCATCAGCGTGGGATCGAAGCTCTTGGCAATCCAGGCCTCCACGGCAACGAGGCCTTCTATGCCTCCGTTCTTCCTGGCCAAACGCTTGGTCATCATGCTCTCCGTGACATGAGTGATCGGGACGTTGCGCCCGGACAGGAGGTATCCCCGACATCGTGGACCATCCATCTGGCCGGTCGATGCGCCCGGCCTAACGCGGAATTCAGCAGACGCCCGCCGATCGATCAGGCCTTCCACCGTTCGGGACACCCCTTCCTATACTTCGGCAGGAGATGAGCGCGTCCCCGGTAGAATGGTTCAAGACGGGGATCCAACGCATTGTCCCGCCATCGGAGCCGCATCCGGGCGTGGCTTTCGCTGATCCCACACACGGAATGCTGACACTGGCGGGTTTCAATCAAGATCCGGGCACATGACCCAAGAAGGAGACTAGGCATGAAAATCGTTGTCATTGGCGGCACCGGACTGATCGGCTCGAAGACCGTCGAACGGCTGCGGAAAAAGGGCCACGACGTCCTCGCAGCATCCCCAAATACGGGTGTCGACACTCTGACCGGCAAGGGCCTGGACGACGCGCTGGCTGGCGCGAAGGTGGTGATCGACCTCGCCAATTCGCCCTCGTTCGAGGACAAGGCGGTGATGGAATTCTTCCAGACCGCGGGACGTAACCTCCTCAAGGCAGCCGCCGTGGCAGGCATCGAACATCATATCGCCCTTTCCATTGTCGGCGTGGAGCGGCTCGAGGGCAGCGGCTACATGCGCGCCAAGATGGCCCAGGAAGCGCTGATCCGTGCTTCTGGCATTCCCTACACGATCGTGCATTCGACGCAGTTCCTGGAATTCATTCCGGGCATCGTCCAGTCAGGCACGGTCGACCAGACGGTGCATCTGTCCTCCGCCTATGTGCAGCCGATCTCGTCGGAGGATGTCGCCGACGCCATGGCCGACGTGGCCCTCGGTAGACCCCTGAATGGCATCATCGAGATTGCCGGTCCGGAGAAATTTCGCCTCAACGAGATCGCGGCGCAGTTCCTGAAGTCAACCGGCGATTCCCGCCAGGTCGTCGCTGATCCGCATGCGCCTTATTTCGGCACCGAGCTCGCCGAGGGCTCGCTCGTGCCGATCGGCGACGCCCGGCTTGGCCGCGTCAGCTTCCAGGACTGGCTCAGCCACTACCAGCCGAGAACGTAACCCCTTCGGAGGGGCGCGGCGCATCCGGCAAGACCCAGGCTGCCCCTTCCATGCACAATCACGACAGGAGAACCAGCATGTTCCGGACCTTTATGGCGGCAACCGCATTGACGGCCGTCCTCGGCGGCGCCGCCGTCGCGCATGACACTTCCTCCGGTGACGCGAAAGTCACCATCGTTTACGACCAGAAGCTTCCCAACGTGCCCGGCAAGAGCATGAAGGGCGTGCTGGTCGAGTATGCGCCGGGCGGCACCTCGCCTGCCCACACGCATCCGAACTCAGCCTTCATCTATGCAACGGTCCTCGAAGGCGCAATCCGCAGTCAGGTCAATAGCGGCCCGGTCACGACCTACCATGCCGGCGAAAGCTTCTCGGAGTTTCCGGGCGATCACCACGCCGTCAGCGAGAATGCAAGCAAGACCGAGCCGGCGCGCCTGCTTGCGGTCTTCGTCGTCGATACCGACGAGAAGAACATAACGATCGACGACAAGTGAGACAAACCTCTGCGATGCCCGGCCAATGCCTGACATCGCAGCCCTCACCCGCCGATATTTCGAGAGACTCAGATCAACAAGGCTTGGGCCCATGAGCGCGACAGCAATGCGAACACTTGCCGGAATTTCGGTCCCCCAGACGCCGCTCGTCGAGCGCGCGCTGGAGCATGCGCGCCAGGCATGCGAGCCGTACCTCTTCAACCACGTTGTCCGCTCCTGGCTGTTTGCCGAGCGGATCGGGCAGCTTCATGCCATCGAGCACGACGCGGAAGTCTTGGCCGTCGGCACGCTGCTGCACGACATAACGCTCAACGAGAGATTTGCGGGGCCGCGGCGCTTCGAGGTGGAGGCCGCGGATCTGGCGCGCGGATTTGCGACGGAAGCCGGGCTCGACAAGTATCGAGCCCAACAGATCTGGGATTGCGTCGCTCTCAACTCGACGCCGTCGATCGGCCTCTACAAGGAAGCCGAGGTCGCACTCTGCACCGCCGGCATCTGCCTCGACGTCGTCGGCCTGCAATACAGTTCCATTCCCTCGGCTGAGATGAAGGCGATCGTCGCCGAATTTCCGCGGCTTGGGATGAAGCGGCAGATGACCCAGTGCTTTTGCCACATCGCCGCGACACAGCCGGAAACGACTTACGACAACTTCGCGCGGGATTTCGGGGAGCGCCTGGTTCCTGGCTATAGAGTGCCGACCTCCTCGGTCGATCTGGTGGCAAATGCGCCCTTCGATGAATGATCGCCATGTTCGATGCGATGGACGTGCACTTCGAACAGGAAGAGCTGCAAGGGCCTGCACTCACCACTACATCGCTGGCCCCCTATCGGTAACCCACACCGCACATAGACAAGCAAGAAAACGCGCGCTTCATCAGCGCGTGTTTTGCGTCGTGAACGCCTCGGTGCGAGCAACCGCCCTAATCGTTCGATGCGGTGACCTAGACTTTCGCACAGTCCCCAGATGCTTCCGCCCAATGGTTTTCCGGGCCGCCAATCGCCATCCTCCGTCGCATATCAATCACCGCGAAGGATAGAAAATGCGCAATATTTCAAACCCATCGACTGTCAGTGTCTCACGTCGCGACGCCCTGCTCGGCAGCCTCACCGCCGGGATCGCCGTGGGCTTGCCGGCGGTTGCCTCCGCAAAGACGCCGAAGCAGCCTCTCCCCGCCACCAGCAACCACGGAAAGCAAGCCATGAGCACGATCACCACCAAGGACGGCACGGAAATCTACTACAAGGATTGGGGCACCGGTCCAGTCGTCACCTTCTCGCATGGCTGGCCGTTGAACTCCGACGCCTGGGACGGCCAGATGCTCTTTCTCGCCCAGCACGGCTTCCGCGTCGTGGCGCACGATCGCCGCGGCCACGGACGATCCAGCCAGCCGACATCCGGAAACGATATGAACGGATACGCCGACGATCTGGCCGCCCTGATCGAGGCGCTTGACCTCAAGGACGTGACGCTGGTCGGCCACTCCACCGGCGGCGGCGAAGTCGCCCGCTATATCGGCCGGCACGGCACGAAGCGTGTCGCCAAGGCTGTGCTCATCGCCGCCGTGCCGCCGGTCATGGTGAAATCAGAGGCCAATCCGGAAGGCCTGCCGATTGAAGCGTTCGACGCGATCCGCGCCGGCCTCGTCAAGGATCGCTCGCAATTCTACCGCGACCTTGCCCCGCAATTTTATGGCGCCAATCGACCGGGCTCAAACGTCTCCCAGGGCACACTCGACCAGTTCTGGCTCTGGAGCATGCAGGCTGGCCTGCTGAACGCCTATGAATGCGTCAAGGCATTCTCGGAAACCGACTTCACCGAAGACCTGAAGAAGTTCGACGTGCCGACGCTCGTCCTGCACGGGGAGGATGATCAGATCGTTCCGGTCAAGGATTCCGCCGTCAAGTCCGCCCGGCTGATCAAGGGCGCCAAGGACATTTACTATCCCGGCGCGCCGCACGGCATCACCGCCACACATCAGGACCAGGTCAACGCCGACCTGCTCGCCTTCCTCAAGGCCTGACGCTCGTAACTTGGACCATCGGTGGCGCGGCAAGGCCGCGCCATTTCCATTCAAGCCCTTTCCATCATCGCCCTTTAAGGAAATCCAACATGTCGAAGACCTGGCTCATAACCGGCAGCGCCAGCGGGATCGGCCTGAGCACGGCCGAACTCGTCCTCGCGCGCGGCGAAAACCTCGTTGCGACGGCCCGAAACGTCGACCGCCTTCTCAACCTTGCGCGCCGCTACAGCCAGCAGGTGGAACTCATCGAACTCGATGTGACGGATGCGCCGGCAGCACGCCGCGTAGTCGACACCGCGATGGAACGGTTCGGTCGCCTCGACGTGCTGCTGAACAATGCCGGCTATGCGCATCTCAGTCCCTTCGAACAGGTTTCGGAAGATGATTTCAAGGCGGAGATCGACACCAATTTCTACGGTGTGGTCAATCTCACGCGCGCGGCGCTCCCCGTGATGCGCCGTCAAAAATCAGGGCATATCATCAATATTTCGTCCAGCTCGGCGCGCTTCGGCAGTCCTGGGTCGACCGCCTATACTGCCGCCAAATGGGCGGTGAGCGGTTTCACCGCTTCGCTTGCCAAGGAGGTCAAGCCGTTCGGCGTCAAGGCCATCGCCATCGAACCTGGCAGCATCCGCACGAACTGGACGCGGGTTGCCCGTGGGCACGTCCCGCCGCTGTTGCCGGAATACGAACCGACCATCGGCGCGATCATGAGGATGACTGAAGGCTATGCCGGCACCGAGCCCGGCGACCCGGACAAGGTGGCCGTCGTCATCTTCGATCTTTCGCGCCAGGATGATCTGCCAGAACAACTCGTCCTCGGAAGCGATGCCCTGGGACGGATTGCCCAAAGCGATGCGGTTCGATCCGCAGCCGCTCTCTATTGGGACAAGATCAGCCGGTCGACGGACTTCGACGAGCCGACCACTCCCCTCCCACTTCTGGACTGAGACCGGAACCGTTACAGGGTTTTCGATGCGGCATTTCCTTCCCGCATAGGATTTGCCTGGGGGGCTCGGCTGGCACATCTTGCTGCCGGCCCTCACGTCTTGCGCATTCTTCTGGACCTGGTCTCCTTCGGCTCTGCGGCAGCATCGCCACCAACATATGGATTTCCATAAGTTGCGGCGGTGCGGTGGCGCGATTAGGGTGCGGCATAGCTTCGCCAGCACCGGGATTGACAACAAGTTCAATACGAAAGGCTGACGATCCCGGACTATTGTACCTTGCAGGAGCCCCAATGACGCGCGTCTGGTCGTATCGCCCGCAACTCCTGCATCTCGGCCTCTTTATTCTGGCTTATGTCCTGGGCTGCGGATTCGCTCAGGCGCTCGCAATCGTGCCCGGAACGGGCATCTCCATCTGGCCTCCAAGCGGACTGTTCATTGCGACTCTAATCCTCGCTCCCATGTGGAGCTGGCCGTGGTGGGTGCTGGCGGGCGGTCTGGCGGAACTGCTTGGCAATATCCTATGGTTCCATAGTCCCTTGCCCGTAGCCCTCCTTATCTATTCCGGCAACGCGCTCGAAGCCACCATCGGTGCATGGCTCGTGAACCGTACTCTGAAGCGGTCGGTTCGATTGGAAACCTTGCAGGAGGTTGTCGCATTCGTCGTCGTCGGCGCAGGGATTGCGCCGATGCTGAGCGCGGCGGTCGGAAGTGCCACGCTGGTCTGGTTCGGCATGTCTTCGCAAACCTTCCTGGACGCCTGGGCTCTGTGGTGGATCGGGGATGCCACCGGGGTCCTGATCGTGGCGCCGCTCGCACTTGTCATGTTCCAGAGTTGGGGTGGCAAGGCCGAGTTTTCGGCAGCGCGGTGGGCGGAGGCTTGCGTTCTGGGGGTAATCCTGCTCGGCGTCGCCACCCTTTCGCTGAGTGGCTTTCTGCCCTTCGCCTACATCATCATGCCGCCACTTCTTTGGGCCTCGGTGCGCTTCGAATTCAAGGGTGCCGCCGTTACGCTGGCCCTTCTTGCACTGATCACGGCGACATTCACGATATCCGGCGCTATCCAATTTGCCGGCGATGCCGAGACCCAGCGCCACAACCAGATCATGCTGCAGCTCTTCCTGGCGATCTCGGCATTTTCCGCGCTCATCGTTGCTGCCATATCCCGGCAGCATCAGCTGACGCTACAGCGCCTGCGCGACCGGGAGCGGGAGCTCTTGCAAATCGTGAACATGGTCCCGGTCCACATCAGGCGGCTGACGCCGGAAGGCGAACCGACCTTCTTCAACAAGCGTCTGGTGGATTTTTTCGGGATTGACCTGGATCAGTTGAACAAGCCGGGCACGAGCCGGCTGGCGACGAACATAGAAACCCTGGTCCACGAGGATGATGCACCCGTCCTACTGCAAGCGGTCCGTCGTTCCGTCGCCACCGGAGAGCCCTATTCCTTGAAGTATCGCATGCGCCGTGCGGATGGCGTCTATCGCTGGGTCGATGGCCGAGCAGAACCGCTACGCGACGAAAACGGCGCGATTGTGCAATGGTTCGCCATCTCCATCGACATCGACGACGAAGTGCGCGCCCAAGACGCGTTGCGGCACAGGGAGCGGCAGCTGCAGCAGCTGATCGACGCCGTGCCCGCCATGATTTGGACCACGACCCCTGAAGGAACGCCGACCTACCTCAACAAGTGGTACACGGACGTAACTGGCGCCACTCTTGAGGACTTTACCGCCAACGGCGGGACGCCGGCGTTCCCTTTAAACGTCATCCATCCGGACGACAGGGCCATGAGGGCGCAGGTGCGCACCCACGCATTCGAGACCGGCACGCCCTATTTTGTGCACTATCGCCACATACGGCGCGACGGCTCCTATCGCTGGACAGAGAGTCGCGCAGAGCCTTTGCGCGACGAGTCAGGCGCCATCCTCGCTTGGTACGCGGTAAGCGTCGACATACATGATCTGGTGACCGCGCGAGAGGCATTGCGCGACCGGGAACGGGAGCTCTCGCAGCTCGTCGACATGGTGCCGAGCCTGCTTTGGAGACTTAATCCAAGCGGCGAGCCGAGTTTCTTCAACAAGCGCATGATGGATTTCCTCGGTGTGGATAGGCCCGACGCCGGCAAGCTGGATACGAGCCAGATGGCAGAGATCCTCAACGCCGCTATCCACCCCGATGACGCACCCGGGCTCGCCAAGTCACTCAGTGACAGCCTTGCGACCGGCAACCATTTCGCGATGGACTACCGCCTGCGTCGCGCAGACGGCGTCTATCGATGGATGTCAGGCCGGGCCGAGCCGATGCGGGACGAAAAGGGACAGATCATCCAGTGGTACGGCCTTTCACACGACATAGACGATCAGACGCGCCTCTACAGCGACATAGCCGAGCGCGAAGCCAGAATCCGGCGACTGATAGATTCAGACATTATCGGGATCGTCATATGGGATCTGGACGGAACAGTCATCGACGCCAATGACGCGTTTCTCCGTATGATCCAGTACGAACGGGAGGATGTGCAGGCCGGCCTTCGGTGGTTCGATATAACGCCTCCCAAATGGCAGACCGTGCATGCCCGCGAAGAGGCGGAAGAACTTGCGGCGACGGGCAAGATGCAAGCCCGGGAGAAGGAGTATTTCAGGAAGGATGGCAGTCGAGTGCCGGTCTTGATCGGGGCGGCCTGCTTCGAAGGGCAGTCTCGACAAGGGGTTGCGTACATTCTCGATCTGACCGAACACAAGCGTGCGGAAGCTGCATTACGCGGCCGGGAACAGGAACTGTCGCTCCTCGTGGACATGGTCCCGAGTTATCTCTGGCGGATCTCACCAGACGGCCAGCCCGTCTTTTTCAACAAAAGACTTGTCGACTACCTGGGCCTGGATGTCGCGGGCCTGGACAAGCCGGACATCAGCCGGCTCGACGCATTTATCGAGACCGCGATTCATCCCGATGATGCCGTTGAGGTTGCGGACGCGTTCCAACGCTCCCTGGCGAGTGGTGAGCCACTCTCCATGAAATGGCGGATGCGTCGAGCTGACGGCACGTATCGGTGGATGGCGACAAGCGCCGAAGCGATGCGAGATCAGGACGGTAGCATCGCCCAATGGTACGGTCTCTGCCACGACATCGATGATCAGTTGCAGAGTGAAGAGGCGCTGCGCAACAGCAAGCGGCAACTGGAGCAGATGATCGACGCAGTGCCCATCAACATCCTGAGCTACGATCCCGAGGGCAAGCTCACCTCCGCCAGCAAGCGATATCTGGACAATGTTGGAGCGGTGCCGGATCACGTCACGGATTTTGAGGGGCTGGCCCGGCATCTGGCTCACCCTGACGATCTCCCGGTCATACTGCGGAGGGCGTTGGATGGCTTTGCGACAGGAACACCTTTCGTGAATCGTTTTCGGCGGCGTACCAAGGACGGCGCCTATCCCTGGATCGAGGCCCGCGCGCAGCCTTTGCGCGATGCGTCTGGCGCGATCGTGCAATGGTACCAGGTTTCGATCGATATCGAAGATGAGATGCGGGCACAGGAAGCTCTTCGGGAGAGCGAGTCGCAGCTGAGACGGCTCGTGGATGCCCTCCCGGTACAGATCTGGGCAGCGGCGGCCGATGGCGAGCCGTCTTACCTGAACAGGCGATTGGCCGAGTATGTCGGCCTGACATTGACCGATCTCAGTTCTCCTGAAGCCACCCGGTTGCAGATGGCGATCCAGAATTCCGTCCATCCGGATGATGCCCCCGCTGTCGGGCAGGCTTTGTTACATTCGTTTACAACAGGCAGCACCTTCGCCCTGAAATACCGGCAACGACGGGCCGACGGCGTCTATCGCTGGATCAACGGGCGCGCCGAGCCGCTTCGCGATGCGAACGGCAGCATATTGCAGTGGTACGGCGTGAGCTTCGACATCGATGACGACGTGCGCACCCAGGAGGAATTGCGCCGGACGCAGGAGAGGCTGGCGGTCGCTTCGCAGGCGGCAAGCCTTGCGGAGCTCTCGGCATCGATCGCCCATGAGGTGAACCAACCGCTGGCCGCCATCGTCGCCAACTCGCATGCCTGCCATCGCTGGCTGTCGTTCGAGCCTCCGAACGTGGCACGCGCCAACACCGTGATCGAGCGCCTGATCCGTGACGCGAACGCCGCCGCCGATGTCGTGAGCCGCATTCGGGCCCTGTTCAAGCAATCCACGGAGACGAGGAGCCGCGCGACGCTCTCGAGCGTCATAGCCGAAGCGCGTGGCCTGATGGCCGAGGAGGCCGCCCGACGCCGCATTCGCATGGAGTTTCATGTCGATGCCGACCTTCCTGCCGTCACACTGGATTCCATCCAAATTCAACAGGTCCTCATCAATCTCTTCCGCAACGGCATGGATGCGATGGATCTCGTTGAAGGCGAAAAAGTCCTTGAGGTGCATGCGCATCGCGCGGGTAGCGAGGTTCAGACGGAAATCAGCGATCGTGGACGCGGCGTCGAATCTCCCGATCGTGTGTTCGAACCCTTCTTCACGACGAAGCAGCACGGGATGGGTATGGGACTGGCCATCAGTCGATCGATCGTCGAGGCGCATGGCGGGCGTTTGTGGACCGAGAAGAATGAACCGTGCGGCGCGCGGTTCATTTTCACCTTACCAATTGCAGCGAAAGAGACCTCATGACGACGGACGACCATGTTGTTTTCATCGTGGACGATGATGAAAGCATTCGGGAGGCGCTCGGCGAACTCCTCGAGACCCACGGCATACACACCATCGCCTTCGGGTCGGCGGGCGAATATGTCGGCGGTAAGAAACCGGATGTTCCTGCCTGCCTTATCCTCGACGTCGAACTCCCCGATATCAACGGCCTCGAACTGCAGCGGCAGATCGCCGAAGGCGATCATCCGCCGATCGTTTTCATCACCGGGCACGGCGATATTCCGTCTTCGGTGCGGGCGATCAAGCATGGCGCGGTGGACTTCCTCACCAAGCCCTTCAGCGATGCGGACCTCATGGCAGCGGTCCACACGGCGATTTCCCAGGATCGGGAAAAGCGGTCGGAGCGGGCCGAACTGAGCCAGCTCAGACAGCGATACCTGGAGCTGACCCCACGGGAGCGCGAGGTGCTGCCGCTCGTGGTCAGTGGTCTCCTCAACAAGCAGGCAGCATCGGAACTGGGGATCAGCGAAGTCACGCTGCAAATTCATCGAAGGAATGTAATGCAGAAAATGGGAACAGCATCGCTCGCCGATCTCGTGCGTATTGCGGAGAGGTTGGAGATACCTGTCACCCACTCGCGCCGCGCGGGAGGAAATTAGTCATGGAGAGAACAAGACCGACCATCGCGGTCATCGATGACGATCCGAGGCTGCTCGAATCGCTGGAGGAACTGCTGGAATCCGCCGGCTATACGGCTTGCTGCTTCCGCTCGGCCGGGCACTTGCTCGTTCGCGGACTCTCGGACCTCGACCTTCTCATAACAGACATCGGCATGCCCGGTACGGACGGTTTCGAACTTCGCGACATCGTGAAGAAGGTGCGTCCGGAACTGCCGGTTTTCCTGATCACCGGCCGCCATGAAATCGCGGACCACGGCCGCGCCCAAGGCATCAGCGGTTTTTTCCGCAAGCCTTTCGACGCCCCTGCCCTGCTCGTAGCCATCGCAGACGCTCTGCAAAAATCGAAAAATGGAGGGTGACATGAGAGTTGAACAACTGCCGCGGAAATCGGCGCCGCTGTTACCACAGCACAAGAATGATGCCGAGCAGCCAATCGTCATCATCGTCGATGACGACGCGGCTGTCCGCGAGGCTTTGTCTGAGTTGATTCTTTCGGCGGGTTTCCGGTCAGTCGACTTCGCCTCAACCCAAGAAGTGCTCGACGCCGACATATTGGACAGCCCAGGTTGCCTGATCCTCGATGTGCGCATGCCGGGAGCAAGCGGGCTTCATCTGCAGCACCATCTGGCGCAAAACGGCAATCTCAAGCCAATCATTTTCCTCACCGGACACGGCGACATCCCGATGACGGTGCAGGCCATGAAGGCCGGCGCGGTGGACTTTCTCACCAAACCGGTGCGGGATCAGACGCTGCTCGATGCGGTGATCGCCGGGATTGAGCTCGATGTGGCGCGGCGCGCGGAGGCTGTTGTCGTCAAGCGCAATCTCGAGCGCTTGGAGACACTGACGCACCGGGAGCGCGAAATCCTGCGCGAAGTCGCACGTGGGCGCCTGAACAAGCAGATCGCCTTCGACCTCAGCATCAGCGAGGTGACCGTGAAGCTGCATCGCGCCAATGTCATGCGCAAGATGGGGGCCGGCTCCATCGGAGAACTGATCAGGGCATGGGAAACGTTGCCGACAGCGATGCGGGAGGCTGGCGGCTCGAAATTTTGAGTTGGCTGAACAGATGCCGGCATTGGCGATGATGCGCCATTGGTTAGATAGCTTCGATGGCTTTTGCCTCGCGGGCCATGAAGTCACAGAATAACCTTACGCGCAGCGGCACCGTGCGGCCAAACGCGTGCAGCGCGTTGAATGGAAGCTTGGGAAACCCCATCCCCGATGCGACGGCGACAAGCGCACCGGATTCTAGTTCTTTGGCGACCAGGCATCGCAGAACATAGGCGGCCCCCAACCCGCCGAGCGCAGCTTGAATGAGCGCCGCTCCCGAGTCGCAATCCACGCGCCCTGACGGAGTAAAGCTCTTCCCATCCGCCAGGGGCAAAGGCTGTATCACGCCGCCCGGCGCATATCGGGCAAAAGGCATCGATGCCAGGGCTTCGTCGCTGGTGGGATTGCCCCAGGCTTCAAGAAAAGCCGGAGATGCGACGATCGCCATCCGCAGGTCGGCGAGATGGCGCACGATCAGATCACCCTCCAAGGGTCTACCTGCACGCAGCACGACGTCATAGTCCTCCCTGATCAGATCGACAAACCGATCCGTGAGACCGATATCGAGATGAAGGTTCGGATGGTCGGCGGCAAAGCTCGAAAAGAGACGCGGGAGCAGAAGAGGCGCCAGTTCGCTCGGCATGCTGATGCGCAAGCGGCCCGACGGCGAGGCATCGGACCTGATCGCCTCGTCACTCGAATCCAGATCCCGCAATAGCGGCGCAACGCGGTCGAAGAAAACCTGACCGTCCTGGGTCAGCGTGAGGGCACGGGTGGAGCGCAGGAATAGGCGCGCGCCGATCTTCTTTTCCAGCCGCGCCACGCTCTTCGACACCGCGGACGGCGTCGTGGCCAGGTCACGCGCGGCGGCGCTGAACGAGCCAGCCTCCACGGTCCGTACGAAAGCCATCAATCCCGACGTCTCGTTCAGCAGGTTTGCCACTTGCACCTCCGCGGCACAGATCATGTGCCCGCCCATGATCTAATGACGCCGGGAGGCAACGTCTATCTCATCTCTTGTTGAAAAGGAGATAAGCAATGCAACACCTTAAAGACAAGGTCGCCATCATCACCGGCGGCAATAGCGGCATCGGCAAAGCGATCGCACAGCTCTTCGCGGAAGAGGGAGCGCAGGTCATCATCACTGGCCGGAGGCAGGATGTCGTCGATCGGGCCGTGCAGGACATCGGCCATTCAGCCGTTGGTTTCGTGGGCGATGTTGCCGACCTCGAAGATCACCGCAAGTTGGCAGATATCGTGAACAGGAGCTTCGGCGGAATCGACATCTACGTGGCCAATGCCGGTGTTATCAACCTTACCGCGTCTGCCGATGTCACGCCCGAAGACTATGACCGGCACTTCGCCATCAATACGCGCGGCGTATTCTTCGGCGTGCAGACAATCTCGCCGCTGATCCACGACGGCGGCAGCATCATCGTGACGAGCTCGCTCGCGGCCACGAAGATCCTGCGAAATCATACGGTCTATGCCGGGTCGAAGGCCGCCGTCGCCGCCTTTGCCAGGAACTGGGCGATCGAATTCAAGTCGCGGCGGATCCGCGTCAACATCCTGAGCCCGGGGCCGGTCGAGACCGAAATCCTCGGCAAGCTCGGCGTATCGGAAGCAGAGCGCCCGGCATTCGAAGACTACATGGCCTCCCTTATTCCGGCAGGCCGGCTGGGGCGGACGGAGGAGCTGGCGCGCGCCGCACTGTTTCTCGCATCCGATGCAGGAAGCTTCGTCAATGGGATCGAGCTTCACGTCGACGGCGGCATGACCCTGGCTTGAAAGGATTGGAAAAATGCAAAAGCCACACACAACCCCGAGATCATCGCCTTCACCAACCGCCTGGCGGAGGCAGCAACTGTCGGATGGAAGAGATGGAGGATCTCGCATCCGTGCCGTTCTTTACAAATCGCTTATATCGAACCATTGTAAAGCGTATGTCGTCGCGCGATTTGTCGCACGAGCCGAACCTCTTCGGAACTATAGTTCTCCAACCTATTTTTCTGGCAAGTATCACTATTGACATAGCTACAAATACACTTGCCACCTCCCACATCACTAAGCGACACCATGTTCCTTGGCTGAAGCAGGGAAATTCCCCATTCCGTTAGGCAAGCTTTGAAACCCTCGCGCGAATGGCGATGCGGTAGTGTCTCTCAACCGTCAATTCCGGCGGGAGGAAGAGGAGAGATACAATGAAAATCAAGGGCCTAGTAATTGCAACCGTGTTTGCTCTTTCGTCGATCTCCGGCGTATTCGCTGCGGATAATGAAGCCATCACGGATCAAACCGGTTGGGGCAACAGCGCCGGCACGTTCCAGAGTGGCTTCCGTAACTTCAGCGGCACCGGCCAAGTCGGCATTCGAAACAGCTCGACGACCATTCAACATGGCGCATTCAATGAATCCGGCACGGCCCAATTCGGTCGCCGCAATGACTCGCTTACCGTACAACAGGGCCTAGGAAACGTCTCTGGTACGCTGCAGTTTGGCCGCGGAAACAACTCGCAGACCTATCAGTCCGGCGTTGGCAACAACTCTGTGACCATCCAGCATTAGTCGAGTATCCTTGAAGGTCAGCGGCGGTGCCGCTGACCTCTTTTGCTCTGGAGTCCCACAATGATTGCTGCCCTGCCACCCGTTCACTGCATCATCGAGCATCATGAGAAAGGGGGCGCCATGACCCTCGTCCCGACGATCGAAAGCGACGGCCGTGGCCAAGGTAGCTATCAGTTCGAGATTTTCTCGAATTCCAATGGTAACACCTCAAGCAACGTTCAAGGCGGCGATTTCCAGAAGGATGACCCGGGACGGCTCGCGCTTTCGCGGTCAACGGTCTCCGTGTCGCCAAACGGATGGAGCGCCCGCCTGACTGTCTATGGTCCGAATGGCGAGAAGCTCTGCGTGGTGTCGGTGCCGTGACATTTATGCACCGTCGGTGCGATCTTCCCCGCACGCAAAACGGCCGCTAATTGATTGTACACTAAATTATAATAGTAATAGACCTCGGTGCTTCGCGTCGGCGTGTGTTAGCGGCTATCTTGGGGTGACGAGGGAATGGGGATCTGCCTGGCTGTTCGGACGCACAAGCTGCCTGCTGTCCTCGCTGTGGCCTTGGCAAACCTTGCAACTACGACATCCATTGCGGCTGCGGATGACACCAAGCCTGCGCCCGTAGCGCAGAACGAGGAAACTGCACTAACCTTGCAGATCGGGGCCGGCATCAACTGGCTGAGCTTGCCAAGCTGGGGCTCGCGTCGACCCGATTTCTTCGGAAGCGGGGACAGCAGGGTCGTTGACGACGGCCTTAGCCTTGGCATCGACCTGGATTTGCCGCTCGGCCAGATAGGATCGCAGCCGCTAGTCCTGGAGTGGAACGGCAGCATCTCGGACCTTTCTTCCAATTCCACGGACCGTACGAGCCTTTCCGGGCAAAATTCCCTGAACCTGGTCTATGGTAATTCCGCAAACGGCAACATCAGCACGCTATTCGCGTCACCTGCCGGCACCCTACCAGCGGTTGCAACGGTTGATGTTACAGTCAACGACAGCGCAGGCGGGACAGTCGGCACACTTATTTCAAGCTCCTCACCGGTGGGCGGACGTGTGACTCAGTTTGCCTCGAATAGCGCGATAACCGGCGGCACCTTTGCCGCGCTCCTCACGAACGGCGATACACAAAGCGCCGCGGCCTATGCTGCCTATGCCGACAACACTGGGATGACCCTTCGAGCTACCGGCGACCTCAGTAACAGCTCAATCGTCGATGAGCGCAGCGAGGACGCCACGGTCATCGATCAGACACTACTGCTTGGCGCTCCGATCGACCTTCAAGGCGGCTGGACGATTACGCCCAAGTTTGGCCCGATGTATAGGTCCATCGATCGCGACGTGGATTTTCGTCGGACGCTCCAAATTACCGCGAACTACCCGGGTGTCGTGGTTCCGCAGGTCAGCGTCGCGCAGGACGACGAACTCGATGCACGCTATGTCGGGGCGTTGGCTGAGCTCTCGGTCGCCAAGGCATTGCAGCCGGATCTCAGCGTCTCGTTCGATGCGAGATTTGGCGGGGCCTACCTGCATTCCCACTATCGAAGCCATTATTCCGCAGTTCTGCCGAGCGTATCGACGGGCGCCTTCGACTTTGTCTCCCAGACGCGCGACGACGCCAGCTTGCTTGCCGGCGTTGGCGCCGGGCTGCGCTACGCGCCCACGGAGAATCTGCAGGTCGGCCTGGACGCCGGCGTGAACTACATTAACAAGGTACCGACGATCAACTATGTCGCAGATGCGGGCGGCGTATCGCCCACGATAGGCATGAGTCATGCCATCGATTACAACGTCTCCGTCAGCGTTACCTGGCGGTTCTAAGCAGCACGATCAGCACATCGCGGAGAGCATGGAAAGGCAGTGCAGAAACTGCGTCTGCCGGTTCACGCCCACGCGTGCCATCGCGGAGGCAAGCTGATTATGGACTGTATTTTTCGAGACACCGCGTTGCCGCGCTATTTCGGATGCCGTTTCTCCCCGCAAGAGGCAATAGGCAAGATCGGCCTCCGTCGGTGTCAGGCCGAAGATTGACTTGATGGTGTCAGGCGCCAGCAGGCTGTTTCCGCCGAGCTCGCGTATCGTGAGCATGTAAACGCGCTCGTTGGTCGCAAAGACGTTCTTGAACTGCGAGCCGAGGCCGACACGCCCCGACAGCGCATCGACGCTGATGAGCCATTTAACGTTCTTCACCTTGTCCTCAACCCAGGCAACGTGTCGAACACGTCCATGCGACGACGCCATACCGATCAGCCGTGCAACCTCGTCCTGAAGTGCCGTGTCGACGAAATCGATCACGGAGTCGCTATATTCGACTAGCAGATGCGACGCTTCGACAAATTTCTCGAAGCTCCCATTCGCCAGGCGAACCTGATAGTCTTCCGTAATAATCGCAGAGGGTGCAGACGAACTGAAGAAGGCGCTCTCCATATGTGCGGATTTCTCACGCTCCAAGAGCGTGGTCTTCTGGATTGCAAAGGCCGTCTGAAAGTGCGGCAGCAATTTCATCAGCGCTTCGGCCGCTCTATCTGTTTCACTCCGACCCGGGCGATCGAAATGAAGCATCAATGCAATCCTGCGTCCGCCTTCCTTGACGAGAACGAGTATCAGAAGGCTGCCCTCGACACCAAAGCACTCGTGCACGGGCTTGTCCCATTGCGGATTGAGCTTGGCCTTCAGGTCGATCGTCAGGAACGCCCCCTGTCCCAAGGTGAGCGTCGCCGCGTGCAGTGCAGCGATCATCTGCGGATTGCAGAGCGCGGCTTTCGGGACGCCCTTTGCAAACACGCTCGCGCGCCGATCCTCCGCCCCCTTGAAGCCCACGACTGCCCCGGCGGCAGCCTTGGTGGCATTGATCAGCTCCGCTATGACCTTCTCCCATTCGGGAGGGCTTACAACGGTTTCGTAGATTAGTTGTACCAAAGGCAAGTAAGTGTCTTCACCAAAGCTATTGATCATCGGACCCACTCCAACGCTTGGCGAATTTCCAAGATTTTTAGGCCCGGCCGCGTCGTTTCAGAACGCTGCCGCTCGATATCGCCTACTGCGGCACCATTGCCGCGCATTCGCCTCATGAGTGTTTTCAGGCTACCTTGATCCCGGTCCGACCATGCGGTCGAAGGTGGTTCCCAGCCACTTGCCTGTCGGCTTCACGCCCTCAGCGGCCTCAAGAGAAGCCGATGAAAAGCCAAGGCTCTTTATGAAACATCGGATGCCTCCTCAAGATTGAGTCTTTTTGTCCTCAACTTGCTCGGCCGATGCCGATCACAAGCCAAAAGCGCTCATTTGGCCTTTCAAGCACCAAACAGCGCTGAAAATGCACGCCGTGCCGAGAATAGTCTCGCCACGTGTCCCTAAACTAGAGATTCTAAGAATAGCATGCGCTTTCTTGTTGTAAAATGTAAAATTACGCGAGTTTATTACAACAATAGGGGTATATATTATTGCAACCGATAGAGAGACTATTAACATCCGGTAATTGAACTTCAAGCCAATTGAGGTGGCAGAGGCGCCGCGCATACCGCATGTGTCGTCTTGCTTTCTTGACGCCCAACTCGCCCTAAGCGTGCGCCATCCAGATGCGACTCCCGCGCGGAAGCCGCACTCGTAACCAAACGGATAATAATTGACGCCTTCCGGTCGGCGGCCTAGAACCGGTGCTACACTCCGCGCCAGCCCGCCTAGCCGACTTGCCGGTCATTTTTTGGCACTTCGCGGAGCACCCGGAGAAGATCTCATGTCCCATACAGCTCTGCGCTCGAACCGCGCGCTCGTCGTCGCCATTATCATGCTCGCGACTTTCATGGTCGCGATCGAGGCCACGATCGTCGCGACCGCCATGCCGAAGATCGTTGGGCAGTTGGGTGGCTTTACCTATTACAGCTGGGTCTTCTCGGCTTTTCTTCTGGCCCAGTCGACGACAACCGTCATTTACGGCAAGCTTTCGGACATCTTCGGGCGCAAACCGGTGCTGATTTCGGGCATCCTGATCTTTCTCTTCGGTTCCCTACTCTGCGGGCTGGCATGGTCGATGGCTTCGCTGATCGTTTTCCGCCTGCTGCAAGGGCTTGGCGCCGGGGCTATCCAGCCGGTAACAATGACAATCATCGGCGACCTCTTCACGCTCGAGGAGCGAGGCCGCGTGCAGGGTGTCATGGCGACAGTGTGGGCCACATCGGCGGTTGTCGGGCCGCTCGCCGGGGGTGTGATCGTCGATACCATCTCCTGGGCCTGGATTTTCTGGATCAACCTGCCGATCGGAATCGTGTCGATCGCCGCTTTCTCCCTCTTCCTCAAGGAATCGGTCGCGCACAAGCAGGCGAAGATCGATTATCTCGGCGCCATCCTGTTTTCGATCGCCGTCATTGCGCTGCTCGTCATCCTGACTGAAGCCGCGGATGCCAAGGCGTGGGTATTGGCGTTGCTCGCCCTGGTGTTCGCCGTCGCCGCCGTCCTTTTCCTGCTGCAGGAGAAGCGGGCGGCCGAGCCGATCATTTCCATTGCTCTCTGGAGCCGCCGGCTGGTCGCGACCAGCAACGCCGCAACACTGCTTGCCGGCATGGCGCTGATCGGGCTTTCGACCGTATTGCCCATGTACGTCCAGGGCGTCCTCGGACGGTCGTCGATCGTCGCGGGCTTCACGTTGACGATGCTGGTCGTCGGGTGGCCACTGGCTGTGATGCTCTCCAGCCGCTTGTTCAGGGCGTTCGGCATCCGACGCACGCTACGGGTTGGAAGCCTGATGTTTCCCTTCGGTGCTTCCTTCCTGCTCTTCCTGACACCGGACAGCCACCCCGCGCTCGCGGGAGCAGGCTCGTTCTTCATGGGCTTCGGCATGGGGCTGATCAGCCTCACCAGTATCGCGCTTGTACAGGACAGTGTCGAATGGTCGATGCGCGGCAGCGCCACAGCGTCGATCATCTTCGCCCGCAGCCTCGGCAATACCCTCGGAGCAACCGTGCTCGGTGCCATTCTCAACGCCGGCATCAGCCACTATGCCGCCGGGGACGCAGCAAGCTCGCTGCATGATGTTCTGAACCAGCCAACCGGGCTTTCCGAATTGGCCGCCGATCCCGCAATCCGCACCGTCTTCGATGCCTCGCTTCACTGGACGTTCTGGGGCGTGGCGGTGGTTGCCGTTCTCACGTTCCTGTCGGCCTGGCTCATTCCTGTGGGACGCGAGCAAGGCCGGGCATCGGTGACGTCAGCCGCCACCGAAGCGTCGCACTAAACCTTCAACCTGGACCACATGTGATGCTCGAAAGAGGATCGTCAGGCCAACCTGCGCGTCATTTCTTAAGGAACCAGGTCTGTTCTCCTTCGTTTGTCTTTCAGCAGGGAAGGAGAATTGAGATGCGAAGGACCCTTATGAATTGCACTGCTGCAGCTATGGCGCTCTGTTCGTTCGTCGCTCCCGCAATGGCTGACAGCGTGTCCATAATGCGCGAACGGAGCTACGACGACGAGTAAGATCGTGTGCGTCCCGGAATTACCATCAACGAGCACGGCATCCGAGTTGGCGCGGTTCGCGATCGTGACCGCTATTATCGCGATGGCTGCTACACCAAGACCGTCAGAACGATGACCGACGATGGCGATGAGGTCACCAAGACAGTACGCCGCTGCCGATAACGTTGAATGGTGAGCAGGCCTTTCTAAGCCCCAAAATAACACGCGAAGGAATTGCCTCTATCGAGGTGAAGAGGAGGATTTTGTCGCTGACGACGCAAATGACTGCCTGCGGAACGTGCGCTCCCCTTCGCCGGTAGAGGGAGCAAAAGTCGCGCCTGATAGAAAGCAGGCGTGAAATAGGAATTAGCCCGGTTCCGGCCGGGTTTTCTCTCAAGATTGGCCTTCCGCCAGAACCTCGTCGGAGGGCGTCAGTGGAATTGATTGCAGCAGGGTCTGGCGCGCCGAGCGCAAGTGCAGACGGCAGGCGGAATCGATCGCTGCCTGATCACGAGACTCCAGCGCGGCGATATAATCCAGATGCTCATGAATGGCACGTTCGTTGCGCTCGCGAGCGAAAGCCTTGTTCCACTGGTAGTGATAGTGAAAGATGATCGCGATAGCATCGTAGAAATCGGCAATGAAGCGGTTCCGCGAAGCCGCGTGGATGAGCAGATGGAAGCGCTCGTCGAGAGTGGAGAAATCCTTGTAGCGCGTGTCGAGATCACGCAGCATCGCCTGATGATCCGCCTTGATGTCAGACAGCGCGCACCACGCGTCGCTCTCTGGCGGAAGTTTGCCGAATTCCGCCGCCGAATGCAGCTCGAACATCTCGCGCACGTCTGCGAGCTCAAGCGCAAAATCGCGTGTGAAGCCCTTGAGAATCCAGTGGCTGTTCGGCCGTTTCTCGATCAAGCCAAACCGCGAGAAGCGGATCAAGAATTCGCGGACACTCGTGGTGCCGGTACCGATCTCGCGCGCGAGCTCCAATTCGTTGATCTGCATGCCCGGTGCGGCATCATCCGACAAGATGCGCTGCATGAAGCTTCGCTCGATGATGTCGTGAAGTGAGTTGGTCTCTTCTGATGGAAAGAAATCGGCTTCGGTCGGCTGCCTGAGGACGATCTTCTGACGCTTGTTCCAACGAATAATGCCGGCATCGCTGAGCCGTGTCAGAATCGCGCGCGCAGTGCTGCGACTGATGCCGAGCTGCGCCGCTATTTCGGGCTCCGAGGGCAATGCCGCATCCGTCCGCAAAGCGGCGGCATAGCGGTTGTACGCTTCCTTGAAGACTGTATTCTGCCTTGCCATGCACACCCCGCCCTTTTGCCTCGGCAACACGGATCGGACGGCCACGAAGTTGCGGCGCGAAGCGTGGCAGAAGCTTATCTGTCAGCAATCCTTATCTTATTTTGGATTGCATGCGGCTGTTTGCCTCCCTCGTCCACAGGATGAATAATCCCGTTGACTTGAAAATGTTTATTGTAGATAAAAAACAAAATCAATGAGCATTCGCCGACGAAGCGAGTGTTTCCCCTAGGGAGAAGAATGTTGACCAAGGACCCCTGGATCATCCTGTCTGCCGGCGACAACGTTGCGGTTGCGACGGCGGCGATCCCATCCGGCGCGACGGTCGCCGGCATCCAGACCCGCGAGAAGATCGACCCCGGTCACAAGATCGCACTCGCCGATATTCCGCTTGGCCAGCCCATCATCAAATACGGGCAGGCGATCGGGCGGACGACGGCGGACGTGAAGGCCGGCGACCATATTCACAGTCACAATCTGCACTTCGAGAACGACCGTCTTGCCGCGACCGCCAACTCGGCGCCTGAGGAAGCAACTGCAGCGGATCGTGCGCGCACGTTCATGGGCTATCGTCGTGCCGACGGCCGCTCGGCGACGCGCAACTACATCGGTATCATTGCCAGCGTGAACTGTTCCACCACGGTTTGTCGGGCGATCGCCGACGAGGCCAACAAGACGATCCTGCCGCATTTCGACGGTATCGACGGTTTCGTGCCGATCGTCCATGACCAGGGTTGCGGCATGAGTTCCACAGGTGACGGCATGGCCGTGTTGCACCGGACCCTTGCCGGCTATACCAGGCATGTGAACTTCGGCGGCGTGCTGATGATCGGCCTCGGTTGCGAAGTCAACCAGCTGACACTCTACGGCCAAAGCGGCGCAGGCAATTCCAAGCGTCACTTCAACATTCAGGATGCCGGTGGCTCGCGACGCGCCGTCGAGCGCGCCATGGGAATGCTGCGCGAAATTGCGCAGGATGTCGGCAAGGAAAAGCGCGTGGCGCTGCCGATCAGCGATATCATCATCGGCCTGCAGTGCGGCGGCTCCGACGGCTTTTCCGGCATCACCGCCAACCCCGCGCTCGGCGTTGCAGCCGACCTGCTGGCAGCTGCCGGCGGCACGGCGATCCTCTCCGAAACCTCCGAGATCTACGGTGCCGAGCACCTTCTGCGCAGCCGCGCCGTCAGCGACGAGGTTGCCCGCAAGCTCGACGACAAGATCGCCTGGTGGGAGAAGTACGTGGCGATGCACGGGGCATCGCTCGACAATAATCCGTCGCCCGGCAACAAGCGTGGGGGCCTGACGACGATCCTTGAAAAATCACTCGGAGCCGTCGCCAAGGGCGGACGCTCGCCTCTGACAGCCGTCTATGGTTATGCCGAGCGCGTCAGCGCGCCAGGCCTCGTCTTCATGGACACCCCCGGTTACGACCCCGTCTCCGCAACTGGTCAGGTAGCCGGCGGCGCGAACATGATCGCCTTCACCACCGGCCGCGGCAGCTGCTTCGGCTGCCGCCCGGCGCCCTCGATCAAGCTTTCCAGCAATTCGGCTCTCTATGCCTCGATGGAAGAGGACATGGACATCGACTGCGGCACGATCGCGACAGGCGATGCGACGATCAGCGCCAAGGGCCGCGAGATCTTCGACCTGATCATCGACACGGCATCCGGCAAGAAGACGAAGAGCGAGGAATTCGGCTACGGCGACAATGAGTTTGTGCCGTGGCATTTGGGTGCGACACTCTAGATCAGACGCATATCAAGTCTTCAGGGGAGGAATAATGAAGACGAGGAGGATCGGCAGCACGGCGCTGGAGGTGACCGAAGTAAGCTTCGGCGGCGCCGCGCTCGGTGGCCTGTATCGCGCCTGCCCGCGCGAACAGGCTATGGAGACGCTTGAGGCTGCATGGGACAGCGGCATTCGCTATTTCGATGTCGCGCCGTGGTATGGCCTCGGTCTCGCCGAGCGTCGTTTCGGCGACTTCCTGCGCGACAAGCCGGAAAAGGAGTGGGTGCTCTCGACCAAAGTTGGTCGGCTGCTGCGCCCGGTGCCGACGGGAACCGTTCCCGACTATAGCTATGTCAACCCGCTCTCCTTTGATGCCGACTACGACTATTCCTACGATGGCATCATGCGCTCGGTGGAATTCAGCTATGCCCGTCTCGGACTGAACCGGATCGACATCCTCTACGTTCACGACCTTGGCGGATACACCCACGGCGCGGCGAAGAACGCTGTCCTGCAGAAGCAGTTCCTGGACACCGGCATCAAGGCGCTTGAGGAACTGAAGTCTTCCGGCGCGATCAAGGCCTTCGGCCTCGGTGTCAACGAGATTCCGGTCTGCCTCGACGTGATGCGCAATGCCGACATCGACTGCATCCTGATGGCCGGGCGCTATACGCTGCTCGACCGGTCAGCGGTTGCCGAACTGCTGCCGCTTTGCAGGAAGAAAGGCACCTCGCTCGTTGTTGGCGGCGTCTTCAATTCCGGCATCCTTGCGACGGGCCCCGTGCCCGGCTCGCATTTCGACTACATGCCGGCGACAGATGATGTCCTCGCCAAGGTCGGGGGCATGGAGAAGATCGCTACCAAACATGGCGTGTCGCTGGCTGCCCCGGCGCTCCAGTTCCCGCTCCGCGATCCGCTCGTCTCCTCGGTACTGATCGGCACGGCCAAGGCTTCGAGCCTGACACGCAACATGGAGCTTTTCGAGCCAGCCTTGCCGGACTCGATCTTCCCGGAATTCGACTCTCTGACGCTCGTCGCACCGCCGCTCGGCGAAGACGCCGTGCGTGTATAAGGACGGACCATGCTTAGAGGTATCCACCCCATCCTCAATCCCGACCTGCTGCGTGCGATCTCCCGCATGGGGCACGGCGACGATATCGTCATCGCCGACGCCAACTTTCCCTCGAGCACGATGGGTCCGGAAGTCATTCGTGCCGATGGCGTCAGCGCCACCGACATGGCCGAGGCGATCCTGACGCATTTTCCGCTCGATACGTTCGTGCCGGAAACGGCGTGGCGCATGCAAGTTGTCGGCGACCCGACCGCAGTGCCCGACGTTTGCGCCGAATTTCAGGAAATCGTTTCGAGGCGCGCCGGCGACTTCAAGATCGCATCCCTCGAACGCTTCGCCTTTTATGAGCGTGCCCGCACGGCCGCCTATATTGTCGCGACGACAGAATTCCGGCTGTACGGTAACCTGATTTTGAAGAAAGGTGTTGTTCGCCCGGACGAAGTCTATCGCGGCTGACACCACTTTAGACTGCGACTGAACGATTGGAAAAACAATTACTTGCGATAGATAAAGAAACAATGAGCGAGCCTCTTGCAGTACTTGCAATTTGACTTTCGCTCGGCTAGCTTCTCGTGGTAACTGTTTTTTATCGATAAAAATCGCCCGCCTGCGTTCAGCGGTACGGTTTCTTGGAGGAGAACGCACCTAGGAGGAGAACTACATGCGCATGAAATCCATTTTGTCGCGCCGAGCCTTCACGGCTCTCGCGGGTGCTGCCGCTATCGCCACCGCAATGCCGGTAACGTCGTTTGCAGCTGACGTGACGATTCCGATCATCGTCAAGGACACGACCTCTTTCTACTGGCAGATCGTTCTGGCCGGCGCCCGCGCTGCCGGTAAGGATCTAGGTGTCAACGTTCCGGAACTCGGCGCACAGGCCGAATCCGACATCAACGGCCAGATCAGCATTCTTGAAAACGCCGTTGCCGGTAAGCCGGCTGCAATCGTGATCTCGCCGACCGAGTTCAAGGCGCTTGGCAAACCGATCGACGAAGCTGCAAAGTCCGTTCCGATCGTCGGCATCGACTCGGCCGCCGATTCCAAGGCTTTCAAGTCGTTCCTGACGACTGACAACGTCCAGGGCGGCCGGATCGCGGCTGACGGCCTTGCTGCCGCCATTAAGGAAATGACCGGCAAGGAGGAGGGCGAAGTCGTCATCCTCACCAACCTGCCGGGCGTCGGCTCGCTCGAGCAGCGCCGTGAAGGTTTCCTGGATCAGATCAAGACGAAGCATCCCGGCCTTAAGGTCATTGCTGACAAGTACGGCGACGGCCAGGCCACGACCGGTCTCAACATGATGACCGATCTGATCACGGCTAACCCGAACCTTGTTGGCGCCTTCGCCTCGAACCTCATCTTGGGACAGGGCGTCGGCCAGGCAATCGCGGAGAACAAGCTCGGCGAAAAGATCAAGGTCATCGCTTTCGATAGCGACGACAAGACGGTCGGCTTCCTCAAGGACGGCTCGCTCGCAGGTCTCGTCGTGCAGGATCCCTACCGCATGGGCTATGACGGCGTGAAGACGGCGCTCGCCGTATCCAAGGGCGAGAAGGTCGAGGCCAACGTCGACACCGGCGCAAACCTGGTCACCAAGGCCAACATGAGCGACCCGAAGATCGACGCTCTGCTGAACCCCAAGATCAAGTAAATCACACGACGTGGCCGCGCGAGAGAAATCCCGCGCGGCCTTTCCTTCACCTGTGTTATCGTCCGCATGAGGAGCGCGGACTGCTGGTGGAGAGACGGCAATTCGCGAGGAGGAGACGCCCATGAGCCTGGAAGAGGTCAGTCATCGCCACGATGACAGCGCCACGCTGACGGAGGCAAGCCGCATTCCTGCGGGCGCCCCGATCCTCGAACTTAAAGGACTTCAAAAGAATTACGGCTACGTCCAGGCGCTGAAGCCGGCGACGATGACGTTCCTGGCCGGCGAGATACATGCGATCGTCGGCGAGAATGGGGCTGGCAAGTCGACCCTGATCAAGCTTCTGACCGGTGTGATTGCCAGAACGGCGGGCGAGATTCTCTGGTGCGGCCACCCCGTCGCCCTGGCAACGCCCAACGAAGCGATCGCGCGCGGCATCAACGCCGTCCACCAGGAAGTCGTTCTCTGCCCGCACTTGACGGTAGCGGCCAACCTCTTTCTCGGCGACGAGGTCAATCAATACGGGCTGATGCGCAAGAAAGAGATGGAGAAGATGGCGCAGGCCGTCCTCGACGATCTCGGCTTCGGACTGCCTGCCGGCGTGCCTCTCGCCGATTTGACGATCGGCCAACAACAACTCGTTGCGACTGCGCGCGCGGCCATGCGCGGCACGCAATTCCTGATCTTCGACGAGCCAACAGCCTACCTGACCCGCCAGGAATCGGCGCAGCTTTTCAAGCTGATCCGCCGCCTTCAAAGCGAAGGCGTCACGATCGTCTACATCAGTCATCGCATGGAAGAAGTGTTCGAACTCGCGGACCGCGTTTCGGTGCTGCGCGACGGCACGCATGTCGGCACACGCACCATCGGCGAGACGAATGAAGCCGAGCTGATCGCGCTGATGATCAACCGCTCGATCGAGCAGATCTATCACAAGGAAGAGATCCCGATTGGAGACACTATCCTTGACGTGCGCGGGCTTTCCGGACCGGGCTTCGAGAGCGTCTCGCTCTCGGTCAAGGCCGGCCAGATCGTGGGCCTCTATGGCCTGATCGGCGCAGGGCGCAGCGAATTCGCGCTCGGCCTGTTCGGGCGGGAAAAGACCACGGCCGGCGAGATCCACTGGATGGGCAAGAAGGTCGACATCACCAACGAGCGCACTGCAATGGAACTCGGGATCGCGCTGGCGCCGGAAAGCCGCCGCGACCAGGGACTTTGCCTCAACCTGCCGATCGGGTTGAATATCAATCTTCCGGTCTTCAAACGGCTGAGCAAGGGTCCTGTCATCAGCCACAGCGAGGAATCGCAGAATGCCGACCAACAGATCCGTGACCTGGCGATCAAGACGCCGAGCCGGCGTGTCCTGGTTTCGGCCATGTCGGGCGGGAACCAGCAGAAAGTCGTCATCGGCAAGTGGCTGAGCTACGGCGCTCGCCTCTTCATCTTCGATGAGCCGACGGTGGGCGTCGACGTCGGTACGAAGGCGGAAATCTACCGGCTGTTTGCAAAGCTTCTCAAGCAAGGCGCGGGTATCATCCTGATCTCCTCCTATCTGCCTGAGGTTTATGAGCTCGCCGACAGGCTGCACGTCTTCCGCCGCGGCCAGCTTGTTGCAAGCCACGACTTCCACGCGGCAACACATGAAGAAGTGCTCAGCGAAGCGATCGGTGTCTAAAAGAATAAGAGGGAGAGAGAACCAATGACCGTAACCCCCACCGATATCGCCGCGCCGCCGCCGCGCCGAAAAGTCAACATCCTATTTGGCCTGACCCTCATCGGTCTCCTGGCCTTCCTCTGGATCGTACTCGGCTTCGTCACAGCGAGCTTCTGGACGCCGCTGAACATTTCCAACCTGCTGCGGCAGGGCGCAATGACGGCCATTCTGGCGCTCGGCCAGACGTTCGTAATCATCACCGCGGGCATCGACCTTTCGGTCGGCGCGATCGTCGGATTCTGCACCGTTATCCTGGCTTGGCTGCTGCAAGCAGGCGTGCCGGTCTGGGCGTCCATCCTGATCACACTGCTGATCGGCGTCGGCATCGGGGTATTCCACGGCTTCGGCATCGTCAAGATGGGACTGCCGCCCTTCATTATCACGCTGGCAACGCTGACCTCGCTGCGCGGCATCGGACTTTTGATCACCAATGGTTCGACGATCAACATCGTCAACGAGCCCTTCACGAACTTTGCCCGCGCCGACTTCCTTGGCGTGCCGAGCCTGTTCTGGATGGTTATTCTTGTCGCCGTCCCGTCTTACGTCTTCCTGCACTTGAGCCGGTGGGGTCGCTATCTCTTCGCCGTCGGTTCGAACCGCGAAGCGGCCCGTCTGTCGGGTGTCCGGGTGAACGGCATCATCTATCTCGCCTATATTCTATCGGCGACATTTGCCGCCTTCGTCGGTGTTCTGCTTGCCTCCCGTATCGCGATCGGCAACGCCACACAGGCCGACGGATGGGAACTGCAGGCGATCGCTTCGTCCGTTATCGGCGGCACCAGCCTGTTCGGCGCCATCGGCTCCGTGCACGGACCGCTCATCGGCGCTTTCATTCTGGCGACCATCAACAACGGTGCGAACCTGCTGAACGTCAATTCGTTCTGGCAGCGCATCATCACCGGCCTGCTGATCATCGTCATCGTCTACTTCGACCAGCTGCGCCGCCGCCGCACGCCGTAAGCCGGCAGCGAGATAGGGAGCCGGCCCAAAGGCCGGCTTCTTCCATCTAGGGAATGCGAGATCATTATGAAAGCAGTGCTCTGCCAAGAACCTGGCGTCCTCGAACTCGTGGAACGTCCCTCACCCGGCGCGCCTGAATCCGGCTGGGTACGGCTTGCGGTGAGCCATGTCGGAATCTGCGGCACGGACTACCACATTTTCGAGGGCAAGCACCCGTTCCTGGAATATCCCCGCGTGATGGGGCACGAGATCTCGGCGACGGTTGTCGAAGCGGGCGAAGGCGTTGCCATGGCGGTCGGAACGCCTGTGGTCGTCAACCCGTATCTCTCTTGTGGCACCTGCGTCGCTTGCCGCCAAGACAAGCCGAATTGCTGCACCAATATCAAGGTGCTTGGCGTTCATACCGACGGTGCTTTCTGCGACGAAATCACGGTGCCTGCCGGCAATCTCTATGCGATGAAGGGCGTGAGCCTGGAAGCTGCAGCCACAACGGAGTTTCTGGCAATCGGCGCCCATGCCGTTCGCCGTTCGATGGCGCCGACCGGATCACGCTCGCTCGTCATCGGTGCCGGCCCGATCGGGCTCGGGGCCGCAATCTTCTCGCGGATATCAGGGCATGAGGTGACATTGCTCGACACCAGTCAGGAACGGCTCCAGATGGCCGTTGATCGGTTCGGCTTTTCCTCTAGCATCGTTGCAGGCGAAGGTGCCGCCGATGCTGTCAGGGCGATGACTGGCGGCGACGGTTTTGACGTCGTTTTCGATGCCACCGGCTATGGCCCATCGATGGAGAAAGCCTTCGGCTTCGTCGCCCATGGCGGCGCGCTGGTGCTGGTCAGCGTCGTGAAGGACGATATTCTCTTCTCCGATCCGGAGTTCCACAAGCGCGAAATGATGGTCATCGGCAGCCGCAACGCGACCCGCGTGGACTTCGAACATGTCGCGGATTCGATCGCCAAGGGCCTCGTACCGGTCGAGCAGTTGATCACCCACCGTACGACTTTGGAGAATGCGCCACGGGACCTGGCACGCTGGGCTCATGAAAAGAGCGGGCTGATCAAAGCGGTCATCAAGGTCGGCGCTTAAAGCGCGTCGATCGCCGCCCGCATCTGGCGAACGACGTCGGCATCCGTCCGGTTCGTTGTCGCTGCTTCGAAGCCGAAGGTAACCGCCCGTGGGTCGATGCTGTCGACCCGTGAGCTGCAGGAGGCGTGAACCTCGCTTGTGCCGGTGGCCCGCAGTATCTCAGCGACGTTGCCTGGACGCACGCCACTGCCGGGCATGATCGAGATACGGCGAGCCGCCTTGCGGGAGAGACGGCTCAGCGTTTCCAGGCCGTCGATCGCCTTCGGCACACAGCCTGACGTCAGGATGCGCTCGCAGCCGAGTTCGATCGCCTGTTCCAGTGCTGCACCGGGATCAGGGACGAGATCGAAGGCACGGTGGAGGGTCGATCCAAGTCCCGCGGCACGCGCCCTTAGCCGGCTGATCAGAGGCATGTCCAGCCTGCCGTCCTGGCGATTGGCGCCGATGACGACGCCGGCAAGGCCGAAGGCGCGCACGGCATCGATATCGGCCATCATCGCCTCTTCGTCAGCCGCATCGAACACGAAAGGGCCGGCGTGCGGGCGGATCATTGCATAGACCGGAATGGGCGCAGCGGCGGCAGCTTTCATCAGCCCGGCGACCGGCGTCAGCCCGCCAAGCTCCAGCGCCGAGCAGAGTTCGATACGGCCCGCACCGCCGGCAATTGCAGCCGCAAGCCCCTGCGGGCTGTCCACGCACACTTCCAGCAAAACGCTCACGCTCGAATCTCCTTGTCCGCCGCGCCGTCCATTTAAGCGAAAGCGTTTTCTTGCGCGACGGGTTCGGCAATTATTTCGGCAACGGCGGCGACAATCACGGCACTTGCGTCAGCCGAGGCTTTCCGATGGTTGAAGGCGACGTGATAGGACATCGGGATGGACTCCTCAAGTTCGACGATGCGAACCTTGTCGGCAATGGGCATGGCGCTGACGCGGCCAAGAAACGAGATATAGCCATGGTTGGCGACAAGGTCGACGATCACAGGCAGAGAGTCGGCGGCAGTGATATCCTGGTTGCGGTGCCTGCGATTGGCAGTGCGCTCGTGGCTTAGCGCCATCGTGGCGTGTCCAAGCCCCGTCCTCGAACTCGGCGTGCAGATCGCGTGACCCTCGACAAGCTCGGCCACTGTCCGCTCTCGGCTTTGCAGCGGTGCTATCAGGACCATCTCGGTCTTCAGCAACTCGCGATGCTGGAAGCGCTCAAGACCAAAAACGGAGTCGAGAATGGCAACGTCGATCCGGCCGGATTTCAAAGCTTCCCGCAAGTCATCCGCCGTCATCAACACCAGAGACAGGGCATTCTTGCTGCGGCGGGCGTTCCATTCGGCGACGAGAGCGCCAAGGCATCGTGCAACCCAACTTTCCGATCCTGTCGGAATGATCGAACCGATGCGCAGCGCCCGCGCCGTGCGCTGATAGCGTTCGTCAGCGGACGCTTTCAGATCATTCCACTCCTGCGTGATGGCCTGCAAGATTGCATAGATCCGGCTACCCTGCTCCGTCAGCGCGGAGCCATTAGCCTGCCGCTCGAAGAGGCGATGACCGAGCGCCTTCTCCAAAGTCGCGATCTGAAGCGAAAGCTGCGGCTGACCGAGCTTCAGCCGTCGCGCCGCCCGGTTGATGCTGCCTTGGTCAGCGACCTCAAGGAACCGCTCCATCGTGGTGATCTTGATCGGCAGACGCGACGGTTCGTTGGTCCCCATCCAGTTCGCGAGCTCTTCAGCTGCCCGCACGATCGGGGCGAGCTTTTCGCGCACGTCGTTGCTGGCGAGGAGCGTCGCAAGCTCGCCGGAGCTGCGCTCTGTCAGCTTCAGGGCAAGCTCCGTTTCGAGATTGCGGACTGCAGTCGAGACCGTCGATGCTGCAAGCGAAAGGCTTCGTGCCGTCTCTCTGACCGAACCCGATGTGAGCACGTGACTGGCGACAAACAACGTGCCGAGCTGCAATCGCTTTCTCCGTAACAGTATGAAAAATCGAACGATATGATGTGTTCGCGAAAAAAGATATCCCTGTCGGGGAATCCGGCGGCTATCGTTCCCGCCAAGAACAAAACCGGGTTGGACAGTAAAAGCACTGAAGAGCACCGGACATCTGCGGAAACACGCAAGGGAACAAAAACAAATCGCGGCAGCGATGGAAAAGGAAATGCATTTTCACGCAAGCATTTGCATTCACCGCCATAATCGCGCCGCGACCGCAAAACTGGAGAGGCTTGCATCGATTTTTCGAACGCGAACGCTATTTCCATGACGCACGTATTTCCGGCATGATCGCAGCCAGGCTGCTTTCGCCGGTGATTTTATACGTGGAAGGCTCCCGCCAGGGCCCGCCACGAGGTCAAACGGTGTAAATCAAGGGGACAATCCATGTTGAAGAAATTCGCTCTTGCCGTCACGCTTTCCGCCTTTGCGGCAGGGGCGGCCCATGCTGCAGACGTCGTCGTTTCATCGAAAATCGATACTGAAGGCACGCTGCTTGGCAACGTGATCGTGCTCGCGCTCAACGCAAACGGCATCAAGACGCAGGACCGTGTTGCGCTTGGGACGACGCCGGTTCTTCGCAAGGCAATCACATCAGGCGAAATCGACATCTATCCGGAATATACCGGCAATGCCGGCTTCTTCTTCAACAAGGCCGACGATGCAGCCTGGAAGAACCTCGAACAGGGCTACGAACTGGCCAAAAAGCTCGATTACGATGCCAACAAGATTGTCTGGCTGGCGCCTTCCCCCGCCAACAACACCTGGGCGCTCGCGGTCCGCAACGACGTCGCCGGCCCGAACAACCTGAAGACCATGTCGGACTTCGGCAAGTGGGTCGCAGGCGGTGGTGCTGCCAAGCTTGTGGCATCCGCCGAGTTCGTCAACTCGGCTGGCGCGCTTCCGGCATTCCAGACGACCTACGGCTTCACGCTGAAGCCAGACCAGGAAATCGTCCTTTCGGGCGGTGACACCGCCGCCACCATCAAGGCTGCAGCCGACCAGACAAACGGCGCCAACACCGCCATGGTCTATGGTACGGATGGTGCGATCCAGGCCGCGGAACTGACGGTTCTGGAGGATGACAAGAACGTGCAACAAGTCTATGCGCCGACCGCGATCATCCGCGAGGAAGTACTGAAGGCAAACCCGAAGATCGAGGAAGTGCTCGCACCGATCTTTAAGAGCCTGAGCGCCGATGAACTGCGCAAGCTGAACGGCAAGATCCAGGTGGATGGCGAACCGGCCAAGTCGGTTGCCGAAGGCTACCTGAAGGAAAAGGGCTTCCTGAAGTAATCTCGTTGCCCGATGCTCCGCCTGCTCGCGGGCGGAGCAGCCTTTCGACCGGACAGGATGGATCGATGGAAGAAACCTTAGCGGTCCGCAAACTGGACCGGCTCGGCGTGGTGCTGGTGACAACAAGCGTTGCCGCAACTGCGCTCCTGCCTTTCATCTATGTGAAGGCAAACCGCATCGCCGCCGGAAAGCCCATGCTGCTGACGCAGCTGCTCAATCAACCTTCCGCCCTCATCCTGACGATCCTCCTACTGGCCACGGCCTTTGCCGTGCTTTTTCTTCAAAACGCGCTGCTGCGGCTGGTTATCGCCACCCTTTGTTTTGCGGCGCTGCTCGCGACCATCGGATTTGCAGCATCGGCCTTCACGCCACCAGCCAGCAATGCCGCACGCATGACGCCGGGTGGTGGGTTCTGGGTGCTGTTTGCGGTGATCGGGCTCGTCGTCTCGGATGCGCTCGTGAAGATCAAGCTTACGCCGTGGATGCGTATTGCGGCCCTTGTCGTCTACACCGGATTGCTCGGCATCTTCCTTGCTTCCGGACTGCTCGACGATCTCTCGATCATGAAGGAATTCGCGACCCGATCCGCGCAGTTCTGGACGGAAGCGGTCGCCCATTTGCTCTTGGCACTCGGTTCACTGGCGATCGCCGTCGTCATCGGTCTACCGCTCGGCATCCTGTGTTTCTGGGTTCCAAAGTTGCGTGCCGTCGTCCTGCAGGGCCTCAGCCTCATCCAGACGATCCCGAGCCTTGCGCTCTTCGGCATCCTGATGCTGCCGCTCGGCTATCTCGCGACGCACGTGCCCGCCGCCGCCTCGATCGGCATTCGCGGCATCGGCGCCGCGCCGGCGCTGATCGCGCTTGTCCTTTATTCTTTGTTGCCGATCGTGGCCAACACCGTCGTCGGTCTGCAGGGAGTCGATCCCTCGGTACGTGATGCAGCTGCTGGCATGGGATTGACGCGTCGCCAAATTCTGACCGGCATCGACTTGCCGCTTGCCTTTCCCGTCATTTTGACGGGCATTCGTATCGTCCTGGTACAGGCGATCGGCTTGGTGACGGTCGCGGCCCTGATCGGCGGTGGCGGCTTCGGCATCTTTATCTTCCAAGGGCTCGGTCAAACAGCCATGGACCTCGTTCTGCTCGGCGCCGTGCCGACCGTCTTCTTCGCCTTTTCTTCGGCCGTCATCCTCGATGCGGTCATCGACAGCATACGGGGATCCGCCGCATGAGCATGATCGAAATCAGGAACGTCACCAAGCGCTACGGCACGGCGGCCGTCGTCGACAACGTCTCAATGGAAGTCGAGAAAGGTTCGATCACGGCTGTTGTCGGCACCTCCGGCTCGGGCAAATCGACGCTGATGCGGATGATCAACCGTCTCGTGCCGATCACATCGGGCGAGATCTTCGTCGGCGGGCAGAACATCATGGACGTGCCGGTGACAGAATTACGCCGCAAGATCGGCTACGCGATCCAGGGGCACGGCCTCTTTCCGCATCGGACCGTTTCGCAAAACATCGCGACGGTGCCGCAGCTTCTTGGCTGGGATACGGCGAAAATCAAGCGCCGCGTCGAGGAACTGCTCGGCCTGTTCAACCTCGATCCCGCGACCTTTGCCGAAAAGTATCCGCACCAGCTTTCCGGCGGGCAGCAGCAGCGAGTCGGCGTTGCGCGGGCGCTTGCCGCGGAGCCGGAACTGCTGCTGATGGACGAGCCGTTCGGGGCGCTCGATCCCGTCATCCGCGGCAAGGCGCAGGACGATTTGCTGGCGATCCAGAAGCAGTTCGGTACGACCGTCGTCCTCGTCACGCACGACATGGACGAGGCCTTCCATCTCGGCAACCAGATCGCCGTGATGAGCGCCGGCAAGCTGCTGCAATGCTCGACACCGGAAAAGATCCTGACCGAGCCGGCCGATCCCTTCGTGCAACAATTGACCGGCACCTCCGACCGGGCGCTGAAGCTGATGTCGCTGCTGCCGCTGAAGGAAAGCATGGAGCCGGCAAAGTCAGGCCTCGCTTACGCATTGCCGCAGTCGCTCAGCCTGCGAGATGCCCTGGCAGAGATGATCTGGCAGGGCGTTGGCGAAGCCGCCGTCCAGAATGCGGACAAGGCGCCTGTCGGCTCGATCTCGATGACGCGATTGCTCGAACTGGGCCGGAAGGCATGAAGCTCGTCCTTGCGAACCTCTTCCGTGCTGCTGCACTGGTCCTGCTGCTGATCCTGTTGTTCCGGACGGAGTGGCTGTCCTTCCTGCTCCTACCATTGACGAGCAACAATGCGCCGGCGGTCTATACCCAAAACAGCCTTCCGCATCTTGCCGCCTCGCATCTGTTTCTCGTGGCGATCTCGATCGTCGGCAGCGCCGTTCTCGCGATCCTCGGCGGCATATTCGTCACCCGCAAAAGCGGCGAGGACTTCCTGCCGCTGTCCCGGGCGATCGCCAATGCCGGCCAAACCTTCCCGCCGGTGGCAGTGCTCGCCCTTGCCGTGCCTGCAACCGGCTTCGGCGCCGGGCCAACGTTGATCGCGCTCTTTCTCTACGGCCTCCTGCCGATTTTCGAAAACACCGTCTCCGGCCTCAAGCAAGTCTCTCCCTCCGTGCTGGATGCCGCCGACGGCATGGGCATGAATGGCACGCAGCGGCTCTTTCAGGTGGAATTGCCGCTCGCCCTGCCGCTGATCCTCGAGGGTCTGAAGGTTGCGACCGTCATCAACATCGGCACGGCAACGATCGGCTCGACGGTGGCCGCCAAGGGCTTGGGCGAAGTCATCATTGCCGGGCTGATCTCCGACAATACCGCCTTCATCCTGCAAGGCGGCCTGATCGTCGGCCTGATGGCGGTGTTGATCTATGATGCGATGGGGCTGATCGAAAACGCCATCACTGAAAGAATTGGCTTGCGCCCGGCATGAGGCGACGGCTACCAAGGCTGCCGTGATATCGGCAATGGGAGGCAGCCTTGGCCAAGATGATCCACTCCATGATCCGCGTTCTCGACGAGGCGCGCTCGGTCGAGTTCTACGGCAAGGTCTTCGGCCTCAAGGTCGCCGATCGTATCGATTTCGACACCTTCACCCTGATTTACATGAGCAATGACGAGACCGGCTTCGAGCTGGAGCTGACGGTCAATAAGGGGCGCATCGAGCCTTATGACCTCGGCAACGGCTACGGGCATCTTGCCCTCTCGGTTCAGGAAGTGGAGATGGAGCACAAGCGTCTGACGGAGGCGGGATTGAACCCCGGCAAGATCGTCGAGCTCAATCGCGACGGCAAGTTGCTGGCGCTGTTCTTTTTCATCACAGATCCCGACGGCTACAAGATCGAAGTCCTGCAGCGTCACGGCCGTTATCTCTAAGAGCTTCACATGATTGAAAAGACCGAATTGAACCGTGGCTGGACGCTCTCCTGCAACGTTGCCGGTCG
Source organism: Rhizobium sp. 01T417 (assembly GCF_056398905.1). Lineage (NCBI taxonomy): Bacteria > Pseudomonadati > Pseudomonadota > Alphaproteobacteria > Hyphomicrobiales > Rhizobiaceae > Rhizobium > Rhizobium sp. 01T417. Next base: position 283,677 of record NZ_JBFTQH010000003.1, on the reverse strand, counting down.
ACGCGACCTGCCGGCCGAAATTCCTGCACAGGTGCCGGGTTGCGTACATCTCGACCTTCTGGCCAACCGTCTGATCCCGGACCCCTATCTCGACGTCAACGAGATCACCAACGACTGGATCGGCAAGGAAGACTGGACCTATCGCTGCAGCTTCGATGCAGCGCCGGATGCCGGAAAAGTCCAGGGACTGGTGTTTGAAGGCCTCGATACGGTCGCGACGATCGTGCTGAACGGCGAAGAGTTAGGCCGCACCTTCAACATGCACCGCACCTATCGCTTCGACGTGTCGGAGCGGCTGAAGCAGGGCGCGAATGAACTCGTTGTGACCTTCCGCTCCCCTTATGCCTACGGCGCCGAGATGGAGGCGCATTACGGTTACCGGCCGAATAACTATCCCGGCCCTGGCAACCTGATGCGCAAGATGGCCTGCAACTTCGGCTGGGACTGGGGTCCGACGCTGGTGACCTCGGGGATCTGGAACCCGGTGCGGCTGGAAAGCTGGGAGCGGGCGCGGCTTGCGGAGACGCGGGTTTCGGCGACGCTTGCAGGCGGCGAGGGGCTCGTGACGGTTCGCGCTCGTATCGAGCGCCGCGACGGCGCTGGCGCGAAGATCGTCGCGAGCATTGCCGGCGTCAGCCACGTCGCCGAGTTGGCGGAAGGAGCCGATGCGGTCGAGTTCCAGCTGACTGTTCCAGCGCCGCAGATCTGGTGGCCGCATCATCTTGGCGCACAGCCACTCTACCCGCTTCAGGTCGAATTGCGGAATAGCGTAAGCGACGACTTACTCGACAGCTACTCTAAGCAGATCGGCTTCCGCTCCGTCAGACTCGACACAGCACCCGATGAACACGGCTCCGCCTTTACCTTCGTCATCAACGACGTGCCGCTTTTCCTCTGCGGCGCCAACTGGATTCCGGACGACTGCTTTCCGCCACGGGTAACCGCCGAGCGTTATGCTTCCCAGATCGAGGAGGCGAAGGCTGCAAACATCAATCTGCTGCGCGTCTGGGGCGGCGGCATCTTCGAGCGAGACGAGTTCTACGAGACCTGCGACCGCGCGGGGATGCTCGTTTGGCAGGACTTCCTGTTTGCCTGCGCCTCCTATCCGGAAGAAGAACCGTTGCACAGCGAGATCGAGGCGGAGGTGCGCGACAATGTGGTGCGCCTGATGCCACATCCGTCGCTGATTGTCTGGAACGGCAACAACGAGAACATCTGGGGCTTCGACGAATGGGGCTGGCGCCCGATCATCAAGGAGGGCGTAAGCTGGGGGCTCGGCTACTATCTCGATGTTCTGCCAAAGCTCTGCGCCGAGCTGGACCCAGATCGGCCGTATTATCCGGGCAGCCCCTACTCCGGGACAATGGAGATCGAGCCGAACGCGGACGAGCACGGCTGCAAGCATATCTGGGATGTCTGGAACGATGTCGGCTACGAGGTCTATCGCAACTACATCCCTCGCTTCTGCTCGGAATTCGGCTGGCAGGCGCCTCCGAACTGGGCGACGATCGAGGAAAGCGTCCATGACACGCCGCTGACACCTGTTTCGAACGGCGTATTCCATCATCAGAAGGCGACACAGGGCAACGACAAGCTGATCCGCGGTCTCGCCGGGCATCTGCCGGTGCCACGGACGATGGACGACTGGCATTTCGCGACGCAGCTCAACCAGGCACGCGCCATCCGCTTCGCGATCGAGCACATGCGCTCGCACCGCGCCATCTGCAAGGGCGCCGTCGTCTGGCAGTTCAACGACTGCTGGCCAGTGACCTCATGGGCGGCGCTCGACTCGGCAGGACGGCGCAAACCGCTCTGGTATGCGATGCAACAGGCATTCGATCCCAGACTGCTGACCATCCAGCCACGCAATGGCGGGCTGGCAGCCGTCGCCGTCAACGAGCGCACGCTGTTCTGGCGGGCGAAGATATCGGGCAAGCGCCTGCGGCTTGATGGTACGGTGCTCGCCGAATTCGAGTTCTGGCGGCTGCTCTGCGACCGCTTCGAAGCGAGGGAGTTTCCGCTGCCGGCGGATATCGCAACGCCGGACAATGCCGGTGACGAGCTGATCGTCGTGCAGATGCTCGACCGGCGCGCATTCCATTATTTTGTCGAGGACATCGATTTGAAGCTCCCGGCACCGCGGGCGTCAATCGAGCTGACTGCCACGACGGATGGATATGCGGTGAAGGTGACAGCGGAGACCCTGCTGAAGGACCTTTGCCTGATGGCCGACCGGCTCGATCCTGATGGCGTCGTCGATTCGATGCTGGTAACGCTGCTGCCGGGGGAAAGTCACATATTCGCGCTACGGACTGCAAAAGCGATGTCGGTAAGCGACATCAGCATTGGCACCGTGTTGCGCTCCGCCAACGATCTCGTCGCCACACACTGAAAAGGCCCCGTCTGCGACGGGGCCCATCCAGGTCGTTTTACCACGCCGCGCGCCAAGTGGGCAGAGTGCGGCGCAGCGCATCTACGCGCGATCAAGGGACCGCGCGTGTGCGGACGACGTTACATCCAGTAGGGAGGCACGCCGTAGTAGTCGTAAACTCGGCGGCCATTATCGTTGTACCAGGTGTCGTCATCGTCCGCATAGCTCGGCGCGCCCTCGATCTGATCCTTCGTCAGATCGATGCGATAGCCGTCCAGCTGGGTATCGTAGGTCAACTTTTCCCACGGCAGCGGATAGTGATCGTGGCCGATGCCCAAGAAGCCGCCGAACTCGAGTACGGCATAGGCAACGCGGCCATCCTGCTTGCCGAGGATCAATCGTTCAATAGAGCCAATATGCTTGCCATCGGCTCCATAGACGCGGGTGCCTTCCACGCGGTCGCTGGCAATCAGTGTCGGTGTGTCCTTCACATTTGGGTCACGGCGGGTTTTGTCAGCGTCCTGATGCAGCATGGTGCACCTCCTTTTGTTTCCTCGTGGTTGGCCCACGGAGAAAAAACGCTGCCCCGCACTCGATGTTCCCAATTTACTCACAGCAACCGCCAATACATGATTATTGACGTTTACGTTAAGGTTAGTGTAGCTCTATTCTCAGCTTGAACCATTCAGGCGATGACATAAGCTGCCGCGTTGGAAGATGGAGGATCGTCCAATCGGCTTGCCGGTGGGACCGGCCGGCAGCGACAGGGAGAGAGACCATATGAACAGCATTTCCGTCCATCCAGGCGGTGCGAAGCCCGAAAAGCCCTGGCTTGCGACCTATCCCAACAGCGTGCCGGCAGAGCTTCCACCGCTGGAATACGAATCGCTTGCGGAACTGCTCGAGAAATCCTGCGCGCGCTATGCCAATCGCATCGCCTTTTCCAGCATGGGCAAGACGCTGACCTATGGCGAGCTTGAGAGCCAGACCCGCAAGATTGCAGCGTGGCTGCAGAGCATCGGCCTCGAGAAGGGTGACCGCGTTGCCGTCATGATGCCGAACGTTCTGCAGAATCCGGTCGCCGTTTACGGGATCCTGCGGGCCGGCTTCGTGGTCGTGAATGTCAATCCGCTCTACACACCCCGCGAACTGGAACATCAGCTGCGCGACTCGGGCGCCAAGGCCATCTTCGTGCTCGAAAACTTCGCGCGAACGGTCGAGCAGGTACTGGTCAAAACCGATGTGCGCCATGTCGTCGTCACGTCGCTCGGCGAGATGCTGGGCGCCAAGGGGCTGATCGTCAATCTGCTCGTGCGCAGGGTCAAGAAGCTCGTTCCTTCATGGTCTATTCCGCAGCACAAGACCTTCAAGCAGGTGCTCGCGGAAGGTGCCGGCCAACCTTTCAAACTTGTAAGCCTGACGGGGGGCGACATCGCCTTTCTGCAATATACCGGTGGCACGACCGGCATTGCCAAGGGCGCGGTGCTGACGCACCGGAACCTGCTCTCCAACAAGCTGCAGCTCGAACTGTGGCTGCGATCGGCTTTCGACAAGAAGCCGCGCCCAGAGGTTCTGAACTTCCTGTGTGCCCTGCCGCTCTATCATATCTTCGCACTGACGGTGAATTCGCTGATGGGCATGTCGCTCGGCGCCCACAATATCCTCATCGCCAACCCGCGCGATATTCCGGCGCTGGTCAAGGAATTCGGCAGGGTGAAGGTCCACATCTTCCCCGGCCTCAACACACTCTTCAACGCGCTGATGAACAACGCCGATTTCGCCAAGCTCGACTTTTCCTCCATCGTGATGTCGCTCGGTGGCGGCATGGCGGTGCAGCGACCGGTCGCCGAGCGCTGGATGAAGATCACCGGCTCCCATATCACCGAAGGCTATGGTCTCTCCGAGACATCGCCGGTCGCCACCGCCAACCGCTTCGATTCGGCAGAGTTCACCGGTTCCATCGGGCTACCGATTCCATCCACCGATCTCGACATTCGCGACGAGGACGGCAATTCGCTGCCGCTTGGTGAGATCGGCGAGATTTGTATCCGCGGCCCGCAGGTGATGGCTGGTTACTGGAACAAACCGGAGGAGACCGCCCGCGTGATGACGCCGGACGGCTATTTCCGCAGCGGCGACATGGGCTTCATGGATGCGCGCGGCTACACCAAGATCGTCGACCGGAAGAAGGATATGATCCTTGTCTCCGGCTTCAACGTCTATCCGAACGAGATCGAGGAAGTGGCGGCGATGCATCCCGGCATCCTCGAGGCGGCGGCTGTCGGCATCCCCGACGGGCATTCCGGCGAAGCCGTGAAGCTCTTCGTGGTTCGCAAGGACCCGGCGTTGACGGAGGCAGACGTCAAGGCGCATTGCGCGGCAAACCTCACCAACTACAAGCGGCCGCGCTTCGTGGAATTCCGCACCGAACTGCCGAAAACGCCAGTCGGAAAAATCCTGCGCAAGGATCTGCGCGGCTAAGTTTGACGGTCGCGTGAAATTATGAGCCATCCGTTTGTTCAGATGGCTTTTTTGCGTTCCGAGAGGTCGCCGAACTTGATTTGCGCCCTACAAAGCGAATAGTTTCCGCGACCCTCTCGCCCTGCAAAGGAGCCTCCCATGAATGCCATCGTCGAACAATTGAAGAGCACTGCAGCCGCCACCAAGGCAACCGATCTGCGCGCCGCCTTTGCCGCCGACCCGCAGCGTTTCTCGCGCTTCAGCGTGTCGCTCGACGACCTCCTGATGGATTATTCCAAGACGGCCGTGAACGACGAGATCCTGGCTCTCCTGGTCAAGCTCGCGGAGACGGGCGGCGTTGAAGTCAAGCGTGACGAAATGTTCGCCGGCAAGGCGATCAACTTCACCGAAAACCGAGCCGTTCTGCACACGGCGCTACGCAACCGCTCCAATACGCCGGTGCTTGTCGACGGCAAGGATGTCATGCCTGATGTCAACGCCGTGCTTGCCGCCATGGGCAAATTCGCCGATGGCATCCGCTCCGGCAGTCTCAAGGGCGCGACCGGCAAGGCCATCACCGACGTCATCAACATCGGCATCGGCGGCTCTGACCTCGGCCCCGTGATGGCAACGCTGGCGCTGGCGCCCTTCCATGATGGACCGCGCGCGCATTTCGTTTCCAACATCGACGGCGCCAATATCGCCGACACGTTGAAGCTCGTTCAGCCCGAGACGACACTGTTCATCGTCGCCTCCAAGACCTTCACGACCGTAGAGACGATGACGAACGCGCAAACGGCGCGCAAGTTCATCGCCGACGCGCTCGGCGACGCCGCCGTCCAGCATCATTTCGCTGCCGTTTCGACCGCACTCGACAAGGTCGCGGCCTTCGGCATCGAGAGCGAACGCGTCTTCGGCTTCTGGGACTGGGTGGGTGGCCGCTACTCCCTCTGGTCGGCGATCGGCCTGCCGATCATGATCGCCATCGGCCCGGAAAATTTCATCAAGTTTCTCGAGGGCGCCCATGCCGTCGACAACCACTTCCGCACCGCACCGATCACCAAGAACTTGCCCATGCTGCTCGGCCTGATCGGCTTCTATCACCGCAATGTACTCGGCTATCCGACCCGTGCCGTCCTGCCCTACGACCAGCGCCTGTCGCGCTTCCCGGCCTATCTGCAGCAGCTCGACATGGAATCGAACGGCAAGGGTGTCACGATCGACGGCACGCCCGTCGAGGGTAATTCCGGTCCTGTTGTCTGGGGCGAGCCCGGCACCAATGGCCAGCACGCCTTCTACCAGCTGATCCACCAGGGCACGAGCGTCATCCCGGCCGAATTCATGATCGCGGCGAACGCCTTCGAGCCAAATCTGCGCCACCAGCACGAGCTTCTGATATCGAATGTGCTTGCGCAGTCCGAAGCGCTGATGAAGGGCCGTACCTTCGACGAGGCGAAGAAGCAGCTGACCGACAAGGGCATGGACGACAAGAAGGCCGACTTCATCGCACCGCATCGTGTCTTCACCGGCAACCGCCCGTCGATCACCTTCGTCTACGACAAGCTGACGCCCTACGCGCTCGGTCGCCTGATCGCGCTCTATGAGCACCGAGTCTTCGTCGAAGGCGTGCTGTTCCGCATCAACTCTTTCGACCAGTGGGGCGTCGAACTCGGCAAGGAACTGGCGACTGGTCTGCTGCCTGTCGTGGAAGGCAAGGAAAGCGCTGCCGGCCACGACTCCTCGACGCAGGGCCTCGTTGCCGCACTGGCAAAACTTGCCAAAACAGAGCATTGAGATCAGAAAGCTCCCGCGGCTGGCCGCGGGAGCTTTACACAGTCTGGAAATTGGCTTGAGGGCTTAAAAGCCCGTCCTCTAGTTCGACCTCTTCGGGAAGCCTCGACATATCAGTCGATTGTGAACCTGAGTCGATCCGACGATGGCAGCGGCGACATCCGCGGCTAGTTCGTCATCTCCGCGACAGCGGACGAAGCCTTCAAGCACCACGAAATCGCCAAGCATTGAAACAACGATCTGCGTGCTGTCGAACTCCGATGACGCTTCCAGTGCGCACTTGACCGCGGCTTTGGTCGCCGCCGAACAATGTCCGGCTTCGACGCTGCTGAGCGACCAGCCTTGACCATCAACGCGTAGAACCATTTCTTCTCCTCCAACGTTAAACGCTGAAGCTACAGGCCGTAATATTAGCAGTCTATTAAGTATGACATGCGCCGGCATTTGTCTTGTGGTAGCGCTTGGTCAATGTCGAAATTCGGCTTCACGATGCGTCTTAGGTACATCGCTATGAGGAGAGGTTGAATGGATGTGACGGACGACGAGCTTCTGAATTTCGAGGCACATGGCGCAGCGCCCCTGCCAAGGCCGCAGCGCGAAGGCTTCGTCGCGAACGACGGCGCTCGCATCTGGTATGCGACCTACGGTTCCGGCCCAGCCGTGATCCTGCTGCATGGCGGGCTCGGCAATGCGGGGAACTGGGGCTATCAGGTGCCGGCACTGGTCGCCGCGGGCCGACAGGTCGTCGTTATCGACAGTCGCGGCCACGGCCGCAGCACGCGCGACATGCGCCCCTATCACTATGCCCAGATGGCAGGCGACGTTCTTGCGGTGATGGATTGCCTTGAGCTTACGAAGTCCGCCCTTGTCGGCTGGAGCGACGGGGCCTGTACGGCGCTGATCCTCGCCGACCAGCGGCCAGAGCGGGTACCCGGTGTGTTTTTCTTCGCCTGCAACATGGATCCCAGTGGCACGCTTGAATTCAAGCCGACACCGGTCATCGATCGCTGCTTCAGTCGTCATCGGAAGGATTATCAGGCGCTATCCGCCACGCCCGATGCCTTCGAGAGCTTCGTGGGCGATGTGTCGAAGATGATGGCAACCGAGCCAAACTATACGGCTACCGATCTCGCTGGCATCAAGGTGCCGGTCGCGGTCGTGCTCGGAGACAATGACGAGTTCATCAAGCGCGAGCACGCCGATTATCTGGTCCGCAGCATCCCCGATGCCGAACTCATCCTGCTTCCGGAGGTCAGCCATTTCGCGCCGCTGCAGCGGCCAGAGCACTTCAACCGCGAAGTGCTCGCCTTTCTCGATCGGCTATAGCCTGTCTCAGAGGCCGATTTCTTTCGCCCAGGGCGGATTGGCGCCGGCGCGCGAGACGGTGACGGCAGCGGCCTTGGCACCAAGCAAAAGCGCGTTCTGCAGCGCCTTTTCGCTGAGCGAAGCGACCTTTTCCTTGGTCAGGAGATCGTCGATCTTCAGCGAGGCAAGCACGCCGGCATCGAAGGTGTCGCCAGCGCCGACGGTATCGACGACAGTGACGCGCTCGCTCGGCACGGTGACCTTGCGCTCGTTGGTGTAGCCCGACGCGCCCTCGGCACCCTTGGTGATGACCACGAGCTTGGCGCCCTGCTTCAGCCAGTAGGCCGCCAGGTCGTCATGGCTGCCTTCGAGGCCGAACCATTCCAGATCCTCGTCAGAGAATTTCAGGATGTCGGACTTCGCCGCCATGCGCTTGATGCGCTCCATATGGGCGTCCTTGTTCTTGATGAAGCCCGGGCGGATGTTCGGATCGAGCGAAATCACCCGCTTGTCGCATTCGCGGTCGAGCAGCGCCTCATAGGTCTCGCCGCAGGGGCTCGGGATGAGACTGATCGCGCCGAAATGCAACGCCTCACAATCGTCGCCGAGGACAGGCAGATCGTCGGTCGTGATCATGCGCCCGGCCGTGCCTTCGTCGTAGAAGGCATAGGTTGCCTGGCCGTTGACCAGCTTGACGAAGGCGACCGTCGACGGGCGTGGGGTGATGGCGCAGAGGCTGAAGTCGACATTGCTCGCCTGCAGCGTATCGCGCAGGATTTCGCCCATCATGTCGTCGGCGAGGCCGGTGAAGAAGGCTGTCGGAATGCCGAGGCGTCCGAGTGCGATCGCCGTGTTGAAGATCGCGCCCCCTGCGTATGGGGCAAAGCCCTTCTCGCCCAGAGTCGTCTCCCGCGGCAGCATGTCAATCAGCGCTTCGCCACAGCACAAAATCATTCCGGCCTCCCAAGCATTACGATCCATCGATGCTCAAATCGATTAGATAATTTCGTGGCAAAAGCAAAGCGCCGCGACGCAATTCTTCATTCAAAGTGATGAAATGCCGCCATTGCGTCCCGACCAGGCGAGCGGCGCATCGAGGAAGGCTTCGACTTCGCTCAAGGTTTTCTCGTCGAACAGCTTCTGCGCCTTGGCAACCGCAAGCACATCGCGCCAGGTGGCGATGTAGTGCAGCTTCACCTTGCCATCGGCAAAGCGCAGCGCGCCTTCATCGAAAATACCGTAATAGAACAGGGCGATACCATGATCGACCACGCCGCCAGCAGCCCTGACGGCATCGATGAACTTGAACATGCTGCCGCCTGCCGTCGTCAGGTCCTCGATGACGAGGACGCGTGAGCCCTCCGGCATGTTGCCTTCAATCTGCGCGTTGCGGCCATGACCCTTCGGCTGCTTGCGGACATAGATCATCGGCAGGCTGAGGCGATCGGCGAGAAGGGCTGCAAATGGGATGCCCGCAGTCTCGCCACCCGCCACGCAATCGAACTGCTCGAAACCGGCTTCGCGCAGAACGACGCTGGCGGCGAAATCCATCACGGTCGAGCGCACGCGCGGAAAGGAGAGCAGCTTGCGGCAATCGATATAGACCGGGCTCGCCATGCCGGAGGCGAATTTGTAGGGCTGCGCTGCATTAAAGTGCACCGCCTTGATCTCCCAGAGCATCTTCGCCACGAGTTCCGCCATCACGGCGCGGTCGGTGAATGTCGTCTGGATCATCGCTCTCTCCTTTGGTCAAATTTATGGGCCAATAGCAGCAAGCGCGGCAGTTTTCCAGAACGGCGAGCGATTCCACGCCGTCGATGAGGGCAAAAAACGCGACAGCGCTTGAAGACGTCGGCCGGGCATCCGTCCAGAGGTGCCTGAAGGCACCGCCTTCGTTGCGCTGAGCCAGCAATGCATCAATTCTTTCAGTTATTTGCGCTTGCGCGCCGGCGCGGCGGCGATATCGTCACGTCATGGAGCATATTGAGGTTTTTCAGCGGCTCGGCGTCGCCCTTGCTATTGGCCTGCTCGTCGGGGTCGAGCGGGGATGGCAGGAGCGCGACATTCGCGCTGGCGGCAGAGCGGCGGGCATCCGGACGTTCGGCCTTACCGGTTTTCTCGGCGGAATAGCCGGAACGCTTCAAGCGATGACCGGCCCATTTTTGCCTGCGACGATCGCCATGCTTCTGGGGGCCATTTACATTGCCGGCAAGTGGCAGGAGACGAAGGAAAACGAAGACTACAGCATCACCTCGGTCGTGGCCGCCCTGGTGGTGTTCGGGCTCGGCTTTCTGGCAGCTGTCGGCGACATCGTTACCGCGGCAGCCGGCGGTGTCGCAACGACGGTCATTCTTGCGGCTCGCCATAGCCTGCATGGCTTCCTCAGAGGATTGACGTGGGTGGAGCTCCGCTCGGCGCTGGTGCTGCTTGCAATGACCGTCATCGCCTTGCCGCTGTTGCCTAACAGGGCGTTGGATCCCTGGGGCGCGCTCAACCCCTACTCGCTCTGGCTGCTGACGATCACCATCGCAGCCCTGTCCTTCGCCGGCTATGCCGCCATTCGATTGATGGGCCCGGGCCGTGGCGTTCTGCTGGCAGGTGCCGCGGGCGGGCTTGTCTCGTCCACCGCCTTGACGCTTTCCTTCGCCCGCTATTCGGCGCAGGCGCCGGAGGGCGCACGCCACCTTGCGGCAGGGGCAGGCATTGCCGGCGCCCTCTCCTTCGCCCGCGTTCTCGTCATCGCCAGCGCGCTTTCCTTCACCTTGCTGGCGCCCCTCGCCGCCGCGCTGGTCCCTGCAATCATCGGTTTCCTGGCAGCGGCGCTGTTTTCGGTCTGGCGTTCGGAGACCGCGACAAAGGCGCCGGAGATCGACCTCAAGAACCCCTTCGAGCTCACCACGGTCATTTCCTTTGCTCTGCTGCTCGGCCTGATCAGTCTCGTGTCGAAGATCGCGATCGAATATGTCGGCCCGTCCGCGCTCTTCGTCGTGGCGGCGATCTCCGGCCTCGTCGACGTCGATGCCATCACGCTATCCACCGCGCGCCTCGCCGGCTCGACGATCGACGTGATTAAGGCGGCTGACGTCATTCTGATCGCCGTCGCGGTCAACGCGGTGACAAAGGTGGTGCTTGCCTTCACCGCCGGCCGGCGGGAATACGCGATGGCGCTCGGGCTGGCTTCGGTCGTGGCGGTCGCGCTCGGAGCCATCGGCTATTTCGCGGCGCGCAGCTTTTTGCCGGCCTGAACAATTGGACCGGCGTGACCAGTTCCACCAGTCGCCGTGACTACGACAACCGGCCGATATCGATCGGGAGCATTCGCTGGTAAAGCACAATCGCAGCCCGTCCCTCGGTATCATCCAGCGAGATCGCATAGCGGACGGCGGCTGCCAGCAGCTGCATGGTCAGCCTGGCAATGGCGACAAGTTCGCCCTTGCTCCGCCCTGGTTCCAGCGTGGCGAGAACCGAAAGCAACGCCTGGGCATGAAACTCCATGTCCTCGGCATCGATCTGTTGCAGTAGCCGATCGGCCTGGGTGGCGACCCAGATATCGCGCATCACCGGCTCTTGCCGGAAAAAGTCGTAATACTGGTCGGCGATGTTACAAAGCGCCTGCCGCAGCGTCGCCGCGTCCCTTACCGCCGCAAGCTCGGCTTCGACGCAGGCTTTGCCCTGCTCGTTGAAGCGTTCGGCCAGTGTGCGGATGATCGAGCTTTTGTCCGGGAAATACTGGTAGAGCGCGCCGAAGGATAGCTCTGCCTTTTCAACGATCTCGCTCATCTTCAGCGCATCGCTGCCATTCATTTCGATGAGCTCGAGCGCCACCGAAAGGATCTTCTCGAAGCGCTCCCGCCCGCGCTTCTGCTGCGGAATCCGGCGCGGTTGGCCGGTTGATTCCGGCTGTCTTCTGCGGCTCACGGAAACCTCTTCGCCCATTCCACTCTCCGTTTTTCCTTGACGACGAAAATAAGAGAGCTTATCTCATTTTACAAATGAGAGACTTTCTCTTGTTTTTGCCGGAGGAGTATTCTTATGCGGCATTCCATTCTCATCGACGCGCGGGACCCAGTAATTTTTCGACCGCCCCGCCAAGGATTTTCGGCCCCATCTGCGTGATGCTGCCGCCAATGGCCCGTGGAGGATATGAACATGACACTGGTTCTCTGGATCGTTCTGGCGGCTGCTGCGATCGGTAGCGGCCTCGTCGCCGGCATCTTCTTTGCCTTTTCGACCTTCATCATGACGTCGTTCGCCCGCATTCCCTCCGAACAGGGCATAGCGGCCATGAACTCCATCAACGTCACGATCGTGCGCTCGCCCTTCATGCTGCTTTTCGTGCCGACCGCGGTCCTCTGCCTTGTGATCGCTGCCTTCGCATTCTTCAACTGGCGCGAAGGCATCAGCGTCTGGATGCTGGCCGGAGCGGTGCTCTATATCTTTGCATCGTTCCTCTCGACGATCGTCTTCAACGTGCCGATGAACGACGCGCTGGCGAAAGTCGGTGGTGGCGGCGCCGAGGCGACCGCGCTCTGGGCGAGCTATCTCAAGGATTGGACGTGGTGGAACCATGTGAGGACAATCGCCTCGCTGCTCGCATCCATGGCCTTCGTCCGCGCCTTGATGCTCATCTAAGCGGGAGGGACTGCAGTCCGCGCAAAATTGCCAATGGAAAGCTTTAGCGTTCGACATCCCAATGGAGCGGGAACATCGGATCGAAAACCGTAACGGAGCCAGCGCCGGTTTCGATCTTGGCGGGAAAACTGACGGGTTCGTTACGCTTGACCAGCGTTATTTTCACTTCATTGACCGGCAGGTCATACCAGGAAGGGCCGTTCAGCGACGCGAAGGCTTCGAGCTTGTCGAGCGCATTCTCCTGCTCGAAGACATGCGCAAGGCAACTCATCGTATTGATCGAAGTATAGATGCCGGCGCAGCCGCAGGCACATTCCTTCAAGGGATCGACATGCGGCGCCGAATCCGTACCGAGGAAGAAGCGCGGATCGCCGCTTGTTGCAGCGGCACGCAGCGCAAGACGATGGTTTTCGCGCTTGGCCACCGGCAGGCAATAGTAATGCGGGCGAATGCCGCCGACGAGGATGGCGTTGCGGTTGATGATCAGGTGGTGGGTGGTGATCGAGCCTGCGAGACCACCCTTCGCGGACTTGATGTAGTCGATGCCGTCCTTCGTGGTGACGTGCTCCATCGTCACCTTGAGTTCGGGCAAGCGCTTGCGGATCGGATCGAGCACCGTCTCGATGAACACCGCTTCACGGTCAAAGATGTCGACCTCAGGCGTCGTCACCTCCCCGTGAACGCAGAGCGGCAGGCCGATCTTGGCCATGCGCTCCAGCACCGGCATCGCCTTTTCGATATCACGCACCCCGCCATGTGAATTGGTCGTGGCACCGGCCGGGTAGAGCTTGACCGCCGTGATCAGCCCACTCGTCTTACCGACCTCGACATCATCGGGATTCGTATGTTCCGTCAGGTAGAGCGTCATCAACGGCTGGAATATGTCGCCCTTCGGCAGCGCCGCCATGATGCGGCCGCGATAAGCTTCGGCATCCGCCGTGGTCACCACCGGCGGCACGAGGTTCGGCATGATGATCGCGCGGGCAAAGTCGCGGCTGGTATCGCCGATCACCCCTTCCAGCATGGCGCCGTCCCGCAGGTGCAGGTGCCAATCATCGGGGCGACGGATGGTAATCGATTGCATGCGCTGGAACTCCGGAGGCTGGCCTATAAGGTTCAGCCCTGCGCATTATCACCCCGAAGCGGGCCATGGCAAACACTTTGCCCGCGACACTCAGGCTGGTGCTGCACCATATTCGTTGGAGCCGGGCGTGCCGGGGGTGAGATACCACACGAGCAGAACGATCCAGCCCACCAGCGGAATGATGCCGACGAGAATCCACCAGCCGGAGCGGCCGATATCATGGAGGCGGCGGACCGCCACGCCGAGACCCGGAAGCAGCACGGCAAGCCCATAGACGGCGCCGAGTATTTCGCGGCCGAAGAGAAGATAGTCGACGGCGCCCAGAATCACCGAGGCGATAACGTTGAAGAGCGCAAACCACCAAAATTCCGGGCGACCGGCGCGGCCGCTGAAAACCGCGTATTTAGAGAAGACTGATGAGACTGCTTCCGTGAAACTCATGCGCTCTTCCTTCATGTCCACACAGGGTGCCAAACCGCAAAAGTTGTATGAAGGTGAGCCTGCAACGATTCCATCAGGCGATGCAAGTCCCGGCATTCAGCCAGACCGCCAGACAGGTCAGGCGATCTCGAGCGTCACATCGGCCCTGCGGCGATTGCCAAGGATCAATCGACCATTAGGCAAATCGTTGCCGTAAACCTTGGCGCTCGCTTCTTCCTCTGTCAGCTTGTAGCCGCGCCAACGCGCCCACAGCCGTTCCTCGAGCACCTCGATCGGCGGGGCGAGCATGACAGAGTAGTCGAAGATACCTTCGAGCTCTGCCCATTTGCCCTGGCTGAAGAGCAGGTAATTGCCCTCGACGATAATGAAGCGATGCTCCGGCGAAACCACACGCGCCGAGGCGATGGCGATTTCCCTGGACCGGTCAAAGACAGGGATCAGCACGTCCTGGTCGGCGGGACGCACGGCCCGGATGATATCGAGAAAGCCCCTGACGTCGAAGGTTTCCGGGATACCCTTGCGCGCCAGAAGACCGCGTTCAATGAGGATGGCATTGTCCATGTGGAAGCCATCCATCGGCAGGACCTCGGCCGTTTCGCCCCTGGCTTTCAGGGCGTCGGCCAGGTTGTCCGCCATGGTGGACTTGCCAGCGCCGGGCGGGCCGGCGATGGCGATCAGGAAGCGCTTGGTGTCACCGGCGCGATCGATGACCTCGCCGGCGATTTCATCGATCGTTGCACTCATGCGGCAACCGGCTCCGTCGGAGCGGCTTTGGCGCCGGTCATGAAGGCGACCGCATCGGACATCGTGTATTCCTTCGGATTGATGACCGTCAGGCGACGACCGAGCCGGTGGATATGGATACGGTCGGCAACCTCGAAGACATGCGGCATGTTGTGCGAGATCAGCACGATCGGCAGACCGCGCGAGCGCACGTCCAGGATCAGTTCCAAGACCTTGCGGCTTTCCTTGACGCCAAGGGCAGCCGTCGGCTCGTCCATGATGACGACCTTGGAACCGAAGGCTGCAGCACGCGCGACCGCCACACCCTGCCGCTGACCGCCCGAGAGCGTTTCGACGGCCTGGTTGATATTCTGGATGGTCATCAGGCCAAGCTCGGAAAGCTTGGTGCGGGCGCGATTCTCCATCTCCGGGCGATCGAGCATGCGAAACCAACTGCCAAGGATGCCCGGCCGACGAATCTCTCGGCCGAGGAACATATTGTCCGCGATCGAAAGCGCCGGCGATAGAGCGAGGTTCTGGTAGACCGTCTCGATGCCGGCATCGCGCGCCTCCATCGGAGACTTGAAATGCACAGGCTTGCCTTCCAGCGTGATCTCGCCCTCATCGGGGCTGATGGCGCCCGAGATCGCCTTGATGAGCGAGGACTTGCCGGCTCCGTTGTCGCCGATGACTGCCAGGATCTCGCCGGGGTACAGATCGAAATCGGCATGATCGAGTGCGGTAACGCGTCCGTAGCGCTTGACCAGACCGCGTGCCGAGAGGAGAGGTTCGTTCGCCATATTACACCGACACCTTTCTGATCCACTGGTCGATTGCGACCGCGGCGATGATAAGCACGCCGGTAAGCAACACCTTCCATTGCGGATCGGCGCCGAGCATGTTGAGGCCCATAGAGACGACGCCGACAATCATCGCGCCGAAGAGTGTTCCGAGGATTGAGCCGCGGCCGCCGAAGAGCGAGATACCGCCGATCACCGTCGCCGTGATGGCCTGCAGGTTATAATCCGTTACCGCAGACGAGGGAGAAATCGAGCCGTTGCGGCCGATGGAGACCCAGGCTGCGAAGGCGGCGATGATGCCAGAGACGGTGTAGACGGTGAGCAGCACGCTCTTGGTCTGAATACCTGAAAGCTTTGCCGCTTCCGGATCATCGCCGACGGCATAGACGTGGCGGCCCCAGGCGGTGTGATTGAGGATGTACCAGAGCGCAAGGACAAGTAGCACCATGGCAATGACGCCGAGCGTCAGGACTGCACTGCCGAGCCTGAAGCTGATCGCAAAGAAATGCAGCAACGGCGCCTGCGCGTCGACATCGGTGTCGCGGATCGTTTCGTTGGCGGAATAGATGAAGTTCGTGGCCATCACGATGTTCCACGTACCGAGCGTCACGATGAACGGCGGCAGTTTCATGAACGCGACGAGGAAACCGTTCAGGAGACCGCAGAGGCCGCCTACCAGCATGCCGGCCAGCACGGCGATCGGTGTGGGGATGCCATAGGTGATGGCACAATTGCCCATGATGACGGCCGAGATGACCATGATCACACCGATCGAAAGATCGATGCCAGCGGTCAGGATGACCAGCGTCTGCGCGGCCCCCAGGATACCGACGATGGCGATCTGCTGGAGAATGAGCGTCAGCGTGTAGGACGAAAAGAACCGCCCGCCAATCGCGATGCCGAAAATGATGATCGACAGCACCAGCACGATCAGCGGCACAGCGGCCGGTGTCGAGTGCAAGAAATGCTGCGCACGCTTCACAAATGGTACGGCTTGATGCTCGAACGACGCGACATTCTTGTCGCTGCCGTCAAGCACCCGTTCGAAGTCCTGTGCTCCGGTCATTGTTCCTCCTCCGCTTTCGCGCCAAACCGCGCGCGGAAGCCCTGCCCCATATCACACCGGTCTTTGTTTGCCGGTTCCCGAGACAGCAGCCATGGTCGGTCGAAACCGACCGGGGATCAAGCCCCGGCCGGCAGTAAGTTATATCGCGGGATTTAGCCCCAGCACTTGTCGGTGCCGACCTTCGTGTCGATCGACTCGAGGCCTGAGACCGGCTTGTCGGTCACCAGCGAAACGCCGGTGTCGAAGAAGGACTTGCCTTCGGTCGGCTTCGGCTTTTCACCGCTGTCCGCAAACTTCTTGATCGCCTCGATGCCGAGCGAAGCCATCAGCAGCGGATACTGCTGGGAGGTGGCGCCGATGACACCGTCCTTAACGGACTTGACACCCGGGCAACCGCCATCAACCGAAACGATCAGCACGTTCTTTTCCATGCCGACAGCCTTGAGGGCCTGATAGGCGCCGACAGCAGCCGGCTCATTGATCGTGTGGATGACGTTGATGCTCGGATCCTTCTGCAGAAGGTTTTCCATAGCCTTGCGGCCGCCTTCTTCGTTGCCGTTCGTCACGTCGTGGCCAACGATGCGCGCATCGTCCTCGTCGCCGATCTTGTTCGGATCCTTGGTGTCGATGCCAAAGCCCATCATGAAGCCCTGGTCACGCAGAACGTCGACGGTTGGCTGCGACGGCGTCAGATCGAGGAAGCCGACCTTGGCATCCTTTGCCTTGTCGCCAAGCGTTTCCTTGGCCCACTGGCCGATCAGCTTGCCGGCGAGCAGGTTGTCGGTCGCGAACGTTGCGTCGGCAGAATCGGCGGGATCGAGCGGCGTGTCGAGGGCGATCACCAGGAGGCCCGCATCACGTGCCTTCTTGACGGACGGGACAATGCCCTTCGTGTCGGATGCGGTGATCAGGATACCTTTCGCGCCGTCGGCAATGCAGCTTTCGATCGCGGCAACCTGGCTTTCGCTGTCACCGTCGATCTTGCCGGCGTAGGACTTCAACGTCACGCCGAGTTCTTTTGCCTTTGCTGTCGCGCCTTCCTTCATCTTGACGAAGAAGGGGTTGGTGTCGGTCTTGGTGATGAGGCAGGCGGAAACATCCGCGGCCATTGCCGGCGCCGAGAAGGCGACACCGAGGGCGAGCGCGCCAAGCGCTGCGGAAAGCACTGATTTCTTCATTTAATCCTCCCAGAAATAGCCGACCCACCCCCTGGCGGTGCCGGAATTGACGAGCACGAGAACGCTGCAGTCTCGCCGACGGGCCTCCTCCAAGCCGTTCTGTGCCGTTTGACGAGGGTAATTAAGAGCGAAAGAAATCGCCTTGTCAATAAATAAATCCAATTGAATTATTAATTCGCTATGGCATGCTGAGCAAAAATAGCGCATAGGCCACGAGACGGGAGGAGCGGCCAATGTCGTCTTTAGACGGTCCGGTTCACACACCGGCCCAACCGCCTATATCGAGTCCCGCGGGCGGCGCGAACCAGATCAGGGTCCGCGCCTATAACGAGCGGCTTGTGCTGTCGCTGGTGCGCCTTTACGGCTCCCAGTCGAAGGCGGATATCGCACGCCGCACCGGCCTTTCGGCACAGACGGTGTCGGTCATCATGCGGGCACTGGAGAAGGAAGGGCTGCTCTCTCGCGGCGAGCCGGTGCGCGGGCGCGTCGGTCAACCCTCGATCCCGATGCGCCTCAATGCCAACGCCGTTTACTCGTTCGGCGTGAAGATGGGCCGACGCAGCGCCGACCTGGTGCTGATGGATTTCGTGGGCAATATCCGCCTGCAACTTCACCAAACCTATGCCTATCCGCTGCCCGAGGTTTTCCTGGACTTCATTACGTCAGGCATCCGCGAGCTTGAAAGCCGGCTCGACGAGCAGCAGCGCAGCCGCATTGCCGGCATCGGCATCGCAGCACCCTTCGAGCTTTGGAACTGGGAAGAAGAAGTGGGATCGCCCAAAGGCGCGATGGACGTGTGGCGCGACTTCGACCTCCACGCAGAAATCGCCGCCCGCGTGCCCTACCCCGTTTACCTGCAGAACGATGCGACAAGTGCCTGCGGCGCCGAACTCGTGTTCGGTATCGGGCCGTCCTATCCCGATTTCGTTTATTTCTTCATCGGCTCCTTCATCGGCGGCGGTATCGTTCTCAATTCGGCAATCTTTTCCGGTCGCACGGGCACAGCCGGAGCCATCGGCCCCCTTCCCGTTCGCGGCAAGAACGGCGAAACACTGCAGTTGCTCGAAGTTGCCTCGATCTTCGTGCTGGAGAACATGCTGCGCGAGCGCGGCATTGACCCGCAGCCGCTCTGGTATTCGGCCGACGACTGGATCGACTTCGGTGAGCCTCTTGAGACGTGGATCCAGGACACCGCCAAAGCGCTCGCACAGGCAATCGTCGCCGCGGCCTCGATCATCGACTTCAGTGCGGCCGTCATCGACGGTGGCTTTCCCGGATGGGTACGGGAACGGATTGTGCAAGCGACGATCCATGAAGCAGCGATGCTCGATCTGCAGGGCGTTGTCATGCCGGACATTATCGAAGGCGCGGTCGGCGCTCATGCGCGCGCCATCGGCGGCGCCAGCCTGCCGATCTTCGCGCGCTACCTTACGGACCAGAACGTTCTATTCAAAGAGGTCGAATATGCTGAAGGGACTTAACCCGCTTCTGAGCCCGGACTTGCTTTCGACCTTACGCACCATGGGGCATGGGGACGAAATCGCCATCGTTGACGGCAACTATCCCGGTGTCGAACATGCAAGGCGGCTGATCCGCCTCGATGGCCACGGTATCGTACCCGTGCTCGATGCCGTTCTCAGCGTCCTGCCGATCGACGACTTCGTTCCGGATGCGATTTTCCGGTCGACCGTGAAGGCCGAGCGCGACAAGCTCGACCCTGTTCATGAAGAGATAATCGATTGCTGCGCCCGCCACGAGCCACACCGGCAGGTCGTGCCGCTGGTCGGGGCTGACTTCTACAATCGCGTTCGGGCCGCTCACGCCGTCATCCAAACAAGCGAACCGCGACTTTACGCCAACGTCATCCTGCGGAAGGGCGTCATCTACCCAGAGCAGGCGGGCGACCACGCCGTTGAAAAGGCAGAGGTCGACCCCTTTACCTATTGAGCGTCAGATTTCCCCTGCCAATGGCCCCCAGACATCAGTTAGGGCAAAGCCACCCGGATGCGGATCGAAGGGATCGAGCGCGACCTGCGAAAGACCAAAGGTAAAGCCACGCCCGGCGATCGTCGGAATGATCGCGGCACGGCCGGCGACTTCGGTTTCCGCCAGCAGACCGACCTCGAACTCCGAACCAATGATCGAGCGCGACTTGAAGATGTCGCCGACCTTTGCCTCGCCACGCGCATGGCGTGCTGCGAGGTTGGCGGAATTGCCCGTGCCGCAGGGCGAGCGGTCGGCGCGCCCCGGCCACATGGTCGTGCAGGTACGAACGGTGCCGTCCGCCTCGAGGTCGCGGAACATGACGTAGGCAACGCCCGAGATCGCTGGAATTTCCGGATGGACAACCTCGATGCTGCGGTTGATCAGCTCCTTCAGCACCATGCCGGCCTGCACGAGTGCCGCGGCATTGCCCTTCTCGATCGTCAGGTTGATCTGTCCGACATCGACCAGCGCGTAGAAGATGCCGCCGTAGCAGATATCGACCTTGATCTTGCCCCAGTGCGGGGTGTCGACGTCCACGTCGAGCTCATGCACGAAGGACGGAACCATGGTGAGCTTGACCTTCTCGCAGCGCCCGTCGCGGCAGGTCGCCGTCGCCTTGACGAGGCCCGCGGCCGTCTCCAGCGTGACGATGGTTTCCGGCTCCTTCATCTCGACGATGCCGGATTCCAGCAATGCAGTGGTGACGCAGATCGAGTTCGAGCCCGAGCTTGCATGCGCCTGGTCAGGCTGCAGGATGATGAAGGCCGCATCGGCAGCCGGATGCTTCGGCGGCAACAGCAGATTGACGGAGCCGATCGGCGCGCCGCGCGGCTCGAGGCAGAGAAAGCGGCGCAGTTCCTGGCCCTTCGGATCGGTGTTCAGCCAGTTCAGCTGTTCGGCGACCGTATTGCCGGGGATCTTCGGCACACCGCCGATCGCGACCTTGCCGATTTCACCTTCCGCGTGGACATCCAGAAGCTGGATCGTGCGCTTCCATCTCATTCGTCAACTCCTCTCAAGCGCGTGATCTCGCCATCACGCGAATATTGTCCGGCAATATTGTCGACACCCTCCGGCAGCAATCCAGCATTTCGCCGATGAGCTTGGTTCAGATCTCGCCTATCCGCAGGCGTGTGAGTGTCGTTGCAGCCAGTTCTGATATATCAGATCGCAGTCGATTGCCTACGGGGAATCTTCGCCGGTGAAAAACTTCCAGGCGACACTGCGGCTGACGGCATTAAGCCAGCGTACCGCAGCTCCGAAAAACTGGGCCGGCACAGCGCTGATGATTTGCAGGAAGGACCGAAAAAGAAAAGAGCCCGGTGCGGGAGGAGGTGCACCGGGCTCTTGATCCTGACTGACAACTGGGAGGAGGAGTGTTGTCAGTCCGATGAAGGAGCGCTGGGAGGAGGAGTGCGCTGCCTTCGAGGTAATAGATAGCCCATTGTTTCGATCAGGAATAGGGAGATTACCGCAATGCAGCATTGCAATGCCCGCATAGCTCCACCAATCTTGCAGCCTCTTTTTGCGGCATATTTGATCGACTGATCAATTTTTCTTAAACAACGTCGGCCGTGAGGTTGTGCCTGCGGCGGCGAGAGACGGCAATCGGGTAACGCCGTCCCGAAACGATCTCGGGGCACCGCAGATCTCCTGGTTGGCCCGGAGACCCCGCAAGCACAGAAAAACATCACCAAAGGTTGAAGGAAGAAGATGACGGAAAGGCGAGAATTCGTCTCGCCTTTCCCTCGGCTCAACCCCATCAATAGCCGTTATCGCATGGCATGCTGCCATCGCCATTGGTGCCGCCAAATGTGTTCTGACAGTAGGTTTGCCGCTGCATCGGCCGTGCCGGTTGAGTGCCGATCGAGCCGGTCGTACCGCCCTCGACACCGAAGGCTGCCAGCGGATACCAGTAGCCATCCGGACCGCGGCGGGTGCCGGGGCGCTCGGTGCGCGAGCCACGATAGCCGTTCAAGTGACCTGCCCGCTGATTGTACTGCACCATCTCAACGTTCGAGGCACTTGGGAGAGGAACCTGCTGCACAGGTGCCGCCTCGACGGGAGTGATTGATGCCAGCGCGAGAAGAGTTCCGGCCGAGAGAGTGGAAGCGAAGCTGAACATTTTCATGATAAATCCTCCTTCTGGATTTACCTTAGAAAAATGCGTTCTACCGTAGCAAAGTTCCGCCATCACACGCGGGTTCCTGCATTCGTGATCGGCAGCGACTGCGCGTGATGTGTGGGTCCTGATTCTTTACAGCGCGCACTCGATCGTGGCATGGCGGATCAAGCGATCCGGCCTCGGAACTCAGCAGGCCCGCAAACTCATCTATTTGCGATTCGGTATCCCTGGCTCGACAGGCACGCGACATACTGCCGGTGCGCGGCAGCGGTCGCATTCGCTTCCTCTTGGGCCGGATCGATCGGAGCGCCGGCCATTCCGACGCGCAGTTCGTATTGCTTCTTCGCCTCGCGATACATGAAATTGCCATCGGCGGCGCAGATGTGATGCGCGATGCCCGGCGGATTGAGCGGTGGATCGAAAGGCGTGGCCACGGGCACGAGGGTCGGCGCATTGGCGTCGACGCAACCGGCAAGCGCCGCAACCACCACGCACAACGCAAACGCTCGCCCCATACCCCTCAACATATTCCCTCCGGCCATGCGCCACGAACCGCTGCACGCAGCGCCAAGTTCACCGTGGCGTCGCAATATTGCGCCAAGCTAGCGCGTCAGCTCTGCAGCAGCCTTCATGCCCGCCCGGTCAATCCGAAGCGGTTGCGGTAGTCTCCGGGCGATAGCCCCGTGATCTTGTGGAACACCTTTCGGAACGCGCCCGGATCCTCGTAGCCGGCCGCACCCGCAATCTGCTCGACCGTGCGGTTGGAAAACTCCAGCATTTCGCGCGCCTTGCCGATCCGCAGATGCTGGCAATACTCAGTCGGGCGAAGGCCGGTCGCCCTGCGGAAACGACGCAGGAACGTGCGCTCCTCCAGGCGGGCACGCTCCGACATCGCCGCAAGCGTCACTTGGCGCGCACCACTCGCGTGCAGCCAGTGCTGCACCTTGAGGATCTGCTCGTCGCCATGATTGAGACGCGGCGAGAAATTGCTGTAGTAGCGCTGCTCCCTGCCCGGCGGATCGACGAGAAGATAGCGCGCGGTCTCGAGCATGATCGTCGATCCCAACAATCTGTCGACGAGTTTGAGGCCGAGATCGGTCCAGGCCATCAGGCCGCCCGCGGTAATCACGTCGCCATCGTCGATGATAAGCTTGTCGGCGTCGACCCTCACCTCGGGAAAGCGCTGAGCCAGCGCGTCCGCGCAGACCCAGTGGGTCGTCGCCAAACGGTTCGCCAGAAGGCCCGTTTCAGCAAGAAGGAAGGCGCCGACGCAGACGGAACTCAGCGTCGTTCCCTCGGCATGCCGCGCACGAAGCCATTGCGCCAGCGGAGCGGCTTGCTCTGACGTCATCGGGTCGCCGAAGCTCGGCGGCAGGATGAGCACGGCCGGCGATCCGGGAGTGCCGGGCGCCGTATCGAAGACGCGCTCGACCGCTGCCGAGGTTTCTGCCCCTTGCCAATGGCTGACGCGCAGGGCGGGGCCTCCTGACGGCTGCCGGGCAGTTGCGAACCGATTGGCCAGGTGGAAGAGATCGGTCAGACCGTGGACGGCTGCGAGTTGGACGTTCGGATAAAGCAGGATGCCGATCTCGGCCGGCGCGTCGGTTTGGCTCATTTGTCAGTTTTTGCCTCGATAATGTCAATTTCGCCAATCCACACCATGCCGATTCAGACTTAGTTTGTCCATCACCGGCCGGGGATCGCCCCCGGAAGAACCGAAAGGACACAAGCACATGAGCAAGCGAGCCCTCATCGTCGTCGACATTCAGAACGACTATTTTCCGGACGGCAAATGGCCGTTGAGCGGTGCCGAGGCGGCTGCCGACAATGCGGCGCGGATCATCGCGGCTGCTCGAGATGCAGGCGATCTTGTCGTTCACGTCAGACATGAGTCGGCGAGCGAGAATGCCGCCTTTTTCATGGCCGGCTCAGAGGGCGCCCAGATTCATCCGAAGGTGCTGAACCGACCCGGCGAGTCCGTCATCGTCAAGAACCATATCAACTCGTTCCGTGAAACGGATCTGAAAGCGACACTCGACCGCCATGGTATCGAGGACGTCACGGTCGTCGGCAGCATGAGCCACATGTGCATCGACGCCGTGACGCGGGCCGCCAACGATTTCGGCTATCGGGTGATGGTCATCCATGACGCTTGCGCAACGCGCGACCTCGAATTCAACGGCACGCTCGTCCCTGCCGCGCAAGCGCATGCGGCCTTCATGGCGGCACTCGCCTTCGCCTACGCCTCCGTGCTCTCGACCAACGAGGCACTCGCCATGCGCGGCGAATTGAGAGCCTCTGCTTAGGCAGGCGGCATCGGGCGCGCCTGCGACGCGGGCTGACCACTGAAGAGCCCAGATGACCGCCATCGTCCTGTGGCGGCGACCAACGGACCGACTGGTCCCGTTCGCCGTTGACTTCACAGATGATGAGAGGAGAATGCCTGTTATGCCTCCCCACGCAATATAAGGGGTGCCCACGATGACGATCGCAAGGAAACTTCAGGATTATATCGACGGTGAGGGTATCGCCTATGATACCGTCCCGCATCATCGCACAGCGACAACCAGCCAATCGGCGCAAGCCGCGCATGTTCCGGGCAGCCGGCTGGCGAAATCCGTCGTCGTGCATCACGAGATGGGCTACGTCCTGGCCGTCGTTCCCAGCACGCACCGGATCGAGCTCAGCACGTTGCAAGATGTCATGGACAGGCGCCTCGGCCTCGCCTCGGAAGATGAGGTTTGCTCGCTCTTCGCCGACTGCGACATTGGCGCTGTCCCACCGATCGGATCGGCCTACAACGTACCTGTGATCCTCGACGAAAGCCTCGGCGATGCCAGTGACATCTATTTCGAGGGCGGCGACCACACGACGCTGGTGCATATGAGCGGCCCCAGCTTCCGGAACCTGATGAGGGACGCGCAAATCGCCCGCTTCAGTCACCGGCCGTAAGGTCGGGTTAAAGAACCGTTCGCGATTCGATTGCTCTGGCAAGGCAATGCGCTTGACGCATGCCAAGAAGGCAACATTTCGCCGTAGGCAGGCTTGCCCGATCAGCGAGCACTGTGGGCGTGACCGATTTTGGAATGTGGCGCCCTTCGATCCGATTCCCTTTGATCTGCAGCGTCTCGACACCCTCCCCATGACAAAATTGCGAGCCACACCAGGACTACTGGCCGGGATCGGATCCGACATCTTGTGAGTACGTTGCCTGTAGCACTCGAGGGACATGAACGCAGCATCGGGCGAGGTGAAACTGAGAACTGGCACGTGATTGTTATCGCTGTCGATGTCCAAGCATGCCCGCTTCATCTTACTTTCGGATCTTGCCGAGTGAAGCCGCAAGATCGCGAGCCCCGCAAACCTTGCGAGTTCAGCAGCGCACCCTAGTTTGAAATCGTGCGCGACCTTTGCAGTCGATGTGTATGCCGTTGTTCTAATGTAACTTTTCAAACCACAAAGGGCTTCCATCATGCCGGACGAATCTAAAGAAGGCTTCGATCGCCGCCATTTCCTGGTAGCATCCATCGCGACGGTCGGCGCATCCGCCGCCCTTGCCGTCAACGCTGGCGCTGCAAATGCCCAGCAAGCAGCGGCACCCTCTACCAATCAGTCATCAGGAACAGCCTACACCGGCGACGTCATCGACGGGAAGAAAGTCGTCAGCGCGCTTGACGTCAACGACCTGGAGCCCGGCAAGAAGCATGCCCTCTATTTTCAGGGCGTTGAAATGCCCACCGGACAGCACTGGCATGTCTCTGTGGTGGTCGCCAAGGGAACAAAGCCAGGTAAGCGCGCCATCCTTGTCAGTGGTGTGCATGGCGACGAAATGAGTTCTATCCATACAGTCCAGACGGTGATGAACCAGCTCGATCCGGCGGAAATGTCGGGCACGGTGATGGCGGTCACGGACGTGTCCCGCCCAGCCGTCGAAAGCATGCAGCGCAGATGGCCCAATCAGGGCAGAGGCATTGATCTGATCGACATGAACAGGGAGTGGCCCGGGAATGAGAACGGCGCCACCGCGGCCAGCCGGCACGCCGGGCTCCTGTTCAACCGGCTGCTGCGGCCGAACGCCGACTTCGCGATTGACTTCCACACCGGAACAACCGGATTCGAAGTGACAGCGTTTAATATTGGCGGCATGGATCTGCCCGAGGTCAAGGCAATGCTGGAGCTCTATCCGGTCGRCCAGATCTTCGACAACCATGTCTATCCCGGTGTCCTGCATAACGCGTTCATCGACGTGGGAATTCCGGCCTTTACGCCGGAGATCGGCGCTGCGCGGGTGCTGGACCTCGACATGATCTCTCTGTTCGTGGAAGGCACGATGAATGTCCTCAAGCATTACGGCATCGTCGCCGGGTCGATGGGACGCACAGGCAAGGACGTGAGTGTCTTCGTCGGAAACAGCGCCTTCCCGATTCTTGCCACCGCGGGCGGGATCGTCGAGCATCTGGTCAAGCTGAACGACAAGGTCGAAGCCGGGCAAAAGGTGGCCATACAGCGCAACAGCTTCGGCGAGGTAGTTGCGGAGTATACAAGCGGTGTGGCTGGCGAGATAACGGGTCAACGCAGCGATGCAATGTCCGAGCCCGGCAACCCCTTGGTATTCATCCTTTTCAACAAGCCAACGCCTGAAGGCTCCGAGGTCTATCCCGAATAGTTCACCGTGTAGGCGATCCTTGCTCGTCTTCGCAGGACAAGCATTTGCGACGCTCTTGCGCGCACGCCAAGGGTTTGGCGTGTCCACCTTGCTAGCTGCCACACGGCGAGACGCAGAGGCTCTCGTCGAAACAAAGCCGCAGCTTCACAGCATTTTCGTCTTAATGATGGGAATGGCGCACCCGAAGAGATTCGAACTCCTGACCCCCAGATTCGTAGTCTGGTGCTCTATCCAGCTGAGCTACGGGTGCGTGCCGGAAGCGGTCAAACCGCTTGCGTGGGCGGTTCTCTAAAGGGTCCTTTGAGGGATTGCAATAGGCATTCTGAAAAAATCGCGACTTTGGTGGTGCAGAGCTGAAATGCGAAAAATGCATCACTTTTCTTGGAGTGCTCGGCCGCGATAATCGTCCAGGGATACCGGGCGGTCCGGAATTTCGATGCGGAACTGCGTTCCGACCGAGGGTTTTTCCACAAGAGCGATCGTGCCGCCGTGGGCCAGCACCAGTTCGCGGGCGATTACCAGGCCGAGGCCCGTGCCGCCGGAGCGGGCTGAGCCGCGGAAGGCTGCGAAGAGATTCTGTCTGGCTTTCTGCGGCATGCCGGGGCCAGTGTCGTCGACTATGATGCTGACGACGCTGCCGACACGTTGGGCCGAAACCGTGATTCGCTTGATGCCATCCGGTCCCCGCCCCGCGCCAGGCACGCTCAACGCCTGCACGGCGTTGCGGCAGAGATTGTGGATAACCCGGAACAGTTGCTCGCTGTCTGCATCGACCTCAAGGTCGGGCGCCATCTGTTCGACGAATTCAATGTCGCTCTGGGCATCGACCGCGAGCATGTCCTTGACGTCCTGTGTCAGGTCGAAAAGCCGGACGCGGCGCCTGCGCGGAGCGGCCTCGCTTGCCTGGCCATAGGACAGGACCTCGGTCGTATAGCCGACAGCGCGGTCGATCGTGCGCAGCAGCTTTGGCGCGAAGGCCTTCACCATAGGATCGTCGACGTCCACGAGGCGGTCCGACATCAGCTGCGCCGAGGCCAGGATGTTGCGCATGTCGTGATTGATCTTGGAGACGGCAAGCCCCAGGGCAGCAAGGTTCTTCTGCTGCTTCAGCGTCTTCTGCAGCTCCATCTGCATCGAGGTCAGGTGTCGGCCGGCAACCGCAAGCTCATCGCGCCCGCCATCGCCGACAAAGACGTTCTGCGGATTTTCCGGATCGGAGGAGAATTGCTGCATGCTGCCCGTCAGCTTGCGAATCGGCCGGATCAGGATCCGGTTGATCGCGAAGAAAACCAGTGTCGCGGTGAACATCGAAATCAGAATGGACAACAGAAAGACGTTGCGGGAATAGACCAGCATCGCATTGCGGAGGTGCTTGTCCTTCATCAGCACTTCCACGCCGGTATTCGTGTCCTGCACCGGGCCATAGACGCGGATCATGCGATTGCCGCCGAAAATCATCGTATCGAGCGCATCGCGGATCGCGATCATCGGCGGCACGTCGGTCAGATCATACTGTTCGTCAACGGAGGTCGGCATATCCGTCGTCGCAAGCAGACGCGAGGTGCCCTCTTTCCGCAAGACGATCGCCTTGGTGCCGGTCGCCTCCAAAGTTTCCTTCTGTAAGGCGCGCGGCAACTCCACCGGCTGCAGGCCATCGATAACGATCGCGGCCGCGGCCGCGGCGTTCAACCGCTCATCCAGCCAGCGCAGACGCATACTGGCAACCGAGGGGAAGAAGATCAGAACCTCGGCCAGCATGATGCAGACAACCGTCAGCCACAGCAGCTTGCCGGAAAGCCCGCCGAACTTTCCGGACGGGCGGTGCTCCGCCCTGTTGGTCTCGTTCCCTGCAGCACCGCTCTGGGGAAGATTCTCGCCTTGATCGTTGGCTTGCATCGTCTTTCGTCCGCTCGGCGCCAAGCGCCCTTCGCGACTTCTATATTAGCCGATGGCGGTCCGCTTTCAAATCTTTGAGAGCAACGCCGCTTGCGACAAAAGGAAACGCCGCCCCGAGGCGGCGTTTCCGATCGGTCGAAAGAGGAAGAGGGCTGATCAGAACTCTTCCCAATTCTGCTCGGCGACGGCGGCATTGCCGGCGAATGCGCGTGCGACGGTCCCCATGGCGCGGCGCGCTGGTGAGGCCACCGGACGATGCTCCTGTTGGCGCGCAACGGCGACAGGAGCCGCGGCCGGCACGTTCGAAACCTTGAAGCGCGAGATGAGGCGGACGAGGCCGTCGGCTTCGCCGGAGAGCTTGTGCGTTGCCGCGGAGGTTTCCTCGACCATGGCGGCGTTCTGTTGCGTCACCTGGTCCATCTGGTTGATGGCCGTGTTGACCTCCTTGAGGCCGGTCGACTGCTCCTTCGCGGCAGTCGCGATCGAGTGAATATGGTCGTTGATCGCGTTGACGCGGCTTTCGATCTGGGACAGCGCCTCGCCGGTGGCCTGAACGAGCTTCACGCCGACCTGGACTTCGTCCCCCGACTTGGTGATCAGGCCCTTGATGTCCTTTGCGGCAGTTGCCGAGCGCTGCGCCAGTTCGCGGACCTCCTGGGCGACGACGGCAAAGCCCTTGCCCGCCTCGCCGGCACGCGCGGCTTCGACACCGGCATTGAGGGCGAGCAGGTTCGTCTGGAAGGCGATCTCGTCGATGACGTTGATGATCTGGCTGATTTCGCGCGAGGCCTGCTCGATGCGGCCCATGGCGTCGACGGCATTGCGGACGACAACGCCCGATTTGCCGGCATCGTCCTTGGCCTCGGACACCATGACGCTGGCCTCCTGCGCGCGCTCTGTCGAATTGTTGACCACGGCCGTGATCTCATCGAGGGCTGCCGAGGTTTCCTCGAGAGCCGCTGCCTGCTGCTCGGTGCGCTTGGAGAGGTCGTCGCTTGCGGCGCGCAGCTCGTTGGTGTTTCCGTGGAAGCCTTCTGCCGTTTCGCGGACTTCGCGTATGGTCGTTTGAAGGGTGGCGAAGGTGCTGTTGACGTTCTGCTGCAGTTCGGCGAAGGCGCCGTGGAAGCTGCCGCGCATCGTCTGCGTCAGGTCGCCTTCCGCCAGGCTTGCAATTACGCGGCGTGTTTCGCCGACACCGGCATCGATACTCGAGAGCAGCTGGTTGATGTTGGTGGCGAACTGGTTGAGGTTCTCGTCACCATAGTCCTTTTCGATGCGGCGGCTGAAGTCGCCGGCAACTGCGGAAGCCACGACCACGGACATGCTGGACTGCAGATCGTCGCTCTTGGCACGCATGGCGGCCTCCTGCGCGTTCATGCGGCGGACGGCGAGACCGTTTTCCTTGAAGACGGCAACGGCCGCAGCCATCTCACCGATTTCATCCTGACGGCCGGCAAACGGCACGTCGGCATCAAAATTGCCGTCAGCCACTTCCTTGATCGCCTGGGTAACCTTGTTGATTGGACGGCTAAGCTGGATCGTGCCGATGTAGAAGCCCATGCCGATACCAGCCGTGACGCCGACAACACTGATCGCGATCACGAGCCACAAGATTGAGGTGCGCGAGCTTTCGACGAGAGCATTGACAGCGTCCAGAGTCGCCTTGTCGGTGGCCACGACAGCGTCGATTTCGGCCTGGAAGGCTTTGCGGTTGGCGCGGTTGGCATCGTTGTTGCCTTGCTCGCTGGCAGCCTGCGGACTCACTTCCGTGCCGAGACGCGCTGTTTCGGTGCGGAATGTCCGGAATTCCTTGGCACGTTCAACCAGCTTGGCAAAGGCACCCTTCTGACTTTCGGGAACGAGCGGGGTCCAGGAGGCGATCACATTGTCGATCTGGTCGAGGTTCGCAAGCAGTCCCTTGGCGAAGGTAGCGGCCTCCTTCGTCGTGGGCGCACTGTAAATTCCGCGTGCTTCCATGACCGTCGCCGTCACAAAACGGTTAAGGCGCTCACCGGCGTAGGCGCGATCAGATGCGTCTTCGTAAGCCGACAGATTAGTATCGTATTGATGCACGGCCCAAAGCGCCGTCGCCCCGATCAGCAATGCAACGCCACACATGGCGGAAACAAGCAGATTGATCTTACCTCGAATTTTCAAAGGAAAAGCCCCCCAAAGACTGATGACAAGCCGGGAAAGCATTCCGGCCGATAGCTAAAATTGGCCCAAATAAATTAACGTTAGATTTCGGGTGTTTGGCTGCAGCACTACAAAAAATTACCCGTACTTAATCGCCGCCGCTTCGCTTTTTGCGCGCAGAAGCGTTAGACGCTGGGCAGGATGCGTGCTGTAGTTGAAACTTGAGAAAAATATTACGCCAGCGCATGGCTCACTGCTTGTCACAATGATTAATGCGCTTCACTAAATCTTGTACTCCGGGCGCAAACTCGGAAATTCCCGGCGATAATTGACTTTGGGGCCCTTCATCCGTATAAGCCGCCGCACGTCCGGTCATATAAGGCTTTCGTTAGCCTCGCCCGTTCGAAAAACAACGCTCCTTGCAATATGCAAATTCAAGAAGGGCCGCACTCCGCGGTGTTTAAATAAATGAAGCGTACCTACCAACCATCCAAGCTTGTCCGCAAGCGCCGCCACGGTTTCCGTGCACGTATGGCCACCAAGGGCGGCCGTAAGGTCATCGTTGCTCGCCGCGCACGCGGTCGCAAGCGTCTTTCGGCCTAAGGCCGAATTGCCCGATAAGAGATGGCGGGCGAATTGACGACCAATAACAAGAAAATGACTGCCGGGCGGCTGAAAAGCCGCCCGCAGTTTCTTGCTGTCCGCCAGGGCGAAAAACGAAAAGGCGGTTTCTTCCTGCTTGAGGTGCTCGACCGGAAGGAGCCGGAGACCGAAGCCCGCGTCGGCTTCACCGTCACCAAGAAACACGGCAACGCGGTCGAACGAAACCGCATGCGGCGGCGCCTGAAAGAAGCGGTGCGACTTCATGCAGGGTTTGCAATGCAGCCCGGACACGACTATGTGGTTGTCGCGCGAAGGGACGTGCTGAAAGCATCCTTCAAAGAATTAGCCGCAGAGCTCAAAACTCGCGTCGAGACCAAGCCGAAACACAAGCGGTCCGGAGACGGCCGCCCCAGGAACGTATGATGCAAAACAACCGCAATTATTTCATTGCGATCGCTCTCTCAGTGCTGATCGTTCTCGGCTGGCAGTTCCTCTATATGAATCCGCGCATCGAGGCTCAGCGCAAGGCGGAGCTTGCCCAGAAGGCACAGCAACACACCGAGCAAGTGCAGACGCCTGCGCCCGGCGGCGCAACGACGGCGCAGCCGAACGGGGCGGCTCCCACCGACCAGGTTCCGGCGGTGGCGTCGATTGCAGATGCTCTTGCGAAGAACCCGCGCATCACGATCGATACGCAGGCACTTTCCGGTTCGATCAACCTTGTCGGCGCCCGTCTGGACGACCTCCGGCTCAAGCGCTACCACGAGACAGTCGACGACAGCAGCCCGATCATCACCCTGCTCAGCCCCTCCGAAACGAAGGACGGGTACTTTGCCGAACTCGGCTATATCGGTGGCGACGCGACCGGCAGCGTGCCGGGTCCCTCGACGGTGTGGACAGCGCCGGCTGACGCAAAGCTGACCGAAAAGACCCCGGTCACGCTTACTTACACCAATGACAGGGGCGTCACCTTCGCGCGCACCATTTCCGTTGACGAGAACTACATGTTCACGGTCACGGACAAGATCACCAATTCCGGTCAGGCTCCGGTCGCACTTTCCGGCTACGGGCGCATCACGCGCTACAACAAGCCGGCTGTCGCCTCCACCTATGTTCTGCATGAAGGTTTCATCGGTGTTATCGGCGAAGATGGACTTGTCGAAAGCAAGTATACCGCCGTTGAAAAAGAAGCCGTCAATATGGCGAACGCAACCGGGGGCTGGCTCGGGATCACCGACAAATATTGGGCAGCGACGCTCATCCCGCCTCAGCAGACCCCCTTCGACGCCCGCTTCAGCCACTTCACGGACGGACAACCGCGTTTCCAGGCGGACTACAAGCAGAATGCGGTCACCGTCGCGCCCGGACAGTCGACTGAGCTCAAGAACCTGATTTTTGCCGGCGCCAAGGTCGTTCCTGTCATCGACAACTACAAGGATACGTATCAGATCCCTCGCTTCGATCGCCTGATCGACTGGGGCTGGTTCTACTTCCTGACCAAGCCGATGTTCAGGCTGATGGACTTCTTCTTCCATTACTTCGGCAACTTCGGCGTCGCGATCCTGCTGACCACCATCGTCGTCAAGGCGCTGTTCTTCCCGCTCGCCAGCAAGCAGTACGCTTCGATGGCGAACATGAAGCGTGTTCAGCCGAAGATGGAAGAGCTGAAGGCTAAGTTCGGCGACGACCGCATGGGCCTGCAACAGGCGACGATGGCGCTCTACAAGGAAGAGAAGATCAATCCGATCGCCGGTTGCTGGCCGATCGCGCTGCAGATCCCGATCTTCTTCTCGCTCTACAAGGTGATCTACATCACCATCGAGATGCGCCACGCGCCGTTCTTCGGCTGGATCCAGGACCTTTCGGCGCCCGATCCGACCTCGTTCATCAACCTTTTCGGCCTGTTGCCGTTTGCCGCTCCGACCTTCCTGCATCTCGGCGTCTGGCCGCTGATCATGGGTGTGACGATGTTCCTGCAGATGCGCATGAACCCGACCCCGCCGGATCCGACACAGGCGATGATCTTCAACTGGATGCCGCTGGTCTTCACCTTCATGCTGGCAAGCTTCCCGGCTGGCCTGGTCATCTACTGGGCCTGGAACAACACGCTTTCGGTCATCCAGCAGGGCGTGATCATGCGCCGCCATGGCGTGAAGATCGAGCTCTTCGACAATCTGAAGGGGCTCTTCAAACGAAAGCCGGCTCCGACAGAGAAATGACGAAAGCCCCGCTCCGGCGGGGCTTTTCATTTGTACCCCGCCGCGGTGTCCGACGACTGTGCGGTTGACAAAATCGCCTGGAACCTGAATGCCATAGGCACACTGGATTTTGCTGGAAAAGGCCGAATGACCGACAATAAGAACGACAAGCCGCTGTTCGGGCGCCCCTGGACCTTTATCCGCGGTGTTCCCTCCCTGAAATTCCTGCCGCCGGAAGGACCGCTGGAAGTGGCTTTTGCCGGCCGTTCGAACGTTGGCAAGTCTTCTTTGATCAACGCGCTCGTCAGTCACAAGGGGCTGGCGCGCACCTCCAATACGCCAGGCCGGACGCAGGAGCTCAACTACTTCGTGCCGGAAGGCTATTCGGGCGAAAGCGGCGACCTTCCGCCGATGGCTCTGGTCGACATGCCGGGCTACGGCTACGCGCAGGCGCCGAAAGACCAGGTCGACGCCTGGACGAAGCTCGTCTTCGATTACCTGCGCGGCCGCGCGACGTTGAAGCGCGTCTACGTGTTGATCGACAGCCGCCACGGAGTGAAGAAGAACGACGATGAGGTGCTGGATCTACTGGATAAGGCTGCCGTCTCATACCAGATCGTTCTGACCAAGACCGACAAGATCAAACCACCGGCTGTGACCAAGTTGCTCGCGGAGACCGCGGAAAAGATCAAGAAGCGGCCCGCCGCCTATCCGGCCATCATCGCCACGTCCTCGGAAAAGAGCGAGGGTCTCGATGACCTGCGCGAGGCAATCGCGCAAACGGTCGGTATCGCCAACTGGAAATGAAAGAAGACGCCCCGGTGGAACGGGGCGCCTTCTATTGACCGCCTGAACTAATTTACATCTTCGGCAGCAGAACCTTGTCAACGACGTGAATGACGCCGTTGGATTGCTTCACATCGGCTATCGTGACGTGGGCGACGTCGCCGTTTTCATCGGTGATCGTGATCTTGCCCCTGCTTTCCTTGGCCTTCAGCACGCAGCCGCCGACGGTCTTGATGTCGTGTTCGCCGCCGTCGGCCTTGATCATCTTGGCAACGGTCCTGGCCATCGCATCGGCCGCGACGACATGGCAAGTCAGAACCTTGGTCAGCGTTGCCTTGTTTTCAGGCTTCAGCAGCGTGTCGACCGTGCCGGCGGGCAATTCGGCAAAGGCCTGATTGGTGGGAGCGAATACGGTGAAGGGTCCCTTGCTTTCCAGTGTCGACACGAGACCGGCAGCCTTGACGGCAGCAACCAGCGTCGTGTGATCCTTCGAGTTCATCGCATTCTGCACGATGTCTTTCGTCGGATACATCGCAGCACCACCAACAATCGGATTCTTGGCCTCAGCGACGAAAGCAAATGTGGAAACGGCAACGGCAAGCGCACTCAAGCGCAGGGTGGACTTCATCATGACGGTTCTCCTCTAGCATCCGCTTATGAGACCGGCCGAATGCCGGCATTCCCTTGCGGACATGAGGAGCTACGGAAGGCTCGCAGGAAGAGTTTCAGCGCGAACGCAGGTGTGCCGAAAAGTGTTAGCGGCGGTGCGTCGTGCCGCTCGCCACGATCGGGCCCGTGGCCTGGCCTGTCGGAGAGCCGCCAAAGGGCTCGAGGCTGACGGCAAGGGACGCGCCCTCGCCTATGTTGCCGCGCATATCAACCGGTATGACCAGCTCGCCGGTCTGATCCGAAGGAAACACGCCAAGCGACCTTGGTGTGCCGGTTGCCGGAACGAGCCAAAGCTCCAGTGACTTCTCCTGCGGCTTGCCAATAGCTACGGGCACGATCCTCAGCCTTCCGCTCTGCCGCTCATAGGAGGCGAGCAGGTTGACCTGGCTGTTGGCAGCGGTCAGCTCGGCGACGAGCGGTGCCGGTGTTTGAGGCGGCGTGACCGCGACGGTCGCGATTGTCAGTGCACCCGCCGTGATCAGCAGCGAGACGAGCGCAAGACAACGCCAGAAAACGATAGAGCTCCATAGACCGCGCGACGGCACCGCGACAGCTTCCGCCTCACCGAACAAACGTGCTTCGATCTGCTTGAACGTTTCCTGACCGGGGCTGACGACGTCGTAATCGTCGTTGAAAGCGGAAAGGTTGGTCTCCCAGCGGCTGACGATGGCTGCGAACTGCCTGTCGCGGCGCATCCGCTCTTCCACAACCCGCCGATCCTTGAAGGAAAGAACACCAAGAACATACTCACCGGCGAGTACCTCGTCGCGGGAGCGGCCTCCCTTGCTCTGATCCGGCGATGTCATCGTTCCATGCACTCTCTCAGTTTCAAGAGGCTGCGACGCAGCCATGTGCGCATCGTGTTCAAGGGGACGCCAAACTGATCGGCCAGTTCCTGATAGCTCTGCCCTTCGACATAAGCTTTCTTCACCGCCGTTGCCCGATCAGCTTCCAACTCTTCCATGCAGGTGTCAATCCGCCTTCCCTCATCCTTGATCACAGTCTGTATCTCGGGCGAAGGATCGTCATCCGCGAGGTCGTATGCACTGTCCAGTTCGTCGGCGATTGGCTTGCGCGCGCGCATGATGTCGATTGCCTGGTTACGCGCAATTGCAGCGAGCCAGGAAGACGGTGCCCCCGATCCGGCAGCGAAAACGCCGGCGCGTTGCCAGATCTTGACGTAGACCTCCTGGGTCGCCTCCTCGGCGTCCGTTCTGTCTCTCAAGATACGCAGGCAGATGGAAAGGAGTTTCGGGCTCGTCTCGCGATAGAGCACAGCGAATGCCTTGCGGTCCCCGATCGCAACGAGGCTTATCAAATGTGCGATTTCGTCGCTGGTCATCCCATGCCTCTAGCCAAAGCGCCGATCTTCTCGAGCGCGGTTGCCAGCACATACGGCAAACTATTGGCCTCTGGATTATTCCATCTGTCAAAAACTTGAGATAAAAGGCCGCGATCAATTCCACGGGGTATCCCATGAACCAGTCCGAAAGCGAAACCCAGGCACGCCTCCTAGCGCAGGCCCTGCCCTTCATGCAGCGTTACGAAAACAAGACGATCGTCGTGAAGTACGGCGGCCATGCCATGGGCAATCCCGAGCTGGGCAAGGCCTTCGCGAGCGACATCGCGCTGCTGAAGCAGTCGGGCGTCAATCCGATTGTCGTCCACGGCGGCGGCCCGCAGATCGGCGCGATGCTGACGAAGATGGGCATCGAATCGAAGTTCGAGGGCGGCCTGCGCGTCACCGACGCCAAGACGGTCGAGATCGTCGAAATGGTTCTCGCCGGCTCGATCAACAAGGAGATCGTCGCGCTCATCAACCAGACGGGCGAATGGGCGATCGGCCTTTGCGGCAAGGACGGCAACATGGTCTTTGCCGAAAAGGCGCAGAAGAAGGTCAAGGATCCGGACTCGAACATCGAGCGCGTGCTCGACCTCGGCTTCGTCGGCGAGGTGGTCGAAGTCGACCGCACGCTGCTTGATCTGCTTGCCCGCTCCGAGATGATCCCGGTCATCGCACCGGTCGCGCCCGGCCGCGACGGCGCAACCTACAACATCAACGCCGACACTTTTGCCGGCGCGATCGCCGGGGCGCTGAGTGCAACCCGTCTGCTCTTCCTGACGGACGTCCCCGGTGTTCTCGACAAGCAGGGCAATCTGATCAAGGAACTGTCCGTTGCCCAGGCGCACGCGCTGATCGCCGACGGCACGATCTCCGGCGGCATGATCCCGAAGGTCGAGACCTGCATCGATGCGATCAAGGCCGGCGTCCAGGGTGTCGTCATCCTGAACGGCAAGACCGCGCATTCCGTGCTGCTCGAGATCTTCACCGAGCACGGCGCGGGAACGCTGATCGTTCCCTGAGCCGCGGCTCTGCGCTTTTCCGGGAGTTGTGCTTTAGCCTGCGGCGGCATAGACCGCCGTGGCTGCCTCTTTCAGCTTCTCCATCATCATCCGATAGGGTCCTGGCCCATAGCTGACGCGGCTGACGCCAAGCCTCGCCAGCGTCTTAACATCGGGAGCGCCCGGTCGCATCATGATGTTGACCGGCAAGTCCGAGGCGGTTGAGATTTTCTCGATCAGGCCCTCATCGATTAGCCAAGGCACGAAGAAGCCGTTGGCACCGGCAGCGGCGTAAGCCTTGCCACGCTCGATCGCTGCATCGACCAGTCCTGCGTGCTTTGAGAGATCACCTTCGCGCAGAAACAGATCGGTGCGGGCGTTGATGAAGAAGGTAATGCCACGGCGATCCGCCATCTCGCGAATGGCGCGGATGCGGGCGGCCTGCTTCTCAACCGGGTGCAAGCCTTCACCGCCGACCTCCTGATCTTCGAAATTGATGCCGATGGCGCCGGCGTCGATCAGCTTTTCGACATTGGCGGCGGCACCGGCCGGTTCCGTCGAATAGGCGCCCTCGAAATCGACCGAGAGCGGCAGGTCATTCACCGTGGTGATCGACCGCGTGGTGGCAACCAGCGCTTCGAGCGGAATCTTTTCACCATCCCCATAACCCTGCGCGGCGGCGACTGACCAGCTTCCCGTCGCAAGAGCCTTGGCGCCGGCCTCGGTCACGGCCTTCGCCGTTCCGGCGTCCCATATGTTGTAAAGGACGACAGGGTTGCCCTTCTGATGCAGCGCACCGAATGCCTTTGCCTTCTCGGCCTGATTCATTGGATCTCCTCCACAAACAATCCCTTGGTCTTCATCTCATCTTCGTGCCGCAAAAGCCATTGCTTGCGCCAGAGCCCGCCGCCGTAGCCGGTCAGAGATCCGTCGGCGCCAATCAGGCGATGGCACGGGATGACGATTGC
The DNA here is from genome assembly GCF_056398905.1 of Rhizobium sp. 01T417. NCBI lineage: Bacteria > Pseudomonadati > Pseudomonadota > Alphaproteobacteria > Hyphomicrobiales > Rhizobiaceae > Rhizobium > Rhizobium sp. 01T417. Next base: position 245,450 of record NZ_JBFTQH010000003.1, on the reverse strand, counting down.
CATCTGGTTCGCGCCATTGGCGCGCCCGACGGCCCGCACCATCTGCGGGTTCTCCATGTCACGCGCAATATCACCATAAGCGCGTGTCTCGCCGACGGGTATCTCCATCAGCTTCGACCAGACCTGACGTTCGAAGGCTGTGCCGAAGCCCAGCGCAAGCGGCGTCCGGAACGTAGCAGACCGGCCATCGAAATAGTCCTTCACCTCAGTATCGATCTGATCGATCGCAGGTGTGCGGCCGGCCGCAACCGAGGAGCGCGTCTTGCGCTGCAGCTTATCCAGTTCGGCCGGCAGCGCCTTGCGGTCGTGGAATTCAAGGAGATGCAGATGTGTCTGGTCCGCGACCGCCACCATGGGCCCGAGAGGCGTTTCGAACCAATCGGCAAACAGGAGATCACGCTTCTGCGACATGACAGGCGCCTTGCCGATCAGCCGCTGGAATGCGGCGCGAAAGCCGCTGCCGGACTCATACCCAGCCTCAATCTGAGCATCGATGACACGAGCGCCATTCGCCAGTTGCTTCGCCGCCTCGCCAAGACGGCGATAGCGGGCGATATCGAGGAACGTCACGCCTGTTGATCGCTTGAAAGCCCGCCGCACGGTCGAGGGGTCGTAGCCGCGCGCGATAAGATCGTCCTCCGTCCATCGCGCTGCCGGATTGTTGTCGAGTGCCTCGAGGAGTTCGTCAACGATCGGCTCCCTGCCCGCCTCTTCCAATGGCCGGCACCGCTGGCACGGCCGAAATCCGGATCGCATGCAGGTGGCGATGGAATCGTAGAAGAGGGTATTTTCTCGCTTCGGCTTGCGAGCCGGGCAGGTCAGCCGGCAGAAAATGCTGGTTGTCTTGACGCAAACGTAAGCGCGGCCCTCATAGGCAGGGCTTCGGGTAATCAGCGCGTCGTAGAGCGCATCGTCATTGGGCAGATCGAAGAGCATGAGGCGTTCTAACATCCCTTGCCGGCTGCGTCCGCCGCAAATCGGGCGTCTATTTTTTCTTGCCGATTTCCTTGCGCGGCAAGCCGTGCCATAACGCCCCCATGACCAAGATAGATCGCACGCCGACCAAGGCGGACTTCTCGCATGTGACCGAGTGGGTTTTCGACCTCGACAACACGCTCTACCCGCATCACGTCAACCTGTTCGCGCAGATCGACAAGAACATGACGGCCTACGTCTCGACTTTGCTGCAGATGGAGCGGGACGAAGCCCGCAAGCTGCAGAAGCAATACTATCTCGATCATGGCACGACGCTGCAGGGACTGATGATCCACCACGGCATCGATCCGAACGACTTCCTAGAGAAGGCACATGCGATCGATTACTCCAGCCTGACGGCGCAGCCCGAACTGGGCGCGGCCATCAAGGCCCTGCCGGGTCGGAAATTCATCTTCACCAATGGAAGTGTCAAGCATGCCGAGATGGCGGCGGGCGCGCTGGGCATCCTCGAGCATTTCGACGACATCTTCGACATCGTGGCGGCGGACTTCGTGCCGAAGCCGGCGCAGGCGACCTACGACAAGTTCGCAGCGTTGAAGCGGGTGGAGACCGGCAAGGCGGCGATGTTCGAAGACCTGCCGCGCAATCTCAAGGTTCCAAAGACCCTTGGCATGCAGACAGTGTTGCTGGTGCCAAACAATCTCGAAGACACGGTTGTCGAATGGTGGGAAAAGACCAGCGGCGAGGACGATCATATCGACTTCGTGACCGACGATCTCACTGATTTTCTTGCGAAGATTACCGGTTAGGTTACGAAAGTTTTATCCAGCTTACCGATCTTTAATTGGGCGTTTTGCCACACCAGCCCTACCCTCTCATCTGTAATCCGATTGCGATTGCATATTGAAAGGAGCTGAAATGTCTCGGAACAAGCTGATACTGGCCGCACTCTCCTCCGTCTTGATCGTTGGTGCCGCAGGCACCAGTTTTGCAGCATCTCACGACAAGAAGCCTCATCGGCCTCGCCCGCAGCACAGCATGGGCATGATGATGGGCCCGCGCATGGGCGCGATCCGCGAAGTCATCTTCGTTCGCATGCTGAAGCAGTTCGACACCAACAAGGACGGCCAGATCTCCAAGCAGGAAGCCAAGGACGGCATGGAGGCAATCTTCGTCGCGATCGACACCGACAAGGACGGCTCGCTGACGCCAGGGGAAATCCGCAAGCACCGCGAAGCCATGATGGCCAAGATGAAGACACCTGCGGATGATACCGCGGATGACGATGCAATGCCGATGGCACCGCCGGCCGATGCCGACAGCGCCCAGCCAGCACCACCGCAGGCCACCCCTGAAGGCCGCGGCATGCGTGGCGGAATGATGCGAGGCATGATGATGATGCAGCGCTTCGATACCGACGAGAACGGCCAGATTTCCAAGCAGGAAGCCGAAGCCGCCTTCGACAAGTTCTTCACCTGGATGGATCGCAACAAGGACGGGGTAATCTCGCTCGACGATATGCCGGATCGTCCATTCCCGTAAGTTTGGACTTACCGATCGATCGCAAGGCCCGTCGTTCTGGCGGGCCTTTCTATTCGTGGTGTTCGTAGAAGTCCTCGATAATCTTCCAGGCGGCATCCGCGGTGTCGACGAAGCTGATCAGATCGACGTCGTCAGGCGCGATCGTGCCGAACTCGGCCAGTGCCTCGAAATTGATGATGCTGCGCCAGAACTTCTCTCCGAACAGGATGAGCGGCATCTTCTCCATGCGGCCTGTCTGAATCAGCGTCAGGCACTCAAAGAATTCGTCCAGCGTGCCGAAACCACCGGGAAAGACCGCAATCGCCTTGGCGCGCACCATGAAGTGCATCTTGCGGATGGCGAAGTAGTGAAAGTTGAAGCTGAGCTCCGGCGTGACGTAGACGTTCGGCGCCTGCTCGTGCGGCAAAACGATATTGAGACCGATCGACGGCGCGCCTTCATCGGCGGCACCACGATTGCCGGCCTCCATGACACCAGGCCCGCCACCGGTGACAATAACGTATTCGTGGAAATCGAAGCTCGCCGAATACTTCGAGCAGAGCCGCGCAAACTTGCGTGCCTCGTCGTAGTAGACGGACGCGGCCTCGAGATTGGCCCGCTGCACCTCGTTGCGCGCCGCCCATGCGCTCTGGCCGGGAGCAGGAATACGGGCGCCACCAAACATCACCACCGTTGACTTGATGCCGCGCTCGGCGAGCAACATCTCCACCTTCAGCAGTTCGAGCTGCAGCCGGATCGGCCGCAACTCCTCGCGGCACAAAAAATCCTCGTCGACATAGGCAAGACGATAGGCCGGTGACAGGGTCTGCGGCGTCTTTGGGACGGACTCGGCGCGATGCTTGTCGACCGCACTCGTCTTGAGCGGGGCCCATACGCCATCCTTGCGCCGCAGTCTGCCGTTTCGTGCCTTTGCCATGCCTAATGCCTTTCAATACCGCCGGCTTTCAGAGCCGGTATGTCGTCCCGAGGCGTTGAAACGCCGCGGGAAAAATCATTCCATTTTACCCGTTCATGCGATAGAGCAGATCGCACCCTGCCAATCACAATTCCGGAGGCTTCGGTCTCCAACGATAAAGATCGAAGTTTAAGGAATTCCCATGAGCGCCAGCGACCTTTCCTCCCTCGAAAAGACCATCGAAGCCGCCTTCGACAACCGCGACAATGTGAATACGTCGACGAAGGGCGAAGTCCGCGACGCCGTCGAAACAGCGCTCGAACTCCTCGATGGCGGCAAGGCACGCGTTGCCGAGCGTGGCAACGACGGCGTCTGGAAGGTCAATCAATGGCTGAAGAAGGCCGTCCTCCTCTCGTTCCGCCTGAACGACATGGAAGTCGTCAAGGGCGGTTCGGGCAACTCGACCTGGTGGGACAAGGTGCCATCCAAGTTCGAAGGCTGGGGTGAAAACCAGTATCGCGCTGCCGGCTTCCGCGCCGTGCCGAACTGCGTCGTGCGTCGCTCCGCCTACATCGCCAAGAACGTCGTGCTGATGCCGTCCTTCGTCAACCTCGGCGCCTTCGTCGACGAAGGCACGATGGTCGATACCTGGGCGACCGTCGGTTCCTGCGCTCAGATCGGCAAGCATGTGCACCTCTCCGGCGGCGTCGGCATTGGCGGCGTTCTTGAGCCGATGCAGGCCGGCCCAACGATCATCGAGGACAACTGCTTCATCGGCGCGCGTTCGGAAGTCGTCGAAGGCTGCATCATCCGCGAGGGCTCGGTCCTCGGCATGGGCGTTTATATCGGCAAGTCGACCAAGATCGTCGATCGCGCCACCGGCGAAGTGATGTACGGCGAAGTGCCGCCCTACTCCGTCGTCGTTGCAGGCTCGATGCCGTCGGGCAATGCCACCATGGCCAACGGCCAGCCGGCGCCGCACCTCTACTGCGCCGTCATCGTCAAGCGCGTCGACGAAAAGACCCGCTCGAAGACCGGCATCAACGAACTGCTTCGCGACTGATCAAGTCTTGAGGTTCCGGCGATCTACGCGTCTGAAACGATGGGTGCCTCCGAAACGCTGACGGTCGGACTTGATCCGGCAAAATGAACGGCACATTTCAACAAGGCGGTACCGCCGCCTTGCCTTTTCTTTGCCACTACCGCTGGATAGTTCCACTCCCATGACCGCTACCGATCCCGTTGCCAATCTTCAGACTCTGATTCGCTGCCCGTCCGTCACGCCCGCTGAAGGCGGCGCGCTTTCGGCGCTCGAGGCAATGCTGTCGCCGCTTGGCTTCAAGGTGGATAAGGTGAAGGCGACCGAGCCGGGAACGCCCGATATCGAGAACCTCTATGCGCGGCTCGGCGGCGAAGGCCCGCACCTGTTGTTTGCCGGGCATACCGACGTCGTGCCGGTTGGCGACGAAGCCGCCTGGACGCATCCGCCCTTCGCCGCCGAGATTGCGGACGGCGAACTCTTCGGACGCGGCGCTGTCGACATGAAGGGCGGGGTCGCCTGCTTTGTCGCGGCCATTGCCCGCTATATCGAAAAGCATGGCGCACCGAAGGGCTCGGTCTCATTCCTGATCACCGGCGATGAGGAGGGCCCGGCGATCAACGGCACGATCAAGCTGCTGCAATGGGCGGCCGAGCGCGGCGAGCGCTGGGATGCCTGCCTCGTCGGCGAGCCGACCAATCCGGACAAGCTCGGCGACATGATCAAGATCGGCCGCCGTGGCTCGCTCTCCGGCAAAATCACCGTGCATGGCGTCCAGGGCCATGCCGCTTACCCGCATCTTGCCGACAATGCGGTGCGCGGCATCCTGCAACTCACGCAAGCGCTGATGGACCCACCTTTCGACGCTGGCACCGACAATTTCCAGCCGTCCAACCTGGAAGTGACGACCATCGACGTCGGCAATCCGGCGACGAACGTCGTACCCGCCAAGGCAACGGCGAGCTTCAACATTCGCTTCAACGACACGTGGACCGCCGCGAGCCTGCAACAGGAGATCCTGCGCCGCCTCGATGCCGCGGCAGCGGAAGGCGTGCTGCGCCCCGGCCGTGCGCCGCTCAAATACGATATCGTCTGGGCCGAGCGCCCGAGCCACGTCTTCCTGACCCGCAACAACGCGCTGATCGCCTCGCTGTCTTCGGCCGTCGAAAGCGTCACCGGCCAGTCCCCGAAGCTCTCCACGACGGGCGGCACGTCGGACGCCCGCTTCATCAAGGATTACTGCCCGGTCGTCGAGTTCGGCCTTGTCGGCCAGACGATGCACATGGTCGATGAACGCGTCGCAATTTCCGACCTCGAGCGACTCACGGTAATCTATGAAACCTTCATCGAGCGCTGGTTCGCGAATGCCGGGCTTTAGGGAAGTTCAGTACTATCTTGCCGGGATCTGGCTGCTGATCCGCATGGATCCGCGCGGCTTTCGCTTCCTCGACATGTCGGATCGCGGCGTCAACCGCTCGTTCTGGGCGATCTTCTGGTGCCTGCCGCCAATGGGCATCTCGTGGCTATGGTGGCGCCAGGCCTTCCTGCAAACGATGCCGCCGCATACCGACGTCGGCGCACTCTTCTATTTCAGACTCGGGCTCGTCGAGGCCGCCAATTGGTTCGTGCCGCTGGTCTTTGCAGGCTTGCTGCTGCTGGCCTTCAAGAAGGGCGAGCGTTTTGGGCCTGTTATCGTCAGCGTCAATTGGCTCGGCGTGCCGCTGTCCTACGTCAATGGGATGCTGCTCGCGCTCGTCTTCTTCCTGCCACAGCTGGTTGGCCTCGTCTCGGTGCTGCTGCTGGCCTTCATGCTTGCGCAGGTCTTTGCGATCGCACGCATCCTGAGGATGATCTTTTACGGCCAAGGCCTGATGGTCGGGGCACTCACGCTGGTGCTGCTCGTGCCATCACTGATGCTGTCGGAATACCTGCAGCGCTTTCTCGGCATTTATCCCGTCTGATCAGCGAAAAAATCAGAAGTCCTCGCCGTCGTCGCCTTCCACCGGCGGGCGCCGGTCGACGATGACGTCGGGATAGTCCACCTGCATGAAATAGAGTCCATCCGGCGGCGCGACCGGGCCACAGGCCTTGCGGTCTCGCGCATCCAACGCGGCGCGGACGTCGGCCGGCGTCCATTTGCCCTCCCCCGCGAGCTTGAGTGTTCCCGCGAAAGAACGGATCTGGTTGTGCAGGAAGCTTTGGGCCGTAGCACGAATCTCGATCAGTTCGCCGTTTCTCGTCACGTCCAGCCGATCGAGTGTTCGAATCGGACTGTTGGCCTGGCAATGTGCGGAGCGGAAGGTGGAGAAATCGTGCTTGCCGACGAGCGTCTGCGCCGCCGCATGCATGACCTCATGATCAAGCGCTTTTGGGACCCACCATGCCTTCCCGGCCTCCAGCGCCAACGGCGCCCGGCGGCTGATGATGCGATAAAGATAATGGCGCCGCAGCGCCGAGAACCGTGCGTCGAAGAACTCGCTCGCCGCTCCCACGCTGACGATCGCGACCCGCTCCCCGGCCATCTTGAGGTGGGCGTTCAGCGCATTCTGCAATTTGAAGGCCGACCACTCCCTGGCGAGATCGGCATGGATGACCTGGCCCATTGCATGAACGCCGGAATCGGTGCGCCCCGCGCCGCGGATCGACACCGTCTCACCGCTTGCCGACAGAATCGCCTTCTCGATCGCCCCTTGGACAGACGGTCCATTCTCCTGCCGCTGCCAGCCAACGTAAGGACCACCGTCATATTCAACGATCATGCGGTAACGATGCATCAGGGAAGCCTCGTGCCCGATGGAAGCGGTGTCCCGCGCAGGAAATCAGCGGCCGACAACGGCTTGCCACCGGCTTTCTGCAGTCTGGTCAGGCGAACGGCGCCGGTTCCACAGGCAACGACCAGATCATCGGTCAGCAACTCGCCAGCGCTGCCGAGGCCTTGTGCGATTTCCGAGGCCAGCACCTTGACGCGCTCACGCTTGCCGCCGATTGCCACTTCGAACCACGCGCCCGGAAACGGCGCCAGACCGCGAATGTGATTATGGATGTCAGCGGCGTCCCGCGAGAAGTCGATCCGCGTCTCGCCCTTGTCGATCTTGGCGGCGTAGAGCACACCGTCCGACGGCTGCGGCGTCAGGGGAAGATCGCCCATCTCGAGCTTGACCATTGCCTCAGCCATTGCCCTGGCCCCGACATGCATCAGCTTGTCGTGCAATTCCCCGGCCGTGGTGTCGGGGCCGATCTCGACTTCACCGGTGAGAGCCACCGGGCCGGTATCGAGCCCCTTGTCCATCTTCATCACCATCATGCCGGTCTTTTCGTCGCCGGCCATGATCGCCCGCTGAATCGGAGCAGCACCCCGCCACCGGGGCAGGAGTGAGGCATGACCATTGTAGCAGCCGTGGCGCGTGCCGGTCAGAATCGCCTCCGGCAATAGCAGTCCATAGGCAACCACAACAGCGACATCTGCATCATGCGCCCTGAAGCGCTCGCGCTCTTCCGGATCCTTGAAATTCACCGGCGTAAAGACGGGAATGCCGAGCAGCTCAGCCGCCTGGTGCACCGGCGACTTCTGCAGGTCCAACCCGCGCCGTCCGCCCGGCCGTGGCGGCTGCGTGTAGACGGCAAGAATCGTGTGACCCGCGTCGATCAGCGCTCGCAGGGTCGGGACGGAGAATTCGGGCGTGCCCATGAAGATGATGCGAAGCGACATTTCTATCCCGCCATGTTTCCGGTCAGACGTCTTCAAACGGGCTTGCGAGCTTCAGATCAAGCCCCTTCAGGCATCCGGCCCGCGAAATCGCCTGTCCAGCGAGGCTGCGTCAGCAAAGGTCCGGTTAGAGCGCCTTCGCCGACTTCGCCGCCTTTGTGAACTTCTTGATCACCATGTCCCGCTTCAGGCGAGAAATGTGGTCGATGAAGAGTACGCCGTTCAGGTGGTCAATCTCGTGCTGCAGGCAGGTCGCGAGCAGGCCGTCGGCTTGCACCGTCTGCTCCTTGCCATCACGGTCGAGATATTTGACGGTGACGGTCGCCGGGCGTTCGACTTCGGCATAATAGTCAGGGATCGAAAGGCATCCCTCCTCATATACCGAACGCTCGTCTGTCGATGCCACGACCTCCGGATTGACGAATACGAGGGGCTGCTTCTCTTCGCCCTCGCGGGAAACGTCGATGACCAGCATGCGGCGCGGCACGCCGATCTGGATGGCAGCAAGGCCGATACCGGGCGCGTCGTACATGGTTTCAAGCATGTCGTCGGCAAGTCGCTGAAGATCGGCGTCAACGCGCTCGATCGGCTTGGAAACCTGACGAAGCAGCGGATCGGGGAGAATGATGAGTGGCTTGATGGTCATGGCGTTCCCATAACGCATCTTTTTCCAGGATGGAATTATCCGGTGGGCTGGCGGAGCGCTTTTTTACGCCCCAGCCCGGAATTTCGCCGCATTCCCGTCATGCGGCGCGGCGTGTCGTGGTCATCGAACGTTGCTCGACGCCGGTACGGAAGCGCTGCAGCAGTGCAACCAGATTGTCGACTTCGCCGCGCAGGCGCCGCGTCTCGGCAGAGGTGTTCTCGACCATTCCCGAGTTCTGCTGCGTGATCGTGTCCATGTTGCGGATGGCGACACTGACCTCGTTGACCCCGGTTGCCTGATCGCGCGCGGCCGCGGCGATATCGGCAACGAAGCTGTTGATGATATCGATGCGGTTGATCATGTCGTTCAGCGCCTCGCCGGTGCTGCTGACGATGTCCACTCCTTCGTTCACCTGGACCGAGCTTTCCGAAATCAGGTTCTTGATCTCCTTGGCGGCGTCGGCGGTGCGCTGCGCCAGTTGGCGGACCTCTTGCGCCACGACGGCAAAGCCCTTGCCCGCTTCGCCGGCACGCGCAGCCTCCACGCCGGCGTTCAACGCCAGCAGGTTCGTCTGAAAAGCAATCTCGTCGATGACGCCGATGATCTTGGCGATCTCGGTCGAGGATTTTTCGATGCCGGCCATCGCGGAAACGGCGCTGGTGACGAGTTCGCCGGAGTTCTTGGCCTTCTGCTGCGTCTCACGGACCGCACCGGATGCCTTTTCGGCGTTTGCGGCAGTCTGTCCGACACTGACCGAAAGCTGTTGCAACGCCGCCGAGCTTTCCTCGACGCCAGCTGCCTGCTGGGCCGTCCGCAAAGCAAGGTCATCGGAGGCCTTGGCGATCACGTCCGTACCCCTCAGGATCTCGCCCGAGGTTGCCCGCACCGAGCCAAAGGACGCGCGAAGAGCGGCGACGGCGCGGTTATAGTCGTCGGCCATGGCTTTGAAATTACCGGGGAGATCTGGCGGCAGCGTGGCCTCGAGATCGCCGTTCGACAGCGCCTCCAGACCGCGGCGAAGATGATCGAGCGCAACGGCCTGATCCTGCTCGGCCTTTACGCGCTCTTCTTCCAGCTTTCGTCGCTTCTCTTCGAGCGCTTCCAGATAGACCGAGATCGAATAGTCCATATCGAGCATCGCGGCCTTGATGACCGCTGAAAGCTTCTCGGCCAGCACCTTGCCCTGTTGCCTGGCGAACATGGAGGGCCACTGCTTGGCCATCAGGCCCTTCACGAGTTCGCTCATCAGCAGCGCGTAGCCACCGATATACCAGCGAGGCTCGAGGCCAATACGGGCATGGGTCTTGCCCACCGTGACCACGCCTTTGACGTAGGTTTCGTCGAAGTTGCCGCCAGCCAGATTGGCCCAGTGGTCTTCCTGGCGCTTCTTGGCATGTCCCATATGCGCTTTATCGGCAAAGAGACTTGCGACCTCAGACGTCCTTGCCAGCTTCGCGTAAAACTTGTCGAGAGCGCCGCCGAGCAACTCCGAGATTGCCGGGCGCATCTCACGCAGCGCCGCGCGGGCTCCGTCGTCCAGCTCGATGAAATCGAGGCGTTGCTTGAGCGTGCTGTCGGACTGCTGGCTGGTCATGATCTCTCTGCTTTGTAATTGATGCAAAAGGGAATTTGACCTGACCTTTTACGCAATATGGTTGAGCAAAGGTTAAATGAACTTGAGATTTGTCAACTGTCGTTTGTTCCCTCTACGAGCCAATCCTTTGGGAAGGCTTGCGAGTTGTTCACGTTTTGATCTAGCCATCCCACACGAGTTTGTTATGGTGGCGAAATGAACACCAGCTCTGAGTCGTTTCTCCTCGCCCTTTCCCGTATCAGTCCTGCCACGCTGGCGCTCGCCGGAGGCGCGATCGCGGCTCTGGTCTTGTTGCTGATCCTCCTTCTCGTCCGCAGCGGGCAGGTGCGGCGCGAGCAGGCCGAGGTAGCGAGCCTCCGTGCCGCCGAGACGGATGCTCGAATGGCCGAACTTCTGAAAATCCAGGCGGAAATGCACGGGCGCATGTCGACAATGGCCGAAGTGTTCGGCTCGAGGCAGTCCGAGCTCAACCAGGCGATCAACCAGCGTCTCGATGGTATGTCGCAGCGCGTCAGTTCGACGATCAGCGAGCAGACCAAATCGACGCACGAGAACCTGCAGCGGCTGCAGGAGCGTCTCGCCGTCATCGATGCCGCCCAGAACAACATCCAGACACTGGCGAAAGATGTCGTCGGTTTGCAGGCGATCCTCTCCAACAAGCAGACACGCGGCGCTTTCGGCCAATCGCGCATGGAGACGATTGTCGCCGACGGCCTTCCGATGGGGGCCTATGCCTTCCAACAGACGCTTTCCAATGGCTCGCGCCCGGACTGCACCATTCGCATGCCCAACGGCGCACCACCGCTGGTGATCGACGCGAAGTTCCCGCTTGAAGCCTGGAACGCGATCCGGGACGCCGGCGGACCTGACGGAGCCAAGGTCGCCTCGCAGCAGTTCCGCCGCGACATGGAAACGCACATCCGCGATATCTCCGAGAAATATCTGATCCAGGGCGAGACGCAGGACACGGCCTTCATGTTCGTGCCGTCGGAATCGATCTTCGCGGAGATCCACGAGAATTTCGAAGCGATCGTGCAGAAGGCGCACCGGTCGCGCATCGTCATCGTGTCGCCTTCGCTGCTGATGCTCTCCATCCAGGTTATTCAGGCAGTCCTGAAAGATCAGCGGATGCGGGCCCAGGCACACGTCATCCAGGGCGAAGTCGCGAACCTGATGGACGATCTCGGCCGTCTCGACGAGCGTGTTCGCAAGCTGCAGAGCCATTTTTCCATGACGCAAAGAGATGTCGACCAGATCCTCACCTCCACCGATAAGCTCACCAAGCGCGGCGCGAAAATCGAAGCTCTGGAGTTCGAGGGCGGCGACAACAGCAAGGCCGCGGCGCGGGACGGTGATGGCGCGCCAAAATCCGTCGACAGCCGCAGCGGGCTTCTGAAGCTCAGAGTGGTTGACGACGAGTAAGCCCTTCAGGCAGTGTCGCGCTCAAGAAAAGCATTGGACGGGACACTCATGATCACAGTCTTCGGCTCCATCAACATGGACCTCATCGCCACCACCGCGCGCTTGCCGAAGCCCGGCGAAACGGTTGCCGGCAACGGCTTCTCAACGGCAGCAGGCGGCAAGGGCGCCAATCAGGCACTTGCGGCGCGACGCGCCGGCCGAACCGTTCACATGGCGGGAGCCGTCGGCCGCGACGCCTTTGCGGAGCCGGCGGTTGCTCTCTTGAAGGACGCCGGCACTGGACTTGAAACCGTCAAGCAGGTCGACGAGCCGACCGGAACCGCACTGATCCTCGTCGGCGGTGACGGCGAGAACATGATTGCCGTTGTGCCTGGCGCAAACGGCACGATGACGCCGGCCGATGCCGACGTCGCGATCGACGCGATGAAGGAGGGCGACATCCTGATGCTGCAGCTCGAGGTGCCCGTTCCGGCCGTCGAGCGGGCGCTGGCCGCGGCGCGCGCCAAGAGCGTCACGTCCATCCTCAACCTGGCCCCACTGATCGAAGACGCTCCACGCCTCGGCCGCCTTGCCGACATCGTGATCGCGAACGAAACCGAGTTCGAGCGTCTTGCCGGCCAGGAAAACATGGGCACGGCGGATCGCGAGGCCGCGTTGAAACGACTCAATGCGGAGACGGGGCAAACCCTGATCGTGACGCTCGGCGCAGACGGCGTCATCGCAATCCGCGACGGCGTCATCTCCCGTGCGAAGGGATTGAAGATCGAGCCTGTCGATACGGTCGGTGCCGGCGACACGTTCTGCGGCTATTTCGCCGCGAGCCTGGACGAAGGCCTCGATTTCGAGGCATCGCTGCGGCGGGCCGCCGTCGCAGGATCGCTCGCCTGCCTCAAGCAAGGCGCTCAGCCATCGATCCCATCAAGCGCCGAAGTCGCAAACGAGCTATAGGGCAATTCGCCCCGCGACATATCGGGGCGGTTTGCCGTATGCAGCTTCTGTTTTCATTAGATTTCATTCAAATTTAATAGGTTTCCGGCGATGTTCCAGCCATCGCCGGCCTTCGCCAAGGGGTCGGCTTCTGTCACGGCTGCTCCATGAGGGGGCGACGCCCTCGTCCCCTGTGCCGATGAATGCCCCGTACGGCACATCCTTGCTTCCCGAGGAATCCATGTTCATCTTTCGCATGAAATCGCTTGCAGCCAAGCTTATCCTCATTACGGGCGTTGCCATCGCCCTCGTCCTCCTCATTTCCAACTTCTTCCTCATCGGCGAGACGCGCAACCGCGTGCGGACCCTCACCATGGACCAAGCTAATCTCGAGGCGAAGGCTATCGCCAACGAGGTTGCCTCATCCGTCGGCGAGCTGGCAGGGGCCGCGCGCTCGATGGCCGGCACGATCGGTCATGGTCAGGAGGGCAAATATCTCGACCGCAAGGCCGTTCTGGACATGCTGAAGGCAAACGTCGAGCGCAACCAGTTTGCCTTCGGCAGCTGGTTTGCCGAAGAGCCGAACGCCTTCGACGGCCAGTCGCCGTCCATGGCCGGCAAGGCCGAATTCGGCGCAGCCAAGGATGGCACATTCAACCCGTACTGGACGAAGAGCAAGGACGGCGGCTTCAGCTTCTCCACCTTCGATTCCGACTATAAGGCTGCCTGGTACGCGCTCGCCGCAGAAAGCAAGAAGGGCGCGCTGTCGCCGCCTTATGCCGAGACGACGACCGGCGAGAATACCGCGATGACGTCCATTGCCTATCCGGTGTTCTCGGGTGGCAAGATGATCGGCGTCAGCGGCGTCGACATCTCCCTCAAATCGCTCCGCGATAAGCTTTCGACGCTCCACCCCTTCGGCTCTGGCCGCGTTACGCTGCTCTCGCAGACCGGCAAATGGATTGTCTCGCCGATTCCCGAGCTTTCCATGAAGGACTATGACGGCGAAGGCACAGATGCCGTGAAGAGCGCGCTTTCGACGCTACAGCCAGCCGTCGTCAAGGACCTGAGCTACGATAGCTACGAGCCCTTCGACCGCGTCGTCTATCCCTTTGCCCTGCCCGACGTGAACACGACCTGGGTCATCCTCGTCGACGTCCCGCACTCGGCCATCAACGCGCCTGTTCAAGATCAAACCTCCATGATGGTTGTCGCCGGCATTCTCGTGCTCGCAGCCGTCATGATTGCCCTCTACCTAGCCGTCCGTTCCCTCGTCCAGCGTCCGATCGGCGGTCTCGTCGCCAGCGTCAAGGCACTCAGCGACGGCAAGTACGAGCAGCCGGTAGCCGGTCAGGATCGCGCTGACGAGATCGGCGCCGTGGCCAAGGCTCTTGAGGGCTTCCGCTTCGCACTCGCCGACACGCAGCGTCTTGAGGCCGAGGCAAACAACCAGCGCGATGCAGCGGAAACCGAGCGTGGCCGCTCGGAAGCCGAGCGGCATCAGTCGATCACGCTGCAGCGTCATATCGTGTCGATCGTCGGCTCCGGCCTGTCCGAATTGTCCCAGGGCAACCTCGGCCATCGCATCACCGAGGACTTCCCGGGCGAATACGCCAAGCTGAAGCAGGACTTCAACGCGGCTCTCGAAAGCCTCGAGGAAACCATCAACACGATGAACCTCAGCGTCGTGAACATCGGCTCCGGTACAAGCGAAATCAGCGGCAGCGCCTCCGACCTCGCCAAGCGTACGGAACAGCAGGCAGCAAGCCTGGAAGAAACGGCAGCCGCGCTCAACGAGCTCACCGCACAGGTCAACTCCAGCGCCGAAAACGCCCGCACGGCGGCTGATAACGTCAACCTCGCCTGCGAGGATGCCGAAAAGTCAGGCGAAGTGGTGCGCAAGGCAATTGCTTCGATGCAGGGCATCGAGCAGTCCTCCACCGAGGTCTCGCGCATCATCGGCGTCATCGACGAGATCGCCTTCCAGACCAACCTGCTGGCCCTGAATGCCGGCGTTGAAGCCGCACGCGCCGGCGAAGCCGGCAAGGGCTTTGCCGTCGTCGCGCAGGAAGTCCGCGAGCTGGCCCAGCGTTCCGCGAACGCCGCCAAGGAGATCAAGACGCTCATCAACACTTCGGCCGTACAGGTCAAGGAAGGCGTCGATCTGGTCGGCCGCGCCGGCGATACGCTGCATAAGATCTCCGAGCAGGTCATGGGCATCAACGGCCTTATCCGCCAGATCTCCGCATCGGCCAGTGAACAGGCGATCGGACTGAAGGAGATCAACCAGGCCATGAACCAGATGGACCAGGTTACCCAGCAGAACGCAGCCATGGTCGAGGAGACGACAGCAGCCAGCATCACGCTGAACGACGAGGCCCAGACGCTGAAGCAACTCGTGACACGCTTCCGCGTATCCGGCATGAGCCACGCTTCCGCACTACGCTCGACGGCTCAGCAGATGCGCGCGCCGACTGCTGCACCGACGTATCGCCAAGCTGCAGCACCGGCACCGCGCCGCGCAGTTCCGCAGACTCAGGGCTCGGCAGCGCTCGCTCAGGACAACTGGGAAGAGTTCTAAGCCGAACTCGACGGCTTGAATGAAGAAAGGCGCCTGAGCAATCAGGCGCCTTTTTTACTGGCATGTTGAATGCTCAGGCTGCGTTCGAGGTCTGCTCCTCATTGAGGAACGCATAGATCGCCGAGGCGGAGTCGGTCGCACGCAGCTTGGCGACGAGATCGTGGTCGCGCAGCACGCGGGCGATGCGCGAGAGGGCCTTGAGGTGATCAGCGCCAGCGCCTTCCGGTGCGAGGAGCAGGAACACCAGATCCACGGGTTGATCGTCCAGGGCCTCGAAATCGACGGGCTGATCGAGACGCGCGAAGATGCCGACGATGGAATGGACGCTTGCCAACTTACCGTGCGGAATAGCGATCCCGTTACCGACGCCGGTCGAGCCAAGGCGTTCGCGCTGCAGGACAACATCGAAAATTTCCCGCTCCGAAAGCCCTGTGACTTTCGACGCCTTTGCAGCCAATTCCTGGAGGAGCTGTTTCTTGGAATTTACCCTAAGGGCGGGAATGATCGCATTTTGCTGCAGCAAATCTGCCAAAGCCATTTTATTTTCCTTCTGCGCCAAGAGAGGAGAGCGGCAGCCTAACTGCCGCCCTTCGCCTTGATCTCAGCTTTTGATACTGGCTGCATCGATCCAGCCAATGTTACCGTCGTGCCGACGATAAACGATGTTCAGTTGTTCCTTGCCTGGACTGCGGAATAGCAGCAGCGGCTCATCCGTCATGTCGAGCGCCATCACGGCGGTCGCGACAGACATTGTTTTTAGTTGCTTGGTGCTTTCGGCGACGATCGCCGGCGCGAAGTCATCCGGGATCTCGTCTTCGTGGTCCGACATGCCATCCATGACGGTGTAGGCAACTTCCGCAGAACCATTCTGGTGATTTCCGGCGTAGTGATCCTTCAGCTTGCGCTTGTAGCGGCGAAGGCGCTTCTCGATCCGCTCGGAAGCGGCATCGAAGGCCAACTGCGGGTCCATCGCCTCTCCGGCGGCATGCAATACAACTCCGCTATCGAGATGAAGCTTGCAGTCGGCGGAAAAACGGGCGTTGGCCTTATGCACGATCACTTGACCAGAATACCCTCCGTCGAAGTATTTCGTGACGGCGACACCGATTTGGTCCTCGATCCGCTGACGGAACGAGTCACCAATTTCCATATGTTTACCGGATACACGCACACTCATGGAGTTTCCCTTCTTACAGTGTTTGCGGGTACCAGTTTACGCCAAGGCTCACCCTCATCCAAGCACTTCGCGCGATCCCAAGCAAGATCGGCCGAAGTTGCCGGCTTCAGGCTCCCTGAGGATGATGGGGATAACTTCCAACGCTGCCCACAGCGCCAATTGCGGCGCGCTTCTAGCCAGAAGTTACCAAAATGTCAACAGATGCATGAATTAGAATTTATAAATACACGTATCGGTAGCTCCAGGCAGCAATCAAAAACCCGCAACCTTGGCCAAAGCGCGCTTCTCCCGCCGGCGCTGGACCGAGGATGCGATGTTCATCGCTTCCCGGTATTTAGCCACCGTGCGACGGGCCAGGTCGATGCCGCCCTTCTTGAGAATAACCACGATATCGTCGTCGGAAAGAACGGATTCCGGGCTTTCCTGCGAAATCAGCGTCCGGATCTTGTGGCGTACGGCCTCGGCCGAATGGCTGTCACCGCCTTCGACGGCGCTGATCGAAACGCTGAAGAAATACTTGAGCTCGAAGAGCCCCCGCGGCGTCAGCATGTACTTGTTGGATGTGACGCGGCTGACGGTGGATTCGTGCATCTTGATGGCGTCGGCCACCGTCTTGAGGTTGAGCGGCCGCAGGTGATCGACCCCATGCATCAGGAAGGCGTCCTGCTGCCGAACGATCTCACTCGCCACCTTCATGATCGTCTTGGCGCGCTGGTCGAGGCTCCGGGTCAGCCAGTTGGCGGTCTGCAGGCATTCCGACAGAAACGCGTGATCCTCACCACTCTTGGTGACTTTTGAAAAATACGCCTGGTTGACCAGAACGCGCGGCAATGTGTCGGGATTGAGCTCGATCAGCCAGCCGCCGTCGGAGCCTGCCCGCACGACGACATCAGGCATGATCGCTTCCGACATTCCGGTTTCGAAGCCGGCACCTGGCTTGGGATTGAGCTGCCGGATCTCGCCCAGCATGTCGAGCAGATCTTCCTCGTCCACGCCACACAGCCGCTTCAGCGTCGCGAAGTCACGCCGGGCCAGGAGCTCGAGATTGCTGACCAGCGCCTGCATGGCAGGGTCAAAGCGGTCTTTCTGCCGAAGCTGGATCGCCAGGCACTCCGCCAGATTGCGGGCGAATACACCGGGCGGATCGAGCGCCTGCAAGGCGGCGATTACACGCTCGACATCGTCGACACCTGCGCCCAGCCTGTCGGCTGCTTCCGTCGCATCGCCCTGGAGATAGCCTGCCTCATCCAGCTGATCGACGAGATGTTGAGCGATCAGGCGATCGGCCATATCGGGCAGGACAAAGGGCAACTGCTGGGCAAGATGATCGCGAAGCGAGATTTGACCGGCAACGAAATCATCGAGATCGTAGCTCTCCGCCCCTTCGCCGCTGCCGGGCATCGACTTCCACTGGCTGATCAGCTCCGGAGCATCGGCGCGCTGCGGGACGCCGTCATCGGGAAACACGTTGGCATAATTGGCGTCGAGTTCGTCGCTGAGGCGGCTTGCCCCACCGCTGTTGCCACTCTCGTACCAATCGCCCGACAAGACCTCGGTTCGGCTATCGTAGCCGTCGTCGGAGGGGTCTTCAGCCTGATGCGCGTAGGCCTCGTCCTCCGCGCCCCCGCGCTCGCTGCCCGATTCCGCATCATTTGACGGAATCTCGAGCAGCGGGTTCTTTTCGACTTCCTGGGCAATAAACTGCGTCAGCTCGAAATGCGTCATCTGCAGCAACTGGATGGACTGCATCAGTTGCGGTGTCATCACCAGCGACTGGTTCTGGCGCAGGAAAAGATTGGCCGACAGTGCCATAGCGGACGCGAAACTCCCGTTCGTCTCCTCCGGGAAACCGCGTCCTGCCACGGGCTCAGGCCACGGAAATCCAAGTTGGCCCAAAAATTGCTTTTTTATTCTATTTGGTCAAGCGGAACTGTCACAGAAGGTGAATTTCCGCGGCGCGAGAGCGCGTCAGAGGCTGAAATTATCGCCGAGGTAAAGGCGCCGCACTTCCGGGTTGTTGACGATGTCGTTGGCACGACCGTGCGTCAGCACTTCGCCGGCATGGATGATATAGGCGCGGTCGATCAGGCCCAACGTCTCGCGCACATTGTGGTCGGTGATCAGCACGCCGATGCCGCGCGCCGTCAGATGATGCACAAGATGCTGAATGTCGGCGACGGAGATCGGATCAACGCCCGCAAACGGCTCATCGAGGAGCATGAAGGTCGGATCGGTCGCCAGCGCGCGGGCAATTTCGAGGCGGCGACGCTCGCCACCGGAAAGCGACACGGCGGCGCTCTTGCGCAGCTTGCGAATGTGAAACTCATCGAGCAGTTCGTCGAGCTTCTTCTCGCGCGCAGCCTTGTCGTTGATGTGCACTTCCAGGACGGCGCGAATATTCTCTTCGACGGTCAACCCCCGAAAGATCGACGCTTCCTGCGGCAGATATCCGACGCCCAGCCGCGAGCGACGGTACATCGGCATCGTCGTGACTTCGTTGCCGTCGATCTCGATCGTACCTTCATCAACGGGCACAAGCCCGGTGATCATATAGAAGCAGGTTGTCTTGCCGGCGCCGTTCGGACCCAGCAGGCCAACGGCCTCGCCGCGTCGAACGACCAGCGACACGCCGTTCACGACACGGCGGGTGCTATAGGTCTTGGTCAGACCGCGCGCAATCAGCGTGCCCTGGTAACGGCTTTTGTCGCCGGCGGGGGCTTCAGCAGCTTGCTGCCCGGACCTGCCGAACATGGTCGATAGCGAGAATAACTTCACGTGGTACGGCCGGGGTCAGTTCTGTTTCTGCGATTTCGGATCAAGCTGAATCTGGACGCGCCCCCCGCAGCTCTCCAGCTGTGCCTGTCCCGTCTCCATGTGCACGGTCAGCTGGCAACCCGTAAAGACGTTGGGCCCATCGGTGAGGACGACCCTGTCACCCTTGAGGATGAAAAGCTGCTTGGCCATGTCGAACGAACCGTTGTCGGCGGTAGCTGTCTGCGTGCCCGAGGTCAGGTACACCTTGTCCGTCACCACGATGTGATCGATATCGGCGTTTCCGGATGAAATCGATGCCGAAGCATTCTTGGTGTCGGCGGCCTTGGCGTCGGCGGCAGGCGCGTTCGCATCGCCGGCCTTCGGCTTGTAGTAGACCGTCATGTGGCCGGCCTGCAGCGTCGTCTTGCCCTGCACGACCTTCACATTGCCAGTGAAATCGGCCGTGTGCTCCTTATCGTGGATCTCCAGCTTGTCGCTCTCGATCTGGATCGGTTCGTCACTGCTGAGCTTCAGCCCATCCATCTGACTGGTTGTTGCCTGCGCCAGGGCGCCTCCGGTCAACACAAGCAGCGCAACCGCGCCACTCAGAAATACTGCTCCCGCCTTGCGGGTAGAAATGCGACAAGCGTTTGTCATGGTGACCCGGCTGTTAAGTGCCCTGTTTGTGAATAGCTGAGGGATCGACGTTCATGCGTACATTTCCCTCGAATGTGATCGTCTGCCCCTTATCCGTCATCTTGACCGACTGCGCAACAATAGAGGCACCATCTTTCTGAATGCTTACGGGATCCTCGCTGGTGAGCTTCCCGCCCTTGATGTCGACCTTGGCGCTCTGGAAGTTGGCCGTCAGCCCATTGCTCAAAAGGATGGCAAAGGGAGATTTGACATCGAGATTGTCGGTCGCACGATCGTAATCTGCGGCCGTCGCCTCGACGCGGGCGATCAGATCGTCCTTCATCGGGACGGCCGCCTTGATATTCTCAAGCGTCATCAGGTTGGGATTCTTGATATCCTGAAGCGCGCGTTCCGCCAGCATCGAATAGTTGATGCCATCCGAGTTGCGGCCGGAGATGGCGGGCTTTTCCATCACCACCTTGCCATTCTCGATCTTGGCGCCCTCGATCTTGATATTCTCCGGCAGGTAGGTGCGGATCACGGATACACCAATGAAGATCAGCGACACCACAACGGCCGCGATCGGAAGAATGACCTTCAGGCGGCGCACCCGTGCCGAATGGAAGCGCGCAGCGACATAGGCGCTTCGCTCCGGCGTCACATAGTCAGCCTGTCCCGTGGTGTTCAAAGTATTGAGCATAACCTGGTCCGTGTAGGTGATGGAGCAGCGTATATAAGCATTCTCGCGCTCGATCACAGTTCGTTTCGCATTATTACACTGACTTGCCAATATGGATTTTTTTCTGCAACAAGCAACAAAGGCGCCGACGCGTGCAAAATCTACGTGTCCGAACGGCGCAGGAGCCCTAGATTTGCGGGATCACGCGTGCTCCCCACCCCCTGGAGGAATGTATGGACAGTTCCATGATCGCCGATCGCCGCAGGCTTCGCCGCAAGGTCGGTTTCTGGCGCGTCGTCGCGGTGCTGCTGCTCGTGCTATTGGGTTACGCTGCTTACCGGGCACTCATCGGCGATATCGCGACCAGTCGGCCGCACGTCGCCCATGTGACCATTTCCGGGCTGATCACCGATGATGACGAGTTGCTGGAGCGGCTGAAGAAAATCGAAAAGAGCGATGCGGTGAAGGCCGTCATCGTCTCGATTTCCTCACCCGGGGGCACGACTTATGGCGGAGAGCGGATATTCAAGGCAATCCGCGCCATTGCCGCCAAGAAGCCTGTCGTATCCGACGTGCGCACGCTGGCCGCTTCCGCCGGCTACATGATCGCGACCGCCGGCGACATGATTATTGCCGGCGACAGCTCGATCACCGGCTCGATCGGGGTGATCTTCCAGTATCCGCAGATCAGGCCGCTGCTCGACAAGATCGGCGTTTCGATGGAAGAAATCAAATCGTCGCCCTTGAAGGCCGAACCGTCGCCATTCCATCCGGCGAGCGAAGAGGCCAAGGCCATGATCAACAACATGATTCTCGACAGCTACGGCTGGTTCGTCGATCTCGTCGCCGAGCGGCGCAAGCTGCCGCATGATGAGGTGCAGAAGCTTGCGGACGGCTCGATATTCACCGGCCGTCAGGCGCTCAAGGTCAAGCTGATCGACCAGATCGGCGGAAATGACGAGATCAGGGCCTACCTTGAGACGCGCAAGGTCAGCAAGAACCTACCTGAGGTCGATTGGGACAAGAGAAGAAACACAGCTTTCCTGCTCGCGGACAGCGCGTCTCATATCCTCACGCTGCTTGGTTATGACGATCTTGCCAAGGCGCGTGACCTCGGCGGAATCCTGCCGCAGAAGTTGCTCCTTGACGGGCTCCTTTCAGTTTGGCAGGTTGGCAATGATTGATAAGAAATCAATAATTTAAGGGGGACGAAAGTGATCAAGTCCGAACTGGTGCAGATCGTTGCAGCCCGCAACCCGCATCTTTATCATCGTGACGTCGAGAATATCGTCAACGCGGTTCTCGATGAGATAACCGACGCGCTCGCGGCCGGCAATCGCGTCGAGTTGCGCGGCTTCGGCGCCTTCTCGGTGAAGAACCGCCCGTCCCGCTCCGGCCGCAACCCGCGTACCGGCGATACCGTTTTCGTCGAGGAGAAGTGGGTTCCCTTCTTCAAGACCGGCAAGGAGCTGCGTGAGCGCCTCAACCCGGGACAGGCCGACGAAGAGGATTGATCCTCTCCCTGATGCAGCCTGCGGCAAGCCCGCACTTGAACTTGGCTCTCGGCCCACTATCCTGCTGACCAGATCAAAGCGCTGCGTCAAAGTCGACGGGCGTTGATATACGGAGGCCGAGCATGGCGAAGAAGATCACCAACCTTTTGATTTTTTTACCACTCGGAATCATTTTGATCATCTTCTGCGTCGCCAACAGGCAGGTGGTGACGCTCGCCTTCAACCCGTTTCGGCCGGACGACCAAGTCCTTTCCTTGTCAGCGCCGTTCTTCGTGTTTCTTTTCATCACGCTGATCATCGGCATGCTGGTCGGCTCGGCAGCCACCTGGCTCAATCAGGGCAAATACCGCAAGCGCGCGCGAACCGAAGCGAAAGCGGCCGTTCGCTGGCAGGCCGAGGCGGACCGCCACAAGACCCACGCCGAGGAAATTGCGGGCCATCTGCCGTCGAGGTGACGCGCACGCCAAGGGCGGACAGCGGGCCGAAATTCAGCTATGCAACCACTTGCAGCCATAGATCCGGCTTCATAGCTATATAAAATGTGACCCACTGCACATCTGCTAGGCACAGTCGTTTCGCGGCATACGAGCCCTGCCTTGCGAGGATGAGACCATGAATATCGACGAAATCCTGCGGTCAGTCGTGGCCGTTCGCTCCTCAATTCCTGATGATGCCTTTACGGCCGGCACACTCGGCACGCGCCGGGAGGGAAGTGGCGTCGTCATCAAGCCATCCGGACTGGTCCTCACCATCGGCTACCTGATCACCGAGGCCGAGGAAGTCTGGCTGACCACGCTAGACGGGCGCGTTGTCGCGGCCCATCCTCTCGCCTACGATCAGGAGACCGGGTTCGGCCTGCTTCAAGCACTGGGTGACCTCGGCCTGCCGGCATTGGAATTCGGCGACGACATCGGCGCTAACCTCGGTGATCCCGTCGTACTGGCGGATGGAATCGGCCAGTTCGTGGAAGCCAGGATCGTGGCAAAGCAGGAATTCGCGGGTTATTGGGAATATCTGCTTGATGAGGCGATCTTCACCACGCCTGCGCATCCCTCCTGGGGAGGCGCGGCACTCATTAATGGCGACGGCAAGCTGCTTGGCATCGGGTCACTGCGGCTGCAGATGAGTCAGGGCGGCGACGCCGTCGATATCAACATGATCGTGCCGATCAATCTGCTTCCGCCAATTCTGGACGACCTGATGACCCAGGGCCGCGTCAACAAGCCACCGCGTCCATGGCTCGGCGCGTTCTCCGCAGAAAGCAACGGCGATGTGATCGTTATGAGCGTCGCCGACGGAAGTCCTGCGGACGAGGCCGGCCTGCGCCGAGGCGACATCATTTCCGAGATCCGCGACGGCGAGGTCGATGGACTTGCCGATTTCTATCGCAAGGTCTGGAGCAGCGGCCCAGCCGGCGCGGAAATCCCGATGCGGGTGGTGCGCAATGGACGCGAGGCGTGGCTGCGCATCAGGTCCGCCGATCGCAATGCTTTCCTGAAGAAGCCGCAGCTTCAATAGGCCTGCGCATCCCGGGCGGCTGGGTAGAAACTCATCTCTTCGTAGTCGCCTTCCGCCGATGAGCCGGATCCCGTGACGATGAACCCCTTGGATCGATAGAAGGCGTTCGCACGCTCATTCTTGACCAGGCATTTCAGCCGATACTTCCTGAGCGGCCAGTTCGGCAGCGTAGCGAGCAAGGCGGCGCCCGCCCCCTGCCCTTGCCAGGACTTGCTGATATAAAGCATGTGAATGAAATCGTCCGGCGGCCACAGGGTCATGAAGCCCGCGGTCTCACCGTTCGGCGCTTCTGCAATCCATAGGTCTTCGCCCTGTGTGTGGACGCTGAAATCCTCGTGGCGGAAGCTGGCCGGATCGACCCATGTGAATGTTTCGCGGCGGACGGCCAGATATATGTCGGCCAGCCTTTCCAACTCCGATTGAAGTGGCGATCTGATGGTCCACTTCACGGATGGTGACGTCGTCTGAATGGAGAAATCTGTCAATTCCGACCCTTATTCTGCGGCTTTGGCACTGACGGCGGCGTTGAAGCTGGAGAAGAACTGCTGCGCCAGCTTAGCGGAGGTTGAGTCGATCAACCGCGCGCCGAGTTGGGCAATCTTGCCACCAACCTGGGCCTTTGCTTCATACTGCAGGACCGTCTCCCCGCCCTCATCCTTCAATACGACATCAGCGCCGCCCTTGGCAAAGCCGGCAATACCGCCCTTACCTTCACCCGAGATCGTGTAACTTTCCGGCGCCTGAATGTTGGAGAGCAAGACCTCGCCGTTGAACGTCGCCGAAACCGGACCGATCTTGACCTTCACCACTGCCATGAGCTCCGTCGGGGACTTCATCTCCAGGTTCTGACACCCCGGAATGCACTGCTTCAATATCTCGGGATCATTGAGTGCCGCCCATACGACATCCCGGGGTGCGGCAATCCGTTCTTCGCCGGTCAAGTCCATCCGAAAATCCTCCCCTTTTCGATGTGGCTCAATTTATCACAGCCCGAAAGCGCTTTGCCAAGATGAAACGGAATGCTATTTGCACGGGCTCTATCGAATTGAAGCACGCGGAAGATTACGTTGAGACAAAAAGAACGCCGGCCAGGCCAGAAACCCGCCGCCGGCCCCTCCGGCGGACGCCGCGCCGACGATCGAGGCCCGCGCCCGGCAAAGCCCGCAGCGAAGCCGGCGCCGGCCCGTGAAAGGGTGCGCGAACCTGCCTCCGTGCCTACGGCAATCGACCGGCCGCTGATGGTGCGGACTGGCGAGCGTCCGGCTGAACGCGTGCCCGTCATCCTTGAATCCCTTGGCGCAGGCGACTTCCATCTGATCGACAGCGGCAACGGCGAGAAGCTGGAGCAATACGGCCCCTACCGGATCGTGCGCCCGGAGGGCCAGGCGCTCTGGCAACCGTCCTTGCCAAAGCAAACCTGGGAAAAGGTCGATGCCGTCTTCACCGGCGATACGGACGAGGAAGGCACCGGGCGCTGGCGCTTTCCCAAGGAAGCGCTCGGCGAGACCTGGCCGCTCAATCTGCTCGGCGTGGATTTCCTCGGCCGCTTCACCTCTTTCCGCCACGTCGGCGTCTTTCCCGAGCAGATCGCCCACTGGACCTGGATGAAGCAACAGGTCGAGGCCGCCAAGCGGCCATTGAAGGTTCTGAACCTCTTTGGCTACACCGGTGTTGCCTCCCTGGTTGCCGCCGCTGCCGGCGCCGAGGTTACGCATGTCGATGCTTCCAAGAAGGCGATCGGCTGGGCGCGCGAAAACCAGGCGATGAGCCGGCTGGAGAAGGCGCCGATCCGCTGGATCTGCGAAGACGCGATGAAATTCATCCTGCGGGAAGAACGCCGCGGCAACACCTACGACATCATCCTCACTGATCCGCCGAGTTTCGGCCGCGGCCCGAACGGCGAGGTTTGGCATCTTTTCGCGCACCTGCCGCTGATGCTCGATATCTGCCGTGAAATCCTGTCTCCGAAGGCGGTTGGACTTGTGTTGACGGCCTATTCGATCCGGGCCAGCTTCTATTCGATCCATGAACTGATGCGCGAGACCATGCGCGGGGCCGGCGGTGTCGTCGAATCCGGCGAGCTCGTCCTTCGCGAGGCCGGGCTGGACGGCAAGGCGCCGGGCCGCGCACTCTCCACCTCACTCTTCTCCCGTTGGTACCCAAATGAGCCATGAACACAGGGGCCACGGCCCGCATAAGGTCGGGCACGTGAAAGAGGTTACCTCGCTCGCCAATCCGATCATCAAGGACATTAAGGCGCTCAGCGACAAGAAGACCCGCGAGCAGAGCGGCACCTTCATGGCCGAAGGCTTGAAGCTGGTCATCGACGCGATCGAACTCGGCTGGACGATCCGCACGCTTGTCTATGCCAAAGCGGCCAAGGGCAAGCCGCTGGTCGAGCAGATGGCGGCAAAGACGGTCGCCTCCGGTGGGCTGGTGCTCGAGGTCAGCGAGAAGGTGATTTCCTCGATCACCCGTCGCGACAATCCGCAGATGGTGGTCGGCATCTTCGAAAGCCGCTGGAAGCCATTGCGCGAGATCCACCCAAGGCCGGGTGAAACCTGGATCGCCCTCGATCGCGTGCGCGATCCCGGCAACCTCGGCACGATCATCCGCACAGCCGACGCTGCCGGCGCCTCTGGCGTCATCCTTGTCGGCGAGACGACCGATCCCTTCTCGCTCGAAACGGTGCGCGCCACCATGGGCTCGGTGTTTGCCGTTCCCGTTGCACGCGCCACGGCGGAAGAATTCATTGCCTGGAAGAAGCACGCTGGAGCTTCCGTCGTTGCTACGCATCTGGCAGGGTCAGTTGACTACCGTACCATCGACTACAAGAAGAAGCCGGTGGTGATCCTGATGGGCAACGAGCAGTCCGGGCTGCCCGAGCATCTTGCCAAGGAAGCCGATGCGCTTGCCCGCATTCCGCAGCAGGGCCGTGCCGACTCGCTCAATCTTGCCGTCGCCAGCGCCGTCATGCTGTTCGAGGCGCGCCGCCACCTCCTCTCACTCGACGAGGCCAAATGACCGAACAGACGCTAGAACGACCGACGCTGCTTGCCCGGCCGCTGCCAATCCTGATCTTCATCGTCATCGCCGTTGCACTCGACCAGATCGTCAAGATCGTTGTCGACCACACCCTACCACTGCAGGAGCCGGTGCATCTTTTCCCGATGCTGGCGCTTTACCGAACCTACAATCTCGGCGTCGCCTTCTCGATGCTCTCGGGCATGGACGGCTGGTTCATCGTCGGCATGCGCCTCATCATCGTCGCTTTCGTCATCTGGCTCTGGCACCGCACCAACAAGCAGCGCACCTTCGCTCACCTCGGCTACGCGCTGATCATCGCCGGCGCGCTCGGGAACCTGATCGATCGCTTCCTCTACGGGCATGTGATCGACTACATCCTGTTTCACACCGAGACATGGTCGTTCGCCGTCTTCAACTTGGCCGACAGTTTTATCACGATCGGCGCGGGATGCGTGATTCTGGACGAGCTGATACAACCTAAAAACGCAGACCGTTAAAATCTTAGCGGTTTGCTGAAGGCATTTGGAACCGCCGCCATGCTATTCCGGCGGGCATGCAAGGTCTCGGTCAATTGCACGACAGACTTGCCGCCGCGTTCGGGCGGCATACCGCTCATCGCCACGGTGAGCGGGACTCGGATATTGTTGCCTATCAAGCCGAGTTCGTTTCACCGCAATTCCAACGCAGCCGCGTCGGCCGCAAGCTTCTATCCTGGTGGTTGGGCGGTCTCGGCCTTGTTGGCGGCTTTCTCCTTGTTGTCGTGGCGCAGGCGGGCGGCCCTCTGCTGCCATCGGTGGGGCTCGGCGTTGCCGCGCTGTCCTTCGTTGTCCTGCTCGCGATGCTCGCAACCACCAGACAACGCCCGTTGCGGAAACACCTCACCGGCGTTTCATCCGCATGGAGCCAGAGGGCGGCTCTCTTTGCGGAGATCCACGACGCGCTTGGCGACATTACCGTCACACGGAACATGGATCGGCGCATCGTTGGCGCCAACGAGGCATTTCGTCGGCTGACCGGCAGGCTCAATCCAGAGGGACTGACGTGTGAGGAGATTGGCATCGCCTTTCGACCGGGCTCGGCACCGCATCGCTTCGAGGTGGAGATCTCGACGCCGGAAGGCCAACGCATCTTTTTCTGGCGTGACGTCGTTACCCGCGACCCCGCCGACGGACGGCTCCTGCTGCAGAGCATCGCTCGCGATATCACCGACGAACGGCTGACCGCACAAGCCCGCGAGGAGGCCCGGCAGAAGGCCGAGTACAACAGCGCAGCCAAATCACGCCTGCTTGCCACGGTCAGCCATGAAATCCGCACTCCGCTGTCCGGCATCCTCGGCATGACGCATCTGCTGACCGAGACACGGCTGACGCAGGAACAGCAGAACTATCTGACGGGCATCCGCCAATCCGGCTATGCGCTGACGCAGCTGGTCGAGGACCTCCTAGACTTCTCGACCATCGAGGTCGGTCGTTTCCAATTGCGCCCCCGCGCAGAATCGCTGCGCAAACTCCTTGAAAGCGTCGTCGAAATGCTGGCCCACCGCGCCCATGAAAAGGGCATCGAGATTGGGACAACGGTATCCTCCGACCTTCCAGACATGATGAGCTTCGATCCGGCGCGCCTGCGTCAGGTCCTGTTCAACGTGATCGGCAACGCCGTGAAATTCACGCAGGCGGGCGGCGTTTTCGTCCAGGCATCGCTGCAGGCGAACAACGTGCTGATCAGTGTCACCGACACCGGCCCCGGCATGACCGAGGAAGAACAAAACCGCATCTTCGGCGAATTCGAGCAGGGCGGAACGCTGGTCGAGAAGAGCGCCGGGACAGGGCTTGGTCTCTCCATCTCCGCCCGCATCATGCGCGAATTTGGCGGCACACTTACGGTGACGAGCGAAAAGGGAGCCGGTAGCGAGTTCAGCATCCGCTTTCCGATCGCCATTCCGGAGGAACGCCGTAGTCGCCACAAGGCCGTGCTTGCAGGCAGCGTCGTGCTGCTGCTGGCACCGGCCGGTTCGGCGCGCAAAGCGATATCGGAGACGATCGCAACGCTCGGCGGCGATTGCCACCTGGTCACCGACGGTGCGAGCGCCCATGACATGTTGCTCGCCATGGCTGCGGGCGACCGCAGGCCAACCGACATCATCGTCGACCACCGGATGTCGACGGAGTTCGCCGAGCACCTTGCCGACCGTGGCGAAATCGCGGCACTGGGACTGCGCAAAATCTTCCTGGTCAACCCCGAGGAGCGCAACGCCCATCCGCTCGACCTATTCGACGCGTGGCTGATACGGCCGCTGCGCGAGCAATCGCTGATCGACGTGCTGCGTGGACGGATGCGCGGCATGGAGAAGCGCGATGCGTTGAACGATAACCAGCCCGGTTTCAGCGTTGCCATTCCGGAAGCGGGAATCCAGAGTGGGCTGCGTATCCTGCTGGCGGAAGACGACCCGATCAACGCGATGCTCATTCGCGCCATGCTCGAAAAAGCCGGTCATACCGTCGAGCACGTCGAGCACTTCGAGACGCTGCTCGACGCCGCGCTGTCGGAGGGAAGCGTGCGCCCTGACATTGTCATCAGCGACCTTTCCATGCCAGGAGGCGACGGCATCGACATGCTTGGCCGGCTACGCGGGCACGAACGCCGGCTCGATCTTCCGCCTGTTCCGATCCTCGTGCTCACCGCCGACAAGCGCGATGAATCCCGTAGACAAGTCTTGCTGAATGGTGCAAACCGCGTCATGGTAAAGCCGGTTGACCCGATAAGGTTGCTGACGGAAGTCCAAGCTGTTGCTGCGCTTTCGGCCCGCCGCGCGGAAGCGCGGTAGCCATCAAATAACCGGCACGCTTCTTGCGTATGGCGGCTATATGATGTCACTTTCCTGTCGCATATAAGTGTTTTATGGCGTGTCAAAAGCCGGCAACGGGAGAATCGCCATGTCAGCAGACGCCCTCAACTGTGACGCTGTCGCCGAGACCCCCCGGCCATCGACCACGCTTGCGCTAAAGGAAGGCGACGTTCTCGGCCGCATCGGCAATCTCGAAACTCGCCTTGCCCGAACGGCCAGCGAGATCGATGCCGCCCAGGCCGTCCGCTTCCGCGTCTTCGTCGAAGAAATGGGGGCACAGCTTTCGCCGGAGGCCATGCGCCGCAAGCGCGATTTCGATTCCTACGACACGTTCTGCGATCATTTGCTCGTGCTCGACCGCTCGATCGAGGGTGACAGCGAGGACCAGATCGTCGGCACCTATCGCCTGCTGCGACAGGAAGTCGCCATGGCGAACGGCGGCTTTTACTCGGCTTCGGAATTCGCCATCGACGAGCTGCTTGCTCGCCATCCGGACAAACGGTTCATGGAACTCGGCCGCTCCTGTGTGCTGCCCGACTACCGCACCAAGCGCACGGTCGAGCTTCTGTGGCAGGGCAACTGGGCCTATGCGCTAAAGCATGGCATGGGCGCCATGTTCGGTTGCGCCTCCTTCCCGGGCATCCACCCGGAAAGCCATGCGCTGGCACTGTCCTTCCTGCATCACAACGTCGCCGCGAAGGATGAGTGGGCCGTCGCCGCTCTTCCGCACCTTGCGCGCGACATGGATCTGATGCCGGCCGAAGCCGTCAACCCGAAGCGGGCGCTGATGGCACTGCCGCCGTTGATCAAGGGTTACCTGCGCCTCGGCGCCATGGTCGGTTCGACCGCCGTGGTCGACAAGGCCTTCAATACGACGGATGTCCTGATCGTGTTGCCGATCGCCAGCATTTCCGATCGCTACCTGAACTACTACGGCGCCGACGCCGGTCGTTTCGCGAGCTGACTTTCAAGCAGATGGAAGACGGAGCGGGAGGATGCCTCCCGCTCCGTTTTTATTTCACGATCCAGCCGTATAGGCGGCGATCGCCGCCATGTTGACGATGTCGGAATCCTTTGCGCCCATCGAAGTGATCTGAACGGCCTTGTCGAGGCCGACGAGGATCGGGCCGATGACAGTCGAACCGCCAAGCTCCTGCAGCATCTTCGTGGAGATCGAGGCTGAGTGAAAGGCCGGCATGACGAGCACGTTGGCCGGGCCGGACAGGCGGCAGAACGGATACTGCTCCATGACCTTGCGGTTCAGCGCCACGTCGGCCGCCATCTCGCCGTCATACTCGAAATCGAGGCGGCGCTTGTCGAGGATTTTCACCGCCTCGCGCACACGCTCGGAGCGTTCGCCCGACGGATGACCGAAGGTCGAATAGGCAAGCATGGCGACGCGCGGCTGATAGCCCATGCGGCGCGCAAAGCCTGCGGCCTCGACAGCGATATCGGCGAGCTCCTCGGCGTTCGGCATATCGTGAACCGCTGTATCGGCGACGAACACCGTCCGGCCGCGGCACAGCGCGATCGATACGCCGATGACCCGATGGCCGGGTTTCATGTCGATGCAGCGGCGCACATCTTCCAGGGCCGTCGAATAGTTGCGGGTGATACCAGTAACCATCCCATCGGCGTCACCAAGCGCCACCATGCAAGCGGCGAAGTGGTTGCGATCCTGATGGATCAGACGCTGTGCGTCACGATGCAGGTAGCCTTTGCGCTGCAGGCGCGCATAGAGGTAGTCGATATAAGTTTCGACGCGGGTGGAGATACGTGCGTTGACGATTTCCAGCCCCGGCCGATTGAGGTCGATGCCGGCGCGCTCGGCGGTCTGGTGGATCAGGTCTTCGCGGCCGAGCAGGATCGCCGTGCCGAGCTCCTGGTTTGCGTAGGACATTGCCGCACGCATGACCTGCTCTTCTTCGGCCTCGGCAAAAACCACCCGCTTTGGACGGCGGCGAACGCGTTCGTAGAGGCTCGCCAGCGTCGAGGCGATGGGATCGCGGCGGCCGGAAAGTTCGCGGGCATAGGCCGCCATATCTGTAATCGGCTTGCGCGCTACGCCGCTGTCAATCGCTGCCTGTGCCACGGCAACCGGGATCGCCGAGATCAGGCGCGGATCGAACGGCACCGGAATGATGTATTGCGCACCAAAGCGCGGGCGGTTGCCCTGATAAGCGGCAACAACATCGTCAGGAACGTCCTCGCGGGCGAGATTTGCCAGCGCCTCAACAGCAGCGATCTTCATGGCGTCGTTGATGGTGGTCGCACGGACGTCCAGCGCGCCACGGAAGATRTASGGRAARCMSAGSACGTTGTTGACCTGGTTCGGATAATCGGAGCGACCCGTTGCCATGATGGCGTCGTCGCGGATGCGGGTAACCTCTTCGGGCGTAATTTCCGGATCGGGATTGGCCATCGCAAAGATGATCGGGCGATCAGCCATGGAGCGGATCATGCTCTCGGAGAACGCGCCCTTCTGCGAGAGGCCAAAAACCACGTCCGCGCCCTTCATCGCCTCCTCGAGCGTGCGCGCCTTGGTCTTGACCGCATGCGCCGACTTCCACTGGTTCATGCCCTCGGTGCGGCCCTGGTAGATAACGCCCTTGGTGTCGCAAAGGACGATATTCTCGGGCGCGAAGCCCATGGCCTTGATGAGCTCAACGCAGGCGATGGCTGCTGCACCCGCGCCATTGCAGACGAGTTTCGTCGTTTTCAGGTCGCGACCGGTCAGTTCCAGCGCATTGATGAGACCAGCGGCAGCAATGATCGCCGTGCCGTGCTGGTCATCATGGAAAACCGGGATGTCCATCAGTTCGCGCAGACGCTGCTCGATGATGAAACAGTCGGGCGCCTTGATGTCTTCGAGATTGATGCCGCCGAACGAGGGACCGAGGAAGCGGACGCAGTTGATGAACTCATCGACGTTTTCGGTATCGACTTCGAGATCGATGGAGTCGACGTCGGCAAAGCGCTTGAATAGCACCGACTTGCCTTCCATAACAGGCTTGGAGGCCAGTGCACCGAGATTGCCGAGACCGAGAATTGCGGTACCATTCGAGATGACCGCGACCATGTTGCCGCGCGTCGTATAATCATAGGCGGTGGCGGGATCGGCGGCGATTGCCTTCACCGGAACGGCAACGCCAGGCGAATAGGCGAGCGACAGATCGCGCTGGGTCGCCATAGGCTTCGTGGCGTTGATCTCCAGCTTTCCGGGCCGCCCCATGGCGTGGAACTCAAGAGCCTCGTTGTCGGTCACTGATGTAACCGGCCGCTGCTTCTTCTCGGTGTCGGGCATTTTTCCTCCAACGTCTTGTGGGTGACGCCTTGCTCTTCCTCAATCGCGGTTGTCATCTATAGCGGCGGGCGGCTAGGGTTGGCACCTCTTTTTTGGAAAAAATGCATCTCCGTGAACGAACGAATAGACACTGGAATAGAAGCCTTTTCGGCTGCCGAGCTGGCCACGGAAGAAAGCCGCGCCTCGGCAACGCCGATGATGGAGCAATTCATCGAGATCAAGGCCAACAACCCTGACTCGTTGCTGTTCTATCGCATGGGCGATTTCTACGAGCTGTTCTTCGAGGATGCTCTGGAAGCCTCCCGTGCACTGGGCATCACGCTGACCAAGCGCGGCCAGCACATGGGGCGGGACATTCCTATGTGCGGCGTGCCTGTTCATGCGGCCGACGACTACCTGCAGAAGCTGATCGCCCTCGGTTTCCGGGTTGCCGTCTGCGAGCAGGTCGAGGACCCGGCCGAAGCCAAGAAGCGCGGATCCAAGTCCGTCGTGAAACGCGACGTTATCCGCCTGGTGACGCCGGGCACAATTACCGAGGAAAAGCTGCTTTCGCCGTCGGAATCGAACTATCTGATGGCACTTACCCGGATTCGCGGCAGCGCCGAGCCGGTATTGGCGCTGGCTTGGATCGACATCTCGACCGGAATCTTCCGCCTGGCCGAGACCGAAAGCTCGCGGCTGCTTGCCGATATCCTGCGGATCGATCCGCGTGAACTGATCGTGCCCGATACGATCTTTCACGATGCCGAGCTGAAACCTGTTTTCGACGTACTCGGCCGCACCGCCGTTCCGCAACCATCCGTGCTCTTCGACAGCGCCACCGCCGAGGGGCGGATCGCGCGCTATTTCAATGTCTCTACGCTTGATGGGTTCGGCACCTTTTCGCGCGCCGAGCTTGCCGCCGCCTCTGCAGCCGTCGCCTATGTCGAGAAGACACAGATCGCCGAACGGCCGCCGCTCGGCCGGCCGGAGCGCGAAAGCGGCGCGTCAACGCTGTTCATCGATCCCGCCACCCGTGCCAATCTCGAACTTGCCCGCACGCTTTCAGGCGATCGCAACGGCTCGTTGCTGAAGGCGATCGACCGTACCGTGACGGGCGGCGGGGCACGCTTGCTGGCCGAACGGCTGATGTCGCCGTTGACCGATCCCATCCGGATCAATGAGCGGCTGGATTCGATCGGTTTCCTGATGGAGGAGCCTTCGCTTTGCGGCGACCTGCGCCACCATCTCAAGCATGTTCCCGATATGCCGCGCGCGCTTTCGCGTCTTGCACTCGACCGTGGCGGGCCGCGTGACCTTGCCGCCATCCGTCAGGGCCTGAGTGCTGCGGGCGATGTCGCCCGGCTGCTGTCGGAAGCACTGCTGCCGGAAGAGCTGAAGCTCGCGCTTTCGCGCCTCGAGGCCCTCCCGGCCGGCCTCGCAACGCTGCTTTCCGAAACACTGGGCGACGAGCTGCCGCTGCTGAAGCGCGACGGCGGCTTCTTGCGGGACGGCGCCAACACCGAACTGGACGAGGTCAGGGCGCTGCGCGATCAATCGCGCCGGGTGATTGCCGGCCTGCAGCTGCAATATGCCGAGGAAACCGGCATCAAATCGCTGAAGATCAAGCACAACAATATCCTCGGCTACTTCATCGAAGTTACTGCCGGCAATGCCGGGCCGATGACAGATACGCCGGAGGCCAAGGGTCGCTTCATCCACCGCCAGACGATGGCGAACGCGATGCGCTTCACCACCACCGGGCTTGCCGATCTGGAAAGCCGGATCGCCAACGCCGCCGACAAGGCGCTTGCTATCGAACTGGCGGCATTCGACCACATGACCTCGGCCGTCGTCGCCGAAGCGGAAGCAATCAAGGCAGGCGCTCGCGCGCTCGCCGTTATCGACGTTGCCGCCGGCCTTGCGCTGCTTGCAGACGAGCAGGCCTATTGCCGGCCGCTGGTCGACGGCTCGAAGATGTTTGCGATCGAAGGCGGACGCCACCCTGTCGTCGAACAGGCGCTGCGGCGGCAATCATCTGGCCCGTTCGTTGCCAACAACTGCGATCTCTCTCCCGTCTCCGGCGGAAAGGATGGCGCGATCTGGCTGCTGACCGGCCCGAACATGGGCGGTAAGTCGACCTTCCTGCGTCAGAATGCACTGATCGCGATCCTCGCGCAGATGGGGTCCTTCGTGCCGGCGACGTCAGCCCATATCGGCATCGTCGATCGGCTGTTCTCGCGCGTCGGCGCTTCCGACGATCTTGCGCGCGGCCGATCGACCTTCATGGTCGAAATGGTCGAAACGGCGGCGATCCTCAATCAGGCGACCGACCGGTCCCTTGTCATTCTCGACGAGATCGGCCGTGGTACGGCTACCTTCGACGGCCTTTCCATCGCCTGGGCCGCCGTCGAACATCTGCACGAAGGGAACCGCTGCCGCGGCCTCTTCGCCACCCACTTCCACGAACTGACGGTGCTGTCGGAAAAGCTTGCACGGTTATCGAACGCGACGATGCGCGTGAAGGAATGGGACGGCGACGTGATTTTCCTGCACGAGGTCGGCCCAGGTGCTGCCGACCGCTCCTACGGCATCCAGGTTGCCCGGCTTGCCGGCCTGCCGGCCTCGGTGGTGGCGCGTGCCCGCGACGTGCTGACACGCCTCGAGGACGCCGACCGCAAGAACCCGGCGAGCCAGCTCATCGATGACCTGCCTCTGTTCCAGGTGGCGGTTCGGCGCGAGGATGCCAGCCGTGGCCCATCGAAGGTGGAAGAAGCGCTAAAGGCCATGAGCCTCGACGACATGACCCCGCGCGAGGCGATGGGCGCGCTCTACGACCTCAAGAAGAAGCTGAAGCAGGGCTAGCCGATGTTCATGGATCGGCTGTTCAACGAGACCCAGAGGCTTGCGGCGATCTTCAACGCGCTTGAAGCGCTGCGGCTTGCGGATGAGCACGGCACCCCGCGCGGCTGGGCTTCGCCCTTCGGCCTGCTGCAGATCATCCGCTGCTGCGCCCGGATTCTGGAACTTTCCTCGTGTGTTGCCAAAGCCGGCTACCGCGAGTGCGACCAAGAGACGCTGGAGGCGATCACCAGCGAAACGCGGCAGGTGCTCTATTCCGTACAGGCTCAGATCGCTGCCTGATCGCCCGATGCCGCCGCTTTCGCGCGCGGCAACACCTTTTCGCCAAAATTAAAGGTTCTGCAGTATGAAAGCCCGTGTCATCGGCGGGCAAAGAGGCTATAGCGCATGCAGACGAAACGAGAGGAGCAGCAGCACACGGCTGCGCCACGCGAACAGGAAGCCGCCCCGCGCATGGCGACGACGAACGACATCGATTTCTCCGATATCCTCGACACCGATCATCTCTCGAAGACGTGCGACGCGGTGGCCGAGTCCAACAAGACGCGGCCCGACGTCATGCGGTCCGATCTGCTGGCGATCCTCAAGAAGGCGAGCAGCGAAGGTAGACAGATAGCGCGCGAGTTGCTTTCTGCCGATGGCAGCGGCATCAATTGTGCCCGCCGTATTTCCTGGCTGCAGGACCAGATCGTCACGGTCCTCTACGAGTTCGTCTGCACCCACGTCTTTCCGAAGCAGAAGGACAAGTTCGCCGTCACCGCCGTTGGCGGCTATGGCCGCGACACGCTGGCGCCAGGCTCCGATATCGACCTTCTGTTCCTGTTCCAGCCGAAGCCGGCGGAGGAGACGCACAAAGCAGTCGAATTCATGCTCTACGTCCTCTGGGACATGGGCTTCAAGGTTGGCCATGCAACGCGCACCCTGGAAGAGTGCATTGCGCTGTCGAAGTCGGACATGACGATCCGCACGGCGATCCTCGAGATGCGCTACATCTGTGGCCTGCGATCGCTGGAAACGCAACTGGAGACGCGCTTCGACAAGGAAATCGTCACCGGCACCGGCCCCGAATTCATCGCCGCCAAGCTTGCCGAGCGTGACGAGCGCCACCGCAAGGCGGGCGACACGCGCTATCTCGTCGAGCCGAACGTCAAGGAAGGCAAGGGCGGCCTGCGCGACCTGCACACGCTCTTCTGGATTTCGAAATACTACTACCATGTTCGCGACACGGCGGAGCTGGTGCCACTCGGGGTTCTCTCCAAGCACGAGTATCGCGTTTTCGAGAAGGCCGACGACTTCCTCTGGGCGGTGCGCTGCCACATGCATTTCCTGACCGGAAAGGCCGAGGAACGGCTGTCCTTCGACATTCAACGCGAGATCGCCGAAGCGCTTGGATATCATTCGCGACCCGGCCTTTCGGCCGTCGAGCGCTTCATGAAGCACTACTTCCTCGTCGCCAAGGACGTCGGCGACCTGACGCGCATCCTCTGCGCGGCGCTCGAGGATCAGCAGGCGAAGTCGACGCCCGGCCTCACCGGTGTCATCAGCCGCTTTGCGCACCGCAGCCGCAAGATCGCCGGCAGCACGGAGTTCGTCGAGGACCGCGGTCGTATCGCGCTTGCAAGCCCGGATGTCTTCAAGCACGACCCGGTCAACATCATCCGCCTGTTCCATGTTGCCGACATCAACGGGCTGGAATTCCATCCCGATGCGCTGAAGCGGGTGACGCGCTCGCTCAACCTCATCGACAGCGATCTGCGCGAAAACGATGAGGCCAATCGCCTCTTCATGTCGATCCTGACTTCGAAGGGCGACCCCGCGCTCATTCTGCGGCGCATGAACGAGGCCGGTGTGCTCGGCCGCTTCATTCCCGAATTCGGCAAGATCGTCGCGATGATGCAGTTCAACATGTACCACCACTATACGGTGGACGAGCATCTGATCCGCACCGTCGACGTCCTGTCGGAAATCGACAAGGGCAAGGCCGACGACCTGCACCCGCTCGCAAATAAATTGATGCCCGGCATCGAGGACCGCGAGGCGCTCTACCTTGCCGTGCTGCTGCACGACGTTGCCAAGGGCCGCCAAGAAGACCATTCCATTGCCGGCGCCCGTGTCGCCCGCAAGCTGTGCGCCCGTTTCGGCCTGTCGCAGAAGCAGACAGAGTTGGTCGTCTGGCTGATCCAGGAGCATCTGGTCATGTCGATGGTCGCGCAGACGCGCGACCTTACGGACCGCAAGACGATCACCGACTTCGCCGATGTGGTGCAGTCGCTCGACCGGCTGAAGATGCTGCTGATCCTGACGATCTGCGACATCCGCGCCGTCGGTCCCGGTGTCTGGAACGGCTGGAAAGGCCAGTTGCTGCGCACGCTTTACTATGAAACGGAACTGCTGCTTGCCGGCGGCTTCTCGGAGGTTTCGCGCAAGGAGCGCGCCAATTTCGCAGCCGAAGCGCTCTACAACGCGCTCTCCGACTGGAGCCAGAAGGATCGCAAGATCTATAGCAAGCTGCACTACCAGCCCTATCTGCTCTCCGTTCCCCTGGAAGATCAGGTCCGGCACGCCGGCTTCATCCGGCAGGCGGACAAGGCCGGCCAAGCGCTGGCGACAATGGTGCGGACCGACAGTTTCCACGCGATCACCGAGATCACCGTATTGTCGCCTGACCATCCGCGCCTCCTGGCCGTCATCGCCGGTGCCTGTGCCGCTGCCGGTGCCAACATCGTCGACGCGCAAATCTTCACGACGTCGGATGGGCGCGCGCTGGACACGATCCATGTCAGCCGCGAGTTCAAGGACGATGCCGACGAGCTTCGCCGCGCCGGCACCATCGGGCGGATGATCGAGGACGTGCTTTCCGGCCGCAAGCGACTGCCCGAGGTCATCGCGACCCGCACCAAGAACCGCAAGAAGAGCAAGGCCTTCGTCATCCCGCCGTCGGTCAACATCTCCAACAGTCTGTCGAACAAGTTCACGGTCATCGAAGTCGAATGCCTTGACCGACCCGGCCTGCTGTCGGAAATCACAGCGGTTCTATCGGATCTCTCGCTCGACATTCAGTCGGCCCGCATCACCACCTTCGGCGAGAAGGTCATCGACACCTTCTACGTGACCGATCTCGTCGGCCAGAAAATCTCGGGCGACAGCAAGCGCTCGAATATCACCGCGCGCCTCAAGGCCGTGATGGCCGAGGAACAGGACGAGCTGCGCGAGCGCATGCCCTCCGGCATCATCGCGCCGCCTGCTACGGCCAGCGCCGCGATGCAAACAGAAAAGAAGGCGGATTCGCCCGCATGAGCCCAAACGCATGAGCCTCGTTAGAAAATTCGCCACCGTCGGCGGCGCCACGCTCGGCAGCCGCATCTTCGGCTTCGCCCGTGAAACGCTGATGGCGGCCGCACTCGGCACCGGTCCGATGGCCGACGTCTTTTATGCCGCCTTCCGTTTTCCGAACCTCTTCCGGCGGCTCTTTGCGGAAGGCGCTTTCAATGCCGCCTTCGTGCCGCTCTTTGCCAAGGAAATCGAGGCGAACGGCACCGATGGTGCCAAGCGCTTTTCTGAAGAAGTGTTCGGCGTGCTGTTTTCGGTGCTGCTGCTCATCACCATCGTGATGGAGCTCTCCATGCCCCTGCTCGTGCGCTTCGTCATCGCGCCGGGCTTTACCAACGATCCGGACAAGTTCGACATTACCGTGCGCATGGCGGCGGTCATGTTCCCCTACCTCATGTGCATGTCGCTGACGGCGATGATGAGCGGCATGCTGAATTCGCTCCATCATTTCTTCGCCGCCGCGATTGCGCCCGTTTTCCTCAACGTCGTGATGATCGGCGCGCTGTTCTACGCGCTCTATATCGACGCGGAGCCCCTGCAGACCGCGTGGTATCTCTCCTGGGGCGTGCTCGTCGCCGGTATCCTGCAGCTCGCCGTCGTCTACTTCGGCGTGCTCCACGCCGGCATGAGCATCGGGTTGCGTTTCCCGCGCTTCACGCCCAACGTCAAACGACTGCTGATCCTCGCGATCCCCGCGGCGGTGACTGGCGGCATTACCCAGATCAACCAGATGATCGGCCAGGCGATTGCGTCCTCGCGCGAAGGCGCCATTGCAGCCCTCCAGTATGCCGACCGTATCTATCAGCTGCCGCTCGGCGTCGTCGGCGTCGCCGTCGGCGTGGTGCTGCTGCCGGAACTCGCCCGCGCCCTGAAGGGCGGCAATCTGCGCGAGGCCGCAAACCTGCAGAACCGGTCGATGGAATTCGTACTGTTCCTGACCATCCCCGCTGCCTTCGCGCTCTGGATTCTCTCCGACGAAATCATCCGTGTGCTCTATGAGCGCGGTGCCTTCCATCAGGAAAACACCTCCATCGTCGGCTCCATCCTCGCCATCTACGGCATTGGCCTGCCGGCTTTCGTGCTGATCAAGGCGCTGCAGCCGGGATTCTACGCGCGCGAGGACACCAGGACGCCGATGCGCTTTTCCGCCATCGCCGTTGGCGTCAATTGCGCCACGGCGCTGACGCTCTTCCCGTTCCTCGGCGCTCCCGGCATTGCAGTCGCGGAAGCGACGGCAGGCTGGATAAGCACCGTACTGCTCTTCACCACCCTGCTGCGTCGTCGCCATCTCACCTGGGAATGGGCCTTGGCGCGGCGCACGGCGCTGCTCGTCGTGTCGGCGGCCGTCATGGGCGGCGTGATCATGTACCTGCAGCACCGCTGGGAGCCGTGGCTTGCCTCAAGCGCGCACCTGACGACGAAGGTCGGCACGCTCGGCCTTCTGATCGTGATCGCCATGGCTGTCTACTTCGCGACCGCATTCCTGATCGGCGGCGCAAATCTCGGCATGATCCGGCGCAATCTCAATCGCAAGCCGGCTGCAAAGGTAGACGGTTGAGCCTCAGCAATAGGTCCATCGTCGTTTGGCGCCTACGTCCACATGGACGATGCCGTTGCAGTAACGGCCGATCCCGCCGATTCCTGGTGCCGATTCAGCGATCGCAATGATGGTGCGCTCCGAAACGCCGGGGATCCGGATATCGGCGGCTGCGCAGTAGCGATGCTGGGAATGAGATCGACCGTGCGCCCGGAACCCCGAGGTTACCATTGGACGGCGACCGGTCTTGGCGGCGATATAAGCAAGAACGCCGCGTAGCCGCGGCGGGAAGCAGTTCGCCTGGACGCTGACGGTCTGCAGCGAGTAGGCAAGCGTTTCCTTATGCTTGAGCGGCGGTATTGCAACTCTTCTGACGTTCTGGGCGTCGGCACTGTCGAAACACGACAGACTGAACAGGCCGGCGAGTGCGATGGAAAATGCCGAATGCATGGTTCCCTCCCCTCGAAATGCGCCGGCATCGCCGGCGCAGTTTTTGGCGAATGGAACGCTCACCCCAAAAATGGCCTTTTTGTGAAATTCTTTACCTACCGTTACGGAACCGTAACACAATTTACGGCCAATTGATGAATTAGCTCTACCTCAGAGGTGGTATAAATTTCCAAGCTGCGTAAATTTTCTTGACATATTCACAGCAAGCAATTCATCGCCAATCTCCCGTTCATAGCGTTTCTCGTGCAAATACCACCTCCAATCCCCGCCGGGTGCAATGTGTGTCAAAACGCTTGCTAGACCTCACGGTCGCGAAGGCGCTCCCGTCGGCGCGAGGAGCATGATCCTTGACCGAGCCCCCGCAACCGGCAACAACACGACACGACAAATCGGAGCCTGCAATGTCCCAATCGCTCTTCCTCGTAACGCT
This sequence comes from Rhizobium sp. 01T417, assembly GCF_056398905.1. Lineage (NCBI taxonomy): Bacteria > Pseudomonadati > Pseudomonadota > Alphaproteobacteria > Hyphomicrobiales > Rhizobiaceae > Rhizobium > Rhizobium sp. 01T417. The sequence continues at coordinate 204,120 of NZ_JBFTQH010000003.1, read as the reverse complement.
CGTCGTCGACGACTACGATCGCGCCAAGGACTTCTACTGCGGCGCGCTCGGCTTCGATTGCCTCCAGGATGACGTCCAGCCGGATGGCAAGCGCTGGGTCGTCGTCAGACCGAAGGGCAGCGACGGCGCAGCCTTTCTGGTCGCGCAGGCGGCCAACGATCGGCAGATGGCGGCAATGGGCAACCAGACGGGCGGGCGTGTCGGCTTCTTTCTCAAGACCGACGATTTCGCAGGCGACCATGAGTCGATGCTGGCCAAGGGCGTGCAGTTTCTCGAGGCGCCGCGGCACGAAAGCTACGGGACCGTCGCCGTGTTTGCGGATCCTTACGGCAACACCTTCGATCTGATCGAACACGCCGCAGGCTGAACCCCTTGATTGCGGGAGCGCGCGCGTGCATAAGCGCGCCCGTTAGCAACATGGGTTACAGACCCTGGGGCCCTCCACCAGCCTAATCGAGGACATAATGAACGAATTCAGGAAAGTCGTTTTTTCCGGCGTCCAACCGACCGGCAATCTCCATCTCGGCAACTATCTCGGCGCGATCCGCAAGTTCGTGGCACTGCAGGAAGGCAACGACTGCATCTACTGTGTCGTGGATATGCACGCGCTGACGGCGCAGCTCGTCCATGAGGATATGCCGAACCAGATCCGCTCGATCGCCGCCGCCTTCATCGCCTCTGGCATCGATCCGGAAAAGCACATTGTCTTCAACCAGTCGGCCGTGCCGCAGCATGCAGAACTCGCATGGATCTTCAATTGCGTAGCGCGCATCGGTTGGATGAACCGCATGACGCAGTTCAAGGACAAGGCCGGCAAGGACCGCGAGCAGGCCTCGCTCGGTCTCTACGCCTATCCGAGCCTGATGGCTGCCGACATCCTCGTCTATCGCGGGACGCATGTCCCCGTCGGCGACGACCAGAAGCAGCACCTTGAACTCGCCCGCGACATCGCCATGAAGTTCAACCTCGACTACGCGGAGCATATCCGCAAGACGGACTATGGCATCGACATCACCGTCGGCAACGAGCCGGTGCATGCCTATTTCCCGATGGTCGAGCCGCTGATCGATGGCCCGGCGCCGCGTGTCATGTCGCTTCGCGACGGTACCAAGAAGATGTCGAAGTCGGATCCATCAGATCTTTCGCGCATCAACCTGATGGACGACGAGGAGGCGATCTCGAAGAAGATCCGCAAGGCCAAGACCGATCCTGACGGCTTGCCCAGTGAAGTCGACGGTCTCAAGGGTCGCCCGGAAGCGGACAACCTTGTCGGCATCTACGCGGCGCTCGCTGACAGGTCGAAAGCTGACGTGCTTGCCGAATTCGGCGGGCAGCAGTTCTCGGTCTTCAAGCCGGCGCTCGTCGATCTCGCCGTCAATGTGCTCTCGCCGATCACCGCCGAGATGCGCCGCCTGATGTCGGACACCAGTCACATCGACGCGACCCTGCGCAACGGCAGTGAACGGGCTCGGGCCCGCGCCGAGGTGACGATGAAGCAAGTGCGCGACATCGTCGGCTTCTTGTACTGAGATAGGCCTCAAGAGCTTGCCCGGGGCGACCTTTGCCGCCCCGGGCTTGTCGAAGCCAGACCTGCGGCGTAGTCTGTTGAAACGACCGTCAGGAGGCTTCGATGCGAGATCGCAACCTCATCCAGATCGGCACGATGGAGATCCGGTTTCTGATCGACGAGGATCAGAGTGCCGGCGGTCTCGTGATGTTCGAATTCACGGTCCCGCCCCAGGCACGCGTCCCCGCCCCCCATTACCACCGGGACGTCGACGAAGTGATCTACGGATTGTCCGGCACGATGTCGACGACGCTGGACGGGCGCAAACACGAGATCGCAGCAGGGGAAACCCTGTTCATTCCGCGCGGTTACGTCCACACCCACGAGAACCTGCATGGCGAAACCGCCAAGGCGTTGATCACCATGACGCCCGGCCTGATCGGCAGGCGCTATTTCGAGGAGATGGCGTCGGCCATCAATGTTCAGGGCAAGCCTGACATCGAACATGTGAAGGCGATCATGCGTCTCTACGGACTGGTTCCGGCCTGACTACACAGCACGCAGGCGATCCTTCGAGGGCGACCAAACGAGGGCTTGCAAATCTTCAGGTTCAGGTGTCAGAGTCCGCCCCATGGTATCAAAACGACTCTCCCGGCTCGAAGGTCATCGCCGCAAATTCATGGCTGTCATTGACGATACGCCCGAATGCTCCCGCGCCGTCCACTACGCCGGTCGGCGCGCCAAGAACTCGAATGGCGGCCTTGTGCTGATGTACGTGATTCCGGAGGGCGACTTCCAGCAGTGGCTGGGTGTGGAGGAAATCATGCGCGCCGAGGCGCGCGAGGAAGCGGAAGCAGTAGTCGCCAAGGCGGCGCATGTGGTTCGCGAAACGATCGGCATCGACCCTGAGATCGTCATCCGCGAGGGAAGCGCCACGGAACAGATCAACGCCGTCATCGAAGAAGACCGTGATATCGCCATCCTGGTGCTGGCCGCAAGCTCGGCAAAGGAGGGACCGGGGCCGCTGGTGTCGTCGATCGCCGGGCGTGGCGCGACATTTCCGATCCCCGTCACTGTCCTGCCGGATACATTGACCGACGAGGAGCTGGATGCCCTCGCATAAAGCCATTTCTTGAGTGCCAGTCTCTTGAATAGAGTTGCCAATCGGCTTATTTTCTTTTTTGAAGAATTCTAAAGACGGCCTGGGCCACTGCCCGCCGCACGGAGAGCGACATGTTTATTCAGACCGAAGCCACACCGAATCCCGCCACGCAGAAGTTCCTGCCGGGTCGGGTCGTGATGGAAAACGGCACGGCCGAGTTTCGGAGCGCCGACGAGGCCCAGGCATCGCCGCTCGCGGCTCGTCTGTTCGAAATCCCGGGCGTGACCGGCGTCTACTTCGGTTATGACTTCATCTCCGTCTCCAAGGACAATGCCGAGTGGCAGCACCTGAAGCCGGCGATCCTTGGCTCGATTATGGAACACTTCATGTCGGGCAAGCCTGTCATGGGCGATGCATCGATTCTTTCCGAAGATCTCGATGCCGGCGGCGAATTCTTCGACGAAGCCGACGAGTCGATCGTGCTGACGATCAAGGAGCTGCTGGACACACGCGTGCGGCCGGCCGTTGCACAGGATGGTGGCGACATCACCTTCCGCGGCTTCAAGGACGGCAAGGTTTATCTCAACATGAAGGGCTCTTGCTCCGGCTGCCCGTCCTCGACGGCGACGCTGAAGCATGGCGTGCAGAACCTGCTTCGCCATTTCGTTCCGGAAGTCGAGGAAGTCGTCGCCGCCTGACGGCGACGCCCCTGTTCCGGCATTCGTCCTGGCGCAGCAATTGCAAGCGCGGCAGGGTGATTGTATGGACGCTGAGGAACGCTTTATTCGGAAATTGATGCCATGATCATACTGGCGCTCGACACCGCAGGTGTGGATTGCGCTGCCGCTCTCTATGACAGCGGCAGGAATACGATGCTGGGGGAGGCATCGGACATGATCGGCAAGGGGCATGCTGAGCATCTGATGGGGATCGTCGACCGCGCGATGGATAAGGCGGGCCTGGCGCTTTCGGCCGTCGATCGTATTGCCGTCACCATCGGTCCTGGCTCCTTCACGGGCATTCGCGTCGGTGTCGCCGCTGCCCGCGGCTTTGCGCTGTCGCTCGGCGTTCCGGCCGTCGGCATCACCACGCTTGCGGTGATGGCTGAAGCGCAGCGGCAAAAGACGCCCGGGCGCCCGGTGCTGACAGCCATGGATGCCAAGCGAAACGAGATCTACCTGCAGGCCTTCAATGCCGATGGCGAACCGCTCGACGAAGCGCGCGCCGTGACTGTCGAGGAAGCGCAGACGGTTGCTGCGGCATTCGATGGCGAAATAACCGGTTCGGCCACGCCCCTCCTGAAGCCGGACGCTATCGGCGACCATGCCAACCATTTCCCGATTTCTTTGGTGGCGCGCCTCGGTGCCGACGCCGATCCGTCTGCTGGAAAGCCTAAACCTCTTTATCTGCGCGGACCCGATGCCAAGCCGCAGGCCGGATTCGCAATTGCGCGAGTATGACGATGTTGGAATCCTATTTGACCTTGAAGCCGGAATTTGAAATCGTCGCGATGGATGCCGATGATTGCCGCGCGGTCGCCGCGCTGCACGGCGAGCGTTTCGCCCGCCCGTGGGGCGATGGCGAATTCTACAGCCTGCTCAGCCAGGATACCGTCTTCGGCTTCGTGGCCCGCCAAACCAATGCATTCCTCAAGAAGCCGTTGCCGGGCTTCGTGCTGGCGCGCCAAGTCGCCGGCGAAGCGGAAATCCTGACGATCGCCGTGCAGACAAAGGTCGCGCGCGCCGGCCTCGGCTGGCGGTTGATGCAGGCTGCCATGCGCGAAGCGAAACTGCGCGGTGGCGAGAGCATCTTTCTCGAGGTCGACGACGGCAATGCGGCCGCACTCGGGCTCTACGGCAAGCTCGGCTTCGAGAAGGTCGGCGAACGCCGGGGATACTACAAGGATGCCAAGGGCGCGGTTTCCACAGCGCTTGTCATGAAGCGCGTTCTTCGCTAGTTCCGTTGCTTGAACGTTGACTATCGGAAGGCAGCCCATGACTGACGTCGCCAAGACCCTCGAGGAGCTTTGCGCTGAACGCGGCATGCGCATGACCGAGCAGCGCCGTGTAATCGCACGCATACTCGAAGAATCCGCCGACCACCCCGACGTGGAAGAACTCTATCGCCGCTCGGTGAAGGTCGATGCGAAGATTTCGATCTCGACAGTCTACCGCACCGTGAAGCTGTTCGAAGACGCCGGCATTATCGAGCGTCATGACTTCCGAGACGGCCGCTCGCGCTATGAGACGGTGCCGGAAGAGCATCACGACCATCTCATCGACCTCAAGTCGGGTGTCGTGATCGAGTTTCACTCGCCCGAGATCGAGGCATTGCAGGAGCGCATCGCCCGCGAGCACGGCTTCAAGCTGGTCGACCACCGGCTGGAACTTTACGGCATCCCGCTCAAGCCGGACGAGCGCTGAGACATGATCGCAGCCATGGAGTCTTCGTCTTGATCGCCTGGCTGCGCGTCGCCTTTGCGGGTATCGTCATTTTCGTCGCCAGTCTCCTGCTCATGCCCTGGCAGCTTTTGGCGCTCCGCTTCGACTGGAAGCTGCGGCGCTGGCTGCCCCGCGTCTGGCATCGCATCGTCTGTTTCTGTCTCGGCATCCGGATTCGCGTCCATGGGAAGATGGAAACGCACAGGCCGTTGATGCTGTGCGCCAATCATTCCTCGTGGATGGACATCATGGTGCTCTCCGCGGTTGCCGACGTTGCGTTCATCGCCAAGATCGAGGTGCGCGACTGGCCGATTTTCGGCACGCTGGCGAAGCTGCAGAAGAGCGTCTTCGTCGTGCGCGAGGAAAAGCGCAAGACCGGTCATCAGGCGAACGAGATAGCGACCCGAATGGCGGATGGCGAGATCGTCGTCCTGTTTCCGGAGGGCACGACGTCGGATGGAAACCGGCTTCTGGAGGTCAAATCGTCGCTGTTTGGCGCCGCCGCCATGGCGGTTCCCGCTTCGCCGACCGGAGCAGTCGTCGTCCAACCGGTCGCGGTGGCCTATACCGGCGTCCACGGTCTGCCGATGGGGCGCTATCATCGCCCGCTTGCCTCGTGGCCGGGCGATGTGGAGATGTTCCCGCATCTGAAAGACATGCTGCGATGCGGCGCCTTTGAGGTGGAAGTCTGTTTCGGCGAAGCCGTCGAATATCGTGCGAACAGCAACCGCAAGGAAGTCAGCACGACCATCGCTCGTCGCATCCGCACGATGCTTGGCGCAGCATTGCGCGGTCGCAAAGCGGCCTGAGGCAAGATTTCCTTTTCTCGCGCATGAAAAACCACTAAATAGCCGCCCATGACCCAGGACAGTGCCCTTCTTCATGCCCCGGAGACCGATCTCCGTGATGGCAGCAACAGCCGCAAGGTGTTCATCAAGACCTATGGCTGCCAGATGAACGTCTATGACTCGACACGCATGAGCGATGCCCTCGCGCGTGACGGATACGAGTCGACGGAAGTCTTGGAAGAGGCAGACCTTGTTCTGCTGAATACCTGTCATATCCGCGAAAAGGCTGCCGAAAAGGTCTACTCGGCGCTCGGCCGCCTGCGCGACATGAAGAAGGAGCGCAACAAGGAAGGCCGGGAGTTCATGATCGGCGTGACCGGTTGCGTGGCACAGGCGGAAGGCGAGGAAATCCTGCGCCGGGCGCCCGCCGTCGACGTCGTCATCGGTCCGCAGACCTATCACCGCCTGCCGGAAGCGCTGCGCAAGGCGAAGGAAGGGCAGCGGATCGTCGACACGGAATATGCCCTCGAAGACAAGTTCGAGCATCTGCCGATCGCCGAGAGCAAGAAAATCCGCTCTCGCGGCGTAACCTCCTTCCTGACGGTTCAGGAAGGATGCGACAAGTTCTGCACCTTCTGTGTCGTGCCCTATACGCGCGGTTCGGAAGTATCTCGGCCTGTCAGCCAGATCGTCGAGGAAGCACAGAAGCTCGTGGAAGGCGGCGTGCGCGAAATCACGCTGCTCGGCCAGAACGTCAACGCCTGGCATGGTGTCGGCCCGAATGATCAGGAATGGACGCTCGGAGACCTGCTCTACCGGCTGGCCGAGATCCCCGGACTTGCGCGTCTGCGCTACACCACAAGCCATCCTCGCGACATGGACGATCGCCTGATCGAGGCGCATCGGGACCTGCGCGCGCTGATGCCCTACCTGCATCTGCCGGTGCAGGCCGGCTCCGACCGCATCCTGAAGGCGATGAACCGGCGCCATACGGCCGCCGAATACCTGACCCTCGTCGAGCGCATCCGCGCCGCTCGCCCAGACATTGCCCTTTCCGGAGACTTCATCGTCGGTTTTCCGGGGGAGACAGACCAGGATTTTGAAGATACACTCCGTCTCGTGGAGGAGGTGCGCTATGCGCAGGCCTTCTCCTTCAAGTACTCGACACGGCCGGGCACGCCCGGTGCGGAACTGAAGGACCAGGTGCCGGAAGAGATCAAGGCAGAACGGCTAGAACGCCTGCAGGTGCTTCTTCTGAAGCAACAGCAGGAATTTGCCGAATCCTGTGTCGGGAAAACGATCGAACTGTTGCTCGAAAAGCCCGGTCGCATGCCAGGACAGCTTATCGGCCGTTCTCCGTGGCTTCAGTCCGTGAATGTTGATGCAAAAGCATTGCAAATCGGTGACATTATTAACGTGCGAATCACCGGAACCGGAACCAACAGCCTGTTTGCCGAGATAGCAGAGGCTGAGGTCTAAACCCTAGGAGCTCGACCGCTTGAACGGACAAGAATTGGTTTCTTCACCGCGCCACCCACGCATTGCGAGCGACGCCAATCACTTTATTCTGACGTTCGAGAACAATCGGTTCGCCAGTGAGTTGTTCGGTCAGTTCGACCAGAACCTCAAGCTGCTTGAAGAGCGTCTCCACATCGACGCTCGAGCGCGCGGCAATTCCGTCGTTATCTCGGGAGACATTGTCGCCACCAACCAGGCGCGGCGTACACTCGATTACCTCTATGAGAAACTCCAGAAAGGCGGCAGCGTGGAGCGATCCGACGTTGAAGGCGCGATCCGCATGGCGGTCGCCGCAGACGATCAACTGAGCCTGCCGACGATGGAGCGCAAAGCCAAGCTCACCATGGCGCAGATTTCGACCCGCAAGAAGACTATCGTCGCGCGAACGCCGACCCAGGACGCCTACGTGCGCGCTCTGGAACGGGCCGAACTGGTTTTCGGCGTCGGTCCGGCGGGTACCGGCAAGACCTATCTCGCCGTCGCTCATGCGGCCCAGCTCCTCGAACGGGGTCTTGTCGAGAAGATCATTCTTTCCCGCCCGGCGGTGGAAGCCGGCGAGCGGCTCGGCTTCCTGCCCGGCGACATGAAGGAAAAGGTCGATCCCTATCTCCGCCCGCTCTATGACGCGCTCTACGACATGATGCCCGCCGACAAGGTCGATCGGGCAATCACGGCCGGTGTTATCGAAATCGCTCCGCTCGCCTTCATGCGCGGCCGGACGCTCGCAAACGCTGCCGTCATTCTCGACGAAGCGCAGAACACGACCTCGATGCAGATGAAGATGTTCCTGACGCGTCTTGGCGAGAATTCCCGCATGATCGTCACCGGCGACCCGAGCCAAATCGACCTGCCGCGTGGTGTCAAATCCGGACTGGTGGAGGCCCTTCAACTACTGAATGGCGTCGAAGGCATTTCGATCGTCCGCTTCCGGGATACGGATGTCGTACGTCATCCGCTTGTCGGCCGCATCGTCAAGGCCTACGACTCGACCTATATCGCGGAAGCAGAGGAAGCCAGCCGGCAGGATTGATGGCCGAACTCGACATTCAGATCAGCATCGAAGAGGGCGACTGGCCCTCCGAGGATGCGCTACATGCATTGGCGGATCGGGTGCTGGAAACAGCCGCCACCTATCTGCGTGAAACGGTCAAGCAGCCCTTTCCGAAGATGGTGCCCGAGGTTTCGCTTGTTTTCACGGATGATGCCTCGATCCAGGACATCAATGCCGAGTGGCGCGGCAAGGACAAGCCGACCAATGTGCTTTCCTTTCCGGCCTTCCCGGTCAAGCCGGGCAACGTGCCGGGACCGATGTTGGGCGACATCATTATCGCAAGAGAGACCGTTGAGCGGGAGGCAGTCGAGCTCGAAAAGAGCTTTGACGACCACCTGACCCACTTGATGGTGCATGGTTTCTTGCATCTCTTCGGCTACGATCATAATAATGACGCTGAAGCCGAGATAATGGAGGGGCTCGAGACTCGCATTTTAGCGGTACTCGGCCTATCTGACCCATACGAGGGTCAAGACCTTAAAATGGAACCATGAGCGACTTTACGACGAGACCGGCCGCGGAGGCCAAGGACGCCGACCAATCCTCCTCTTCTGACGAGGGTGGCAGTAGTAGTAGGCAGTCTGGACGACCCCAATCCTTCTGGACGCGCGCCGCGCGTATCTTGAGACCACAGCAGGGCTCGCGCCTTCGCGAGGACATCGCCGATGCGCTGCTGACCGACGCTGCCGACGGTGACGTCTTTTCGCCCGATGAACGGGCAATGCTGCACAACATCCTTCGCTTCCGGGAAGTGCGCGTTGCTGACGTGATGGTGCCGCGGGCCGATATCGAAGCCGTCGATCAGAACATCACGATCGGCGAACTGATGATCCTGTTCGAGGAATCTGGCCGTTCGCGCATGCCTGTTTATGCGGATACGCTCGATGATCCGCGCGGCATGGTGCATATCCGCGATCTCCTGTCCTACGTCGCCAAGCAGGCGCGCAACAAGCGCCGCGGCAGCACCAAGACAGTCAAGTCGACAGAGCCTCTGGTCGAGGTTTCACCCGAACACTTGCAGAAGCCTACACGCGCTGCGAAGCCGAATTTCGACCTCAGCCGCGTCGACCTACAGAAGACGCTGTCGGAGGCCGGGATCATCCGCAAGATCCTGTTCGTTCCGCCGTCGATGCTTGCGTCGGACCTCCTTCGCCGCATGCAGGTCAACCGCACGCAGATGGCGCTGGTCATCGACGAGTACGGCGGCACCGATGGATTGGCCTCGCACGAGGACATCGTCGAGATGGTCGTCGGTGACATCGATGACGAGCACGACGACGATGAAGTCATGTTCAAGCGCGTCTCCGAAGACGTCTTCGTCGCGGATGCCCGTGTCGAACTGGAGGAGATCGCCGAGGCGATCGGGCCGGACTTCGACATCACCGAACAGGTCGACGAAGTCGACACGCTGGGCGGCCTGATCTTCTCCGAGCTCGGGCGTATTCCGGTGCGTGGCGAGGTCGTGCAGGCTCTACCCGGTTTCGAGTTCCATATCCTCGACGCCGATCCGCGCCGGATCAAGCGCGTGAGGATCACCCGCAAGCGTCAGGCCATCCGTCGCCGCGTCAAGATCGACGGCGACAGCACGCCCGGTTCGGATCACGGCGAGGAGAGGCAAACCGACGCCTCCACGTCGACCTGATGCCGCAACGCACGACAAACGGCGGCTTTTTTGAAAGACTGCGAGCGGGTTGATTCGCAGCTTGATGGGAGTGCGCATGGAGCGGCTTGCGGACAGGGTTATCCTGGCCTGGGGGTTCAAGAGGGTTGCGTTGGCGGTCCTTGCTGGCGCCGTCGGCGTTCTGGCCCTACCTCCATTTGGCTTCTTTGCCGCAATGTTCGTGTCGTTCACGCTGCTCGTCTGGCTGATCGACGGCTCGGCTGCCGCTCCGGAAAGCGGGCTCATTGGGCGACTGTGGCCATCTTTTACCGTGGGTTGGCTCTTCGGCTTCGGCTATTTCGTCGCGGGTCTCTGGTGGCTTGGCCACGCTTTGATGATCGACGCGGAGGCCTTCGCTTGGGCGCTGCCGCTGGCGATCCTCGGCCTGCCTGCCGTGCTCGCCATCTTCTACGGCATTGCTGCGGCGCTGGCGCGAACCATGTGGTCCGATGGCATGGGGCGGATTGCGGCGCTTGCGGCGAGCTTCGGGTTGCTGGAGTGGCTGCGGAGCGTGCTTTTCACCGGCTTCCCCTGGAACGCTATCGGCTACGGCATGACGCCCGTGCCGCTCATGATGCAATCGGCGCACGTCATCGGCATCATGGGCATCACGTCGCTCTCGGTCTTCATCTTCGCCGCTCCCGCACTCCTCGGCACCCGGCAGGGCGCAAAGCTCGGGCTCTCGCTGGCAGCCCTGCTCTTCGCCGCACATATCGGCTATGGCGCCTATATCCTCTATGGCCCGCAACCCGCGCCTGCATCCGACTCCCCGAGCCCGGTCATTCGCCTGGTTCAGCCGATGATCGAGCAGACGGCGAAGATGGACAGCGACGCCGACCGCGCTGCTATCTTCGAGAAGCACCTGAAGCTTTCCGTCGAGCCTCCGAAGGACGGCGGGCGGAAACCGGACATCATTGTCTGGCCGGAAACGTCCGTTCCCTTCATCCTGACCGACAATCAGGATGCGCTCAGCCGGATCGCGGACACGCTCGACGACAATCAGATCCTGATTGCCGGCGCTGTCAGGGTGGAGGACATGGGGCCTGGCAATCCGCCTCGCTACTACAATTCGATATACGTCATCGACGGCCGTGGGCAGATTGCCGGCGCGGCCGACAAGGTGCATCTCGTGCCGTTCGGCGAATACGTGCCGTTCGAGAGTATCCTCGACGATTTCGGCATCCAGAATGTGGTCGAGATGCCAGGCGGCTTCTCACCCGCCGCCACGCGCCAGCTTCTGAGTTTGCCCACGGGGATCAAGTTCTATCCCCTCGTCTGCTACGAGATCATTTTCCCCGACGAGATGACCGGCGACCTAGGCGCCGCCAATGCCATTCTCAATGTCACGAACGACGCGTGGTTCGGTGCAACACCCGGCCCCTACCAGCACTTTCAACAGGCTAGGTTGCGTGCCGTGGAGACCGGCTTGCCGCTGATTCGAAATGGCAATAGCGGAATTTCAGCCATCGTGAACGCCCGTGGCGAGGTCATTGCGGGTCTCGGCCTCAATGAAACTGGCTTTGTCGACGCAACCATCGAGCGTTTCGACGCCCAGCGCGATCCGGGTTACCCGCGCCAAACTTACTTCCGGTTGATCGAGATACTTCTGTTTGCAATTGCGCTGGTTTCGCGTTTTGGTTTAGTTTTCAAGCAGAATTGACCGAAAACCCCTAAAATTGCATAGTGGTTCGGATCGGCGTTCTTAGCGTATGTTTCAAGGTGGTTAATCAAGACTTTGCAACGTGGCGTTTTGGGGATGGGTTTGGGCATGCCGGTTTGAACAAGGTTGAAAATTTTTGTTAGGGCAGGACCATGATTGAGAACAAGAAGCGGCCGAACCCCATCGACGTACACGTTGGCAGTCGCATTCGCCTTCGGCGAACGATGCTCGGAATGAGCCAGGAAAAGCTCGGAGAGAGCCTCGGCATCACCTTTCAGCAGATCCAGAAATACGAAAAAGGCACCAACCGTGTCGGTGCCAGCCGCCTCCAGAATATTTCCAGCATTTTGAACGTTCCGGTTTCCTTCTTCTTCGAGGACGCGCCGGGCGAACAATCCTCCGGCCTGTCCGGCATGGCGGAAGCCTCCAGCTCCAACTATGTGGTCGACTTTCTTTCGTCGTCCGAGGGGCTTCAACTCAACCGCGCCTTTGTAAAAATCACCGATCCCAAGGTTCGCCGCAAAGTCGTCGAGCTGGTGAAGGCACTCGCCGCCGAAGCCGACAGCGAATAACCGCCATTCAAAATTCGGAGCAGAGACAAAAGCGGTCGCAACGGCCGCTTTTGGCATTTTTGGGGCAAAATTTGCCACTTTGCAGCAGATATAAAGATATATTTATGTCCTTCTACGCTTGTTTTTCTGATGCGAACTGAGTACCTACTAGGCAGCTTTTGTTCTTTGAGGGGAATCCCGGAATGCGCGCGAATTACCTTTTCACCAGCGAGTCAGTTGCCGAAGGTCACCCGGACAAGGTGTGTGACCGGATCTCCGACGAGATCGTGGATCTGGTCTACCGCGAAGCCGCCAAGACCGGCGTCAACCCCTGGGGCGTGCGCATTGCCTGCGAGACCCTGGCAACCACCAACCGCGTCGTGATCGCCGGTGAAGTGCGCCTGCCGCCGAGCCTGATGAAGAAGGACAAGAACGGCAACGACGTCATCAACCCTTCGAAGTTCAAGGCCGCTGCCCGCCGCGCCATCAAGGACATCGGCTATGAGCAGGACGGGTTCCACTGGAAGACGGCGAAGATCGACGTGCTCCTGCACTCGCAGTCCGCCGACATCGCCCAGGGCGTCGATAGTGCCGCCGACCAGCAGGGTGACGAAGGTGCCGGCGACCAGGGCATCATGTTCGGCTACGCCTGCAAGGAAACGCCTGACCTCATGCCGGCGCCGATCTATTACTCCCATAAGATCCTGCAGCTGCTCGCGACTGCCCGCAAGAAGGGCGACGGCGAAGTTGCAAAGCTCGGCCCGGACGCCAAAAGCCAGGTGACGGTGCGCTACGTGAACGGCAAGCCTGCCGAAGTCACGTCGATCGTTCTCTCCACCCAGCATCTCGACGAAAGCTGGGATTCGAAGAAGGTTCGCGCGGTGGTCGAGCCCTATATCCGCGAAGCCCTCGGCGATCTGCCGATCGCCGACGATTGCAACTGGTACATCAATCCGACCGGCAAGTTCGTCATCGGCGGTCCTGACGGCGACGCCGGCCTCACCGGCCGCAAGATCATCGTCGACACCTACGGCGGTGCTGCTCCGCACGGTGGCGGTGCGTTCTCCGGCAAGGACACGACCAAGGTCGACCGCTCGGCCGCTTACGCTGCCCGTTACCTCGCGAAGAACGTCGTTGCCGCTGGTCTTTCCGACCGCTGCACGATCCAGCTGTCCTACGCTATCGGCGTCGCACAGCCGCTGTCGATCTATGTCGACCTGCACGGCACCGGCAAGGGCGTGACGGAAGACCAGATCGAAGCCGCGATCCGCAAGAACATGGACCTGTCGCCAACAGGCATCCGCCGTCACCTCGACCTCAACAAGCCGATCTATGCCAAGACTTCGGCCTACGGCCATTTCGGTCGCAAGGCTGGCCGCGACGGCTCGTTCTCCTGGGAACGCACCGACCTCGTCAAGGCGCTCAAGGACGCCGTCAAGGTCAAGGAAGCAGCATGACCGACATGGAGCGTCGCGGACGCGCGACCGAAGCCTTCTTCGGTCGCCGCAAGGGAAAGGCTCTGCGCGAACATCAGGCAGAGCGACTGAACACCCTGCTTCCGGCGTTCCTCATCGATCTTTCAGCGGCTCCGCCCGAGCCGCTGAAGACCCTCTTTCCGGTGCCGACCGAAAGGCTGCGCCTGGAAATCGGTTTCGGCGGCGGCGAGCATCTGATCCATCGCGCCGTGGAAATGCCCTCGACCGGCTTTATCGGGGTCGAGCCTTTCATCAATTCCATGCAGAAGCTGCTGACGAGCGTCGACAAGGCAGGCGCCAGGAACGTTCGTGTCTACAACGATGATGCGACGCAATTGCTGGATTGGTTGCCGGACGCCTCGATCGACCAGATCGACCTGCTTTACCCGGATCCGTGGCCAAAGCGGAAGCACTGGAAGCGCCGCTTCGTGTCGAAGACGAACCTCGACCGATTCCACCGCGTGCTGAAGCCGGGCGGGCTGTTCTGCTTTGCGTCCGATATCGATACCTACGTCAACTGGACGCTGCTCAAATGCCGCGACCATGGCGGCTTCGAATGGCTAGCACAGAATGCGGCAGACTGGCTGACGCCCTACGAGGGCTGGCCGAGCACACGCTACGAGGCCAAGGCACGGCGTGAAGGCAGATCTTCCGCCTATCTCACATTCAAGCGCGTCTGAGCCTGCCTAGTGCAGGCTCACCGTTTTCAGCTCATCCTCAGCGGCCTTGAAGAAGGTGCTGGAGCGATTATCCGTCAAAAGGATCGGCGTGCCATCGGCGCCGAATAGCGCCCAGAGGTCAACGCTCGGATCGATGTCTGGCGCTTCCGGGAAGCACTTGGCAACTTCTTCGTTGCGCATCTTGCGGATATAGGCGACCTCGCCGTTGCCGATGCCGGCAAGTTCGGTTTTGGTCAGGTGCGAATTGGCTTCTTTCATCAACATTCCTGTACCTCCAAGAGAAGGGACCAACGGCTCAACATGCGCCGTTGTCCTACTGTGAGACCGAAATGTTAATTTTCTTCACCATGCGGCTCGGTTCGGGGCGGATGAGATCCACCGACAGCAACCCATTCTTGAGGCAAGCGCCCAAAACCTGCATGCCGTCGGCCAGAACAAAGGTCCGCTGGAACTGACGCGCGGCGATGCCGCGATAGAGATAATCGCGCTCTCCCTGCTCTGCCTGACGGCCGCGGATCGACAGCTGATTTTCCTCGACGGAGACATCGAGGTCGTCCTCAGCGAATCCCGCGACGGCAAGGGTTATGCGCAGCCTTTCCGGATCGCCGGAAGCGCGGTCAGGAGCAACGCGCTCGATATTGTAGGGGGGATAGCCATCACTCGCCTTGGAAAGGCGCTCCAGCGTCTTCTCCATGGCGTCAAAGCCCAAAAGCAGCGGGCTCGCGAAAGGCGTCATGCGGCTCATCTTTCAAGTCCTTGATTCAAGCGACCTTGCCGGACCTGAAATGCAGCATCCGACTGCCGACAATATGGGAATTGCCGAGCCCGGGCGCAAGGCGGACGTCCATGCTCGCTCCCGGGAAGCCAGCAAGGGTCCGACCTTGACAAAGCAGGCGCCGACTCGCATCAAATCCTGCCCGCGCCGGCTGTGCCGATTTGCGACGGAAATATAAACAAACGGTGCATGCCACGAAGACGCGCACCACGAGGATGGGAACGATCGGAATGGCAAACCCTAGAAAGATCATCATCGACACTGACCCCGGTCAGGACGACGCAGCCGCCATCATGCTGGCTTTTGGCAGCCCGGAAGAGCTCGATGTACTCGGCATCACCACGGTCGCCGGCAACGTGCCACTGTCCTACACCAGCCGCAATGCGCGCATCGTCTGCGAGCTCTGTGGTCGCACCGATACGAAGGTCTTTGCCGGCGCCGACAAGCCGATTGCGCGCAAGCTGGTGACCGCGGAGCACGTGCATGGCAAGACCGGCCTCGACGGTCCGGTTCTCGACGAGCCCACGATGCCGCTGCAGACGCAGCATTCGGTGGATTTCATCGTCGAGACGCTGCGCAGCGAGCCGGAAGGCGCAGTGACGCTCTGCACGCTGGGGCCGCTGACCAATATTGGCCTGGCCTTCCAGCAGGCGCCCGACATCATCCCGCGCGTCCATGAACTGGTCATGATGGGCGGCGGCTTCTTCGAGGGTGGCAACATTACGCCGGCCGCCGAATTCAACATCTTCGTGGATCCCGAGGCAGCCGACATCGTCTTCCGCTCCGGCGTTCCGATCGTGATGATGCCGCTCGACGTCACGCACAAGCTTCTGACAGGCAAGGACCGCGTCAAGCGCATGGCTGATCTCGGCACACGCCCGGCCATCGCCATGGTCGAGATGCTGGAATTCTTCGAACGCTTCGATGTCGAGAAATACGGCTCGGACGGCGGCCCGCTGCACGACCCGACGGTTATCGCCTATCTGCTGAAGCCGGAGCTTTTCAAGGGGCGGACCTGCAATGTCGAGATCGAGGTGAAGTCGGAACTGACTGCCGGCATGACCGTCGTCGACTGGTGGCACGTGACCCACCGCAAGCGCAATGCGCAGGTCATGCGCGATGTCGATGCGGACGGATTTTTCGATCTGCTGATCGAGCGTTTCGCCCGCATCTGATTTCGGATTGTTTGACGGGCGCCTGAGGGATCAGGCGTCCTTCTGGTCGAAAACCGAATTGGTTTCGGGTTCGACCAGCTTCGGTCCGCCCTTGGCGACGCCGACCATGGCCGGGCGCAGAACACGCTCGCCAATCGTGTAGCCAGCCTGAACGACCTGAACAACGGTGTTGTTCGGCACCTCAGGGTTCGGTACTTCGAACATGGCCTGGTGGAAATTCGGATCGAACTTCTGGCCAACCGGCTCCAGCTTTCGGACACCGTGGCGCTCGAGCGCCGCCAACATCGAGCGTTCCGTCATCTCGACACCCTCGATCAGCGTTGTCAGGCCGGCATCAGCGGCAGCCCTTGCTTCCTCCGGAATCGCATCGATGGCGCGGCGCAGGTTGTCCGAAACGGCCAACATGTCGCGGGCGAAGCCAGCAGCCGAATAGGTCTTGGCGTCCTTGATTTCCCGCTCGGTGCGGCGGCGCAGGTTATCCATCTCGGCAGCAAGCCGCAGATAGCGGTCGCGCAGCTCTGCGTTCTCGCCCTTCAGAAGTTCCAGCGGATCGGGCTGTGCGGTGGCTTCGTTCTCGACGTTTGCGGCGGCGTCCGCTGCGGCTTCGGCCGCGGCTGCGTCAGGTCCGTTCTTCGTCGTTTCGTCAGTCATGACGTTCTCCGGTGATTGGTGTCTTTTAGGATGTGCCCGATATCGAGCTTTGACGGGCAAAAATCAAGTCTGCGTGACTGAAAAGCGCGCGATGCGGGGCAACTCATGCCGGGTTGAGCGAGAGGGCCAGCTTGACTTGCTCGCGCTAAAGTTCTTTTATTTTAGAGCTACCTAAACCTTTCTTGCTTCGGCCTAATCCTGGGTCAGGGAGCTGCTACCATGAGCGATCAGAAAAGCTATTCCGGGCGCTGCTTCTGCGGCGCCGTGGAGATTGTTGCTACCGGCGAACCGGTGGCGATGGGATACTGCCACTGTGCCTCCTGCCGGCATTGGTCCGCAGGGCCGGTCAATGCCTTCACGCTCTGGCAGCCGCAGGCTGTCCGGGTCACTAAAGGCGGAGAGCATGTCGAGGGCTATCAGAAGTCCGATACCAGCGTGCGGAAGTTCTGCGAGCTGTGCGGTGGGCATCTCTACACCGAGCACCCGACCTGGGGCGTCACCGACGTCTACGCGGCACTTCTGCCGGATCTCGACTACACCCCGGCGCTGCACGTGAACTATCAGGAGAGCGTGCTGCGCATTCGTGACGGCCTGCCCAAATATAAAGACATGCCCGCGGAGATGGGCGGCTCGGGCGACACGTTGCCTGAGTAGCCGCGCTACTTCGCGCCGCGTGACAGTCGCGTCATAAGCTGAGCGGTATAATCGACCATCGGGACGATGCGCGAGTAGTTGAGACGCGTCGGCCCGATCACTCCCACGGCACCGACAATGCGGTCGTCATCGTCACGATAAGGCGCAACGATCAACGACGAGCCGGAGAGCGAGAAGAGCTTGTTCTCCGAGCCGATGAAAATGCGCACACCTGGCCCGCTTTCGGCCAGATTGAGGAGTTCCAGCAAGCTGTCTTTTTTCTCGAGGTCGTCGAACAGCATTCGCAGGCGGTCGAGATCGTCGGCACCGGCGAGACCGGCGAGCAAATTGGCGCGGCCGCGAATGATGAGCTGAGCCGGTTTGCCTTCGTCCGCGCTGCCGGACCACACAGCGATGCCGCGCTCGACGAGATCCTGCGACAGCGTGTCGAGTTCGCGGCGGACATCGTCCTTCAGTCGGCTCAGCTGATTGCGCAGTTCCGGCAGCGTCTGGCCGGTCATATGCGCGTTGAGGAAGTTTGCGGCCTCGGTCAATTGCGATGATGTGACGCCTGCCGGAAGCTCGATGATGCGGTTTTCCACCTGGTCGTGATCGCCAACGAGCACCGCAAGCGCCTTGGTCGGCTCGAGGCGAATGAACTCGACATGCTTGAGCACAGGATCGCTTTTCGAGGTGATGACAAGTCCGGCGCCGCGCGAAATGCCCGAGAGCATTCGGCTCGCCTCGTTCATCATCAATTCCATCGGATTGTCGCGGCTTTCGGCGCGCACCTGCCGATCGATGTTGGCACGATCCTCGGCCGAGAGATCGCCCACCTGCATGAAGGCGTCGACGAAGAAGCGCAGGCCGATCTGCGTCGGCAGACGCCCGGAACTGACATGCGGTGAATAGATGAGGCCGAGTTCTTCCAGATCGCTCATCACATTGCGTACGGACGCCGGCGACAGCGACATCGGCAGGATTCGCGAAAGGTTGCGGGAACCGAGCGGTTCGCCCGTTTCCAGATAGCCCTCCACGATGCGGCGAAAGATTTCCTTGGAGCGTTCATCCAGCGCAGCCACTGCCTCTGAAACCGACGTCGATCTGAACTCCATGAAACCTTGCGTACCCGTGCTGACGATGATCCGACAAAATATAGCCAATCTCTCCGCAGCGGCAAAAGGGAAATTGCAAATGGACGCTGCCAATCGTAGAAGCTCTCAACACCATAGCACGCATGATCTACCCGAAGCCTGCTCACGCCTTCGGCACGATGATTAGGAGAATAGTATGCGGCCCTCAGGCAGAAAAACCGACCAGATGCGCAAGGTCTCTTTCGAGCGCAATTTCTCCAAGCACGCGGAAGGCTCCTGTCTGGTGAAGTTCGGCGATACGCATGTGTTGTGCACGGCGAGCGTCGAGGAAAAGCCGCCGGCATGGCTGCGCAACACCGGCAAGGGCTGGGTTACGGCCGAATACGGCATGCTGCCGCGCGCCACCGGCGATCGCATGAAGCGCGAAGCTGCGGCCGGCAAGCAGGGCGGTCGCACCCAGGAGATCCAGCGCCTGATCGGCCGCTCGCTGCGCGCCGTCGTCGACCTCAAGGAGCTCGGCGAGCGCCAGATCACCCTCGATTGCGACGTCATCCAGGCGGACGGCGGAACGCGCACCGCCTCGATCACGGGCGCCTGGATTGCGCTCTACGACTGCCTGAAATGGATGGAGAGCCGCAACATGCTCAAGGTCGAGCGCGTGCTCAAGGACCATGTCGCGGCCATTTCCTGTGGCATCTTCGCAAACCAGTCGGTCCTTGACCTCGACTATCTCGAAGACTCCTCGGCCGAGACCGACGCGAACTTCGTGATGACCGGCACTGGCGGTATCGTCGAAATTCAGGGCACCGCCGAAGGCACGCCCTTTACCGACGAGGAGTTCGCTTCGCTGATGACGCTCGCCAAGGGGGGCATTGCCGAACTCGTGGCGATGCAAAAGCAGGCGATCGCCGGATGAACGACGTGCTGGAAGGCATGCTGGAGACGGCGCTCTATGCTGAGGATCTCGACAAGGTCGAAGCCTTCTATGAAGGCGTTCTCGGTCTTTCGAAGATCTCGCGGAGCGGCAACCGGCATGTCTTCTTTCGCTGCGGCCCCGGCGTGCTGCTGATTTTCAATCCGAAAGAAACGATCAAGCCGCCCTCACCGACCGCGCTGCAGGTGCCGCCTCATGGCACAAGCGGTGCGGGACACGCCTGTTTCCGCGTCTCGGGCGAAAATCTCGATGCGATTGCCACCCGGTTGATGTCGGAGGGTGTCGCCATCGAATCCGAAGTCACCTGGCCGCAGGGCGGCCGATCGATCTATTTCCGCGATCCAGCGGGCAACAGCCTTGAATGCGCTGAAGCCCGTATCTGGGGCCTCGAATAGGACAATTATGCGCAAGCTCGAAACCAAGACCATTGTCGTTGCCAGCCACAATGCCGGCAAGATCCGGGAAATCCAGGACCTGATCGGCCCCTTCGGCTTCACCGCGAAGTCGGCGGCTGAATTGAACTTCGTGGAGCCTGACGAAACCGGCACCACCTTCGAGGAAAACGCAAAGATCAAGGCGCTCGCTTCTGCGGAAGCCGCTGGACTTCCGGCGCTGTCGGATGATTCCGGCCTCGCCATCGATGCGCTCGGCGGCGATCCTGGCGTCTATACCGCCAACTGGGCCGAGAAGCCCGACGGGACCCGCGACTTCGCGATGGCGATGGAGAAAGTCGAGGCGGCGCTGGACAAGGCCGGCGCTTCAAAGCCGGAACAGCGTACCGCCCGCTTCGTAAGCGTGCTCTGCCTTGCCTGGCCGGACGGCCATACGGAGCTCTTCCGCGGTGAAGTCGAGGGCGCTGTCGTCTGGCCGCCGCGCGGCAGCCAAGGCTTCGGCTACGATCCGGTCTTTCAACCCGAGGGCTATGACACTACCTTTGGAGAGATGAGCGGGGAAGAAAAACACGGCTGGAAGCCGGGCGACGCAGAGGCCCTGTCGCACCGCGCCCGCGCCTTCAAGATTTTCGTCGAAACCTGCCTGGAAGCCTAAGGGCAAACGTGGACACTTTGGAACAGCCTGACCTGATGCGCTATGCCGCTCTTCTGCCCGATACCGGCGAACCCGGCTTCGGCGTCTACGTGCATTGGCCGTTCTGCGCTGCCAAGTGCCCCTATTGCGATTTCAACAGCCATGTCCGCCACCAGCCGGTCGATCAGGAGCGCTTCACTGCGGCCTTCCTGAAGGAAATGGCAACGGTGCGCCAATTGAGCGGGCCGAAGACGGTGACGAGCGTCTTCCTCGGCGGCGGCACGCCCTCTCTGATGAACCCTTCGACGGTTTCGGCCATTCTCAATGGTATTGCCAAGCATTGGCATATGCCAGACGGTATCGAGATCACCATGGAGGCGAAC
Organism: Rhizobium sp. 01T417; assembly: GCF_056398905.1. Classification (NCBI taxonomy): domain Bacteria; kingdom Pseudomonadati; phylum Pseudomonadota; class Alphaproteobacteria; order Hyphomicrobiales; family Rhizobiaceae; genus Rhizobium; species Rhizobium sp. 01T417. Next base: position 183,016 of record NZ_JBFTQH010000003.1, on the reverse strand, counting down.
CCCTCCAGCGTCGAGGCGGAGCGTTTCCGGGGCTATCGCGCCGCCGGGGTCAACCGCGTCTCGCTTGGCGTCCAAGCCTTGAATGACCGCGACCTGAAGTTTCTCGGACGGCTGCACGACGTTGCCGACGCGCTGAAGGCGATCAAGCTGGCACGCGACATCTTTCCGCGCATGTCCTTCGACCTGATCTATGCTCGCCCGAACCAGACTGTCGAGGAATGGGAGCGCGAGCTGAAGGAGGCGATCTCCTACGCGGTCGATCACCTCTCGCTCTACCAGCTGACGATCGAGGAAGGCACGCCCTTCTACGGCCTTCACAAGGCGGGCAAGCTTGTCGTTCCGGACGGCGATCAATCGGCATTGCTCTACGAAGCGACGCAGGAGATCACGGCTCGCGAAGGAATGCCGGCCTACGAGGTGTCCAACCACGCGCGCCCCGGCGCGGAGAGCCGCCACAACCTCACCTATTGGCGTTACGGCGACTATGCCGGTATCGGCCCCGGCGCCCACGGGCGGCTGACGCGCGGCGCGATGAAGATCGCGACGGCGACCGAGCGGAAGCCGGAAAGTTGGCTCGATCTCGTCGAGCGCGACGGCCACGGCATCCTCGATCAGGAACAACTCGGCTACGAGGAGCAGGCGGACGAACTGCTGTTGATGGGACTACGCCTGAAGGAAGGTGTCGATCTCGCCCGCTGGCAACAGCTTTCAGGCCGCGATCTCGACCCAAAGCGTGAAGAATTCCTGCTGGAACACGGCTTCGTCGAGCGGATCGGCAATTCCCGGCTTCGCTGCACGCCGTCGGGTATGCTGATCCTCGATTCCGTCGTAGCCGACCTCGCCTGCTAGGCCGGCCGCTTTCGTCCCAGGGAAAACAACCGCCCGTCGATCGCCGCAAGGCCGATCGCGATCATCGCCATGCCGATCAGATGCTTGGCTTGCAGTTGCTCGCCGAGAATAGCTGCGCCGAGCAGGATGGCGCTGACCGGGATCAGGAAGGTCACGAGCATGAGGTTTGTCGCCCCTGCCGTTGCCAGGATGCGGAAGAACAACACATAGGCGATCGCCGTCGACAGCAAGGCCAGGCCCAGCAAGGCCATCCAGGTCTCGAGTGACGGGGCGGCCAAAGTCCAAGGTTGATCCACGACGAGCGCGATCGGCAGCATCAGGATGGTCGAAGCGGTAACCTGTCCGGCGGCGGGAATGAGCGGCGCCATGCCCATCTGGCGGAAGCGTCGGCCGAAGATCCCGGCGAAGGAGTAGGAGAGCGCAGCACCGAGCACGGCAAGCTGCGCCAGCACGTTCGAGCCGAGATCACGCAACACGTCGAAGCCAATCATGTAGGCAACACCAGCAAAGCCAACGAGGACGCCGAGCAGGCGGTTGCCGGTCATCTTTTCGTCCGCTGTCAGGAAATGCGCGACGACGACACCGAAGAGCGGCGTCGTGGCATTCAGGATCGAGGCAAGGCCGCTTGCGATGTGCGTCTGGCCCCAGACGATGAGGCAGAAGGGGATCATGTTGTTCAGGATGCCCATGCCGAAGAACGCAGCCCAGGACCTAGCGTCGCGCGGCATCGCATGGCCGGTGGCTCGGACGATAAGGTTCAGCGCAAGTGCGGCAATCAGGACCCGGCCCGCGACGATCGTGAACGGCGGCAGGGTCTTCACCAGAATACCGTTGAAGAGGAAGGAGCCGCCCCATAACAGGGACAACACCAGCAGCATTCCCCACTCGGCAAGGCCCATTTGTTTCTGCTGCATTATCTTCTCCCTAGTCAGCCTGACCGGAATACATCCAGCCGCTGGCTGCCACCACCCGATTGTTGCGCGTCTCGAACGCGGCCATTCTCGATTAATTCTCGCTCATCGCGCAGCTTAAATCAGCTTTTTCGACAGCTTTCATGCTGATATTATTGCGATGCCTGGCAGGAGACAAACGAGTCTTTCTCGATCCATGATATAGCTGAGCTAAACCATGAGCGACTATCTTCCCTCTCTTTCAGCACTTAGGGCCTTCGAAGCCGCCGCGCGACACCTCAGCATGACGCTTGCGGCAAAAGAGCTCAACGTCACGCCGGGCGCCGTCAGCCTGCAGATCCGTGACCTGGAAGCATCGCTTGGCGTCAAGCTCTTCGAGCGCAAGACGCGCGCGCTGGCCTTGACGGTTGAGGGCGCGGATTATTTTTCGACGCTTAGGGCAGCATTCCGTCTGGTCCGGGAGGCGACGGCGGCAATCACGGCACGGGGACGCGGCGCCGTCCTCAACGTCACCTGCACGGCGGGATTTGCGACCTACTGGCTCGTGCCGCGTCTCGGGCGCTTCGAGGCGATGCACCCTGAAATCGACGTTCGCATCAGCGCATCGCACCGCGTGCTCGACTTTCAGCGTGACGGCATCGACCTCGCAATCCGCCACGGGCTCGGCGGGTATGACGGCCTGATCAGCGAGCGGCTCGTCGATGACGAACTCGTGCCGGTCTGCACGCCAAAGCTTGCCGCTGAACTGGGGAGCAATCCGTCGCCCGGCGCCCTCGCTGGTTTCCAACTGATCCATGACGTCTATCGCCATGACTGGCAGCTCTGGCTGGAAGCGGCCGGCGCAACGGGGGTCGATCCGTCGCGCGGGCCGATCTTCATGCATGGCAACGGAGCCTATGACGCGATGAAGGCCGGGCTCGGCTTTGCCTTGATGCGACGCTCGTTTCTGGAGCGGGACCTGAAGGAAGGTGCGGTGATCACGCCTTTCCCGCTTGGGATCGCAAGCCGCCTTGCCTTCCACCTCGTCTATCCGGGCCCCGCGCTCGAGCGACCGGCAGCGGCGGCCTTTCGCCGCTGGCTGCTGACCGAGGCACAGGCCTGACCTGACTGTGGCTGATTTGTCATGCTGATTAAAAAGTGGAGCATTTCAATCATAAAATAGGGTTTTCTTCGGGCTTTTTCTTGACTATTACACTCCAGATAAAATTCTGCAATGAGCCTTCCGGTGTGATAAGCCAATGAATAATCTTCAATTTTCTTCTCGATTCCTTTCCACATCAGCTTTGACGGGCGTGGTGCTCGCCCATCTTCTCGCGCCGGCTGCGGCACAGGATGCCGCGGGGCAGCAAGACGGAGCGACGGTTCTTGAAGATATCATCGTCAATGGCGGCAGCGGCGGCGTGATCCAGGCTGACGGCTATGTCGGCAAGAGCAGCGCGACAGGCACGAAGACCGACACGCCGTTCATCGAGATTCCTCAGTCGATTTCGTCCGTAACCGAGCAGCAGTTGAGGGACCGCAATCCGCAGAGCCTGCTCGATACGGTCGCCTACACACCGGGCACTCGTGTCGGTGCTTACGGCTTCGATCCGCGCTTCGATTCATTCTCGGTACGCGGCTTCGACGTGACCTATACGGGGATCTTCCGCGATAACCTTCGTCAGCCCGGCGCAGGTTCGTCACTCTTCAAGACCGAGCCTTACGGCCTCGAAGGTGTCTCAATCCTGCGTGGACCATCCTCAGCGCTGTATGGAGCAACGGGCGCCGGCGGTCTCTACAACCTCATCACCAAGCGGCCGACGGAAGACGCTTTTCACGAAGTTCAGCTGCAGTATGGTACCGACCAACGCTATCAGACCCAGTTCGACCTCTCAGGTCCCGTTAACAATGAGGACCCCTTCTATTATCGCCTGACTGGCCTCTACCGCGATGCCAACACGGAACAGGTCAGCGTTCCCGACGACCGCGTCTATATCGTGCCAGCCTTCATGTGGAAGCCGGACGAGGATACCAAGCTTACCATTCTCGGCGAGTATTCCCGAACCAAGACCGGTGGGACGGCGGCCTACTACAATGATCCGGCCGGCAACGTAACCGACATTTTCGCAGGCAATCCGGCCTTCAACGATTCAGTCCAGAACCAGGCGCGCATCGGCTATGAATTCGAGCACCGGCTGAACGACGTCTTCGTGTTCCGCCAGAACGCCCGCGCATCGACGCTCAACATCGACGCCGACTGGGCCTTTGCCTACGCCCCCAACGCGGTCGATCCAAGTCTCCTCGACCGCAGCGCCGGCACGTTCGACGAGCGGCTGACGGCCTTCGTCATCGACAATCAATTGGAAGCCAAGTTCGAAACGGGGGCGGTCGACCATACGGTGCTTGCGGGCCTGGACCTGACCAAGCTGCGCTGGCGTTCGCTCGATGGTCGGGGCGTGTCGCCGCCGCTCGACACCAACAATCCGACCGCGGGAGCGCCCGTTGCACCGATCGACTTCGACACGCGCACCATCCAGGATCAATGGCAGGTCGGCACCTACCTGCAGGACCAAATCCGCTATGACGCATGGATACTCACCGTCGGCGGGCGCTACGACTGGGTTTCGACCGACACCGACAATACCGACCTCAGCACGAACGCTCTGACCAGCCTCTCGCAAAAGGACAAGGCATTCTCCGGCCGTGTCGGCTTGGGCTACGAGACCGATTTCGGCATTGTACCTTATGCCAGCTACTCCACCGCCTTCGCACCCAATGCCGGTATCAACCAGGAGACGGACCAGCCCTTCAAGCCGACGGAAAGCGAGCAGGAAGAGATCGGCGTCAAGTACCTGCTCCCGAACAGCAACACGCTGCTGACGGCTGCGCTGTTCAATATCGACCAGAAGAACAGCCTCTACTACGAGGTCGTGAACCTGCCGACAGGACCGGCGAACATTCAGGTGCAGCGCGGCAAGATTCGCTCCCGTGGCTTGGAACTCGAAGCGAACACGAGCCTCGACAACGGCCTGTCGCTGGTCGCGTCTTATACCTACACCGATACCGAGATCCTGGAAGGAACGACCGGGACCGTTGGCAATTCCGTCTCGTCGGTTCCGAGGCACATGGCTTCGCTCTGGGCGAATTACACATTCCAGGAGAGCAGCCCGGTCTACGGCCTCGGCATCGGCTTCGGCACCCGTTATCTCGGCAAGAGTTACACCAGCGACGCCAACACGGCGCAGAACGGCTCACGCGTCCTCTTCGACGCCGCCATCAGCTATGATTTCGCGGCGCTGGACAAGAAATACGACGGCCTGAGCCTGCAGGTGAACGCCACCAACCTCTTCGACCGCCGGGAGGCCGTCTGCTCGGCGGGCTTCTGCTATCGCGACCAGGGCCGCGCCGTGATCGGCAGCCTGCGCTACACATGGTGAGCTGATGGCGAGCGCACAGCACCATGTCGCCGATCGAGGCCAGAGCGCCTCGATTCTCTCGCCGGCTTTCGCCGGCGAGCATGCGTGGTGCAGCGAGAAGATGGTACTCTCAACCGAGCTATCGGACGGGGTACCGCTGCCGCGCTTCTTCGGTGACGGCGGGTTCAGGCAGGCGATTGATCGTTATGCCGAGGCATGTGGAGACAGCGACAGGCGCGCCGTCGTCTCGATGTGGTCGTTATATTACTTCTCCACTCTTTCCATCCCCTACGTGCTGGCGCGCCGCCTCGCCGCGCAAGCGCTGCCGATCGCCTTCGATGAGATGACCATCGCATTGCAGGAGAACGGGCTGCCACGGGCGTTCGGCGTTCCACACCGGGGCGGGCATGCCGCGGTCGAGGAGGACGACGGGTTCGGGGCGATAGGTCCATTGTTGGAGCAACATCTTCCCGAGGCGGTCGCGAAACTCAACGCTTGCGGTATTTCGGCCAAGCTGTGCTGGAACAATGCCGCTGTCTATCTCGACTATGCGCTGCGATTGACCCGGCCAGCTGAAGGCCCCGATCTCACGGTGTTCGTGCGCGGCTGCCTGCCGGATGGCGGCGTCAATCCTCTTTGCGGCAGCGTCCGATATGTCGAGGAGGATGGTGAGCGCGTCGCCCGGCGGAAGATATGCTGCTTGCGCTACATGCTGCCCGACGTGCCGAGCTGCGGCAAGCCTTGCGCTCTTCCGAGCCAAAGGAACGTACAATGACCCTTTCCACGATCACGAGACGTGGCTTTCTCGCCGCCGCGTCCACGACGCTCTGCGCGCCGGCTCTCTTGAAGGCCGAGACGCGCTGGCCGCTGACCGTGACCGACGCGGTCGGTCGAACGGTGACGATTTCAAGGAAGCCGAAGTCGATCATCCTCGGAACGGGATTCAATCTTTTCGCGCTGTCGCTGATCCATCCGGATCCGGTCAGCCTGCTTGCTGGCTGGGCGACCGACATGAAGACGGACAATCCGTTCATCTACGACGCCTTTCGCAGCAAGTTTCCGGCCCTCGACAAGGTCCCGCTGGTCAGCAATGGGCAGGCGGATGGCATGAACTTTGAGGCCGCACTCTCCTTGGAGGCGGACCTTGCAATCATGGGCAGGTGGCAGGCCGATGGCGAACAAGGCGAACGTGCCATCGACTATCTCCAATCGATCGGCGTGCCTGTCATCGTCGTCGATTTCAATCTCGATCCACTGAAGAACACCCCGCGAGACATTCGCCTCCTCGGCCGCGTTCTGGAATGCGATCGGCAAGCGGAAGATTATGCGCAGTTCTTCGAAAAGCGGGTGCAGCGCATCAAGGCAGAGTCGGCAGGGAGAGGCGAGGATGCGCCGCTGGTGCTGATGGACGCCTTCCCGAGCGCAACACGGGGCAGCTGGGCGATCGGCAGGACCGGCCTCGGCGAGTTGATCACGCTTGCCGGCGGACGCAACATCGCGGACAAGAACCTACCGCCGCAGGGCGGGCCGGTGACGGCGGAATACATCATCGCGGCGGAGCCGGACGTCTATATCGCCACAGGCTCGCCGGGTGGCGTCTACACCGTCTTCTCGATTGGCCCTGGCGTCGATCCCGCAGAAGCCCGTCGGTCGCTCCAGGAAACCGTTCAGGCACCCGCCCTTGCCCCACTGAAGGCTGTGCGCGAGGGAAATGTGCATGGCATGTGGAACTTCTTCAACGCCGTGCCGCTGAATGTGCTGGCGGCGGAAGCCGTGGCATCCTGGGTAAGGCCTGACCTGTTCGGCGATCTCGATCCGGAGGGCGGCCTCGCCGAAATCAACGAGCGTTTCGCTGCGGTCCCGTTCGAGGGGGCATACTGGACTAGCTTGGCGGGTTAACGTCCAGGCGCACCGGTCTTGAAAAGACTGCCGGTCGGCGTGTTGAGGAACATCTCCAGCGGAATGTATTCCTGATGCAGGAAGCCGGTGGACGGCAGCAGGTTCTCGCGCACCATTTCGATCACGGCAACCACCGAGGCCGATGTCGTCCAGGCAATCGCCGTGCGGCGAGCGCCTGCTATCTCGATCGGATAGTAGGCGCGCACAAACTCCTTGCGGCGCAGGTTGCCGTTCTCCGTGCCCTCCGCTGCCACGTGGACATACACAACATCGTCCTCGACCGGCGGCTTGGCGTTGGTGAGGATTTCACCGGCAAGCTTGCGCCTGTCGCGCATCAGGAGTTCGTGAAAGAAGAAGTTCATCAGATCCATGTGTCCGGGATAGCGCATCGTCTTGTAGTCGAGGTTCTCGACCTTGCCGAGCATGGTGTCACACATGGTGCCGAGGCCGCCTGATGTCGTGAAGGCCTCCAGCTTCACACCCTCGACGTAGATCGTCTCGTGCCATTCCATCGGCGAGACGAGCTTGCGAATGCCCCCCTCGATCACTTCGCAGTCGTTCAAATACTCATTGACCACGCCTTCGGGCGACCAGTTGAAGGCGTAGCCGAGGAGACCGGTCGGATGCTGCGGCAGGGCGCCGACGCGCATGCGAATGGAACGGCATTTGTCGAATCCATCCGCAAGGCTCGATCCGACAATACCGACGAAGCCGGGGGCGAGGCCACATTGCGGCGCCATCAGCCCGCGCGCGGTCTTGGATAGTTCGATGATGAAATTTGTGGTCGGCACGTCTTCCGTGAGGTCGAAATAATGGATCCCCGCAAGATGGGCAGCGCGCGCCAGGCCGATGTTGAGGTGATAGGGCAGGCAGGAAAGCACGGCCTCGACACTCGACAGCAGTTCGCCGATGGTGGTGGGGTCGGAAACGTCCCCACTCCTGCACTGGAACGGAAGGCTCTCTGTCGGCGCCTGAATATCGATGCCGAGAACCTCGAAGCCCCCCTCGTGCAGGAGCGTCGCTGCCAACCGCCCGACCTTGCCCAGCCCGAGAACGGCAATCCTGTCGAAACTCATCAACTCCCTCCCCTTTTGTGCACGCGGCACACGCTCCTCACAGCCAGCGTACAGAAGATTGTGCGCAAAAGAAAACGGCCGGAGCAATGCCCCGGCCGTCAAAGCACAGAAGGTTTCCCGACTATTCGTTGATCAGGCGCTTCAGCAACTCGATCTCATGCGAGAGCTTCGTATCCTCAGCAATCAACTCCTCGATCTTGCGAACGGCATGCAACACGGTCGTATGATCGCGACCGCCGAAGCGACGGCCGATTTCCGGGAAGGACCGCGGCGTCAGCGTCTTCGACAGATACATGGCGATCTGGCGCGGCTTGACGATGACACGGGTGCGGCGGTTCGAGACCAGCTCCTGGCGCGACACGTTGTAGTGCCGTGCGACGATGCGCTGGATATCCTCGATGCGGACGCGACGCGGCTCACCCGAACCAACAAGGTGGGCAAGAAGCTCGTCCACGCGCTCTACCGTCAGGTTCGGCTCGAAGGAGCGACGGAAGAGCAGCTGGTTGAAGGCGCCTTCCAGTTCGCGGCCGCTCGCAGTGATGTTGCGGGCAACATGGTTGAGCAGTTCCGCCGGGATTTCCAGTGACGGATCCTCGACGCGAGCTACGGCGAGGCGACGCTTCAGGATTTCGAGGCGCATTTCGTAGTCCGGCGCATCGAGCTCGATGGCAACGCCGCCCTGCAAACGCGAGCGGACGCGTGGATCGAGCGATTCCAACTCCCAGGGAGCGCGGTCGGCAGCGACCACGACCTGCTTGGCGCTGTCGAGCAGCATGTTCAGCAGGTGGCAGAACTCGTGCTGGATCATCTTCCCCTGCAGGAACTGCATGTCGTCGATGATCAGAAGGTCGATGTTGCGCAGCGAGTCTTTGAGCGTCAGAGCATCATTGTCGCGGATCGCGGTTGCGAAACGCCACATGAAATACTCTGCCGTCAGATAGACGACGCGCAGTGCGCGCGGGTTCTGAACCGCGGCATTGGCGATCGCCTGCAGAAGATGCGACTTGCCGAGGCCGACGCTGGAATGGACGAACAGCGGATTGAAACGGACAGCGCCCTGTCCGGCTTCCGCAATCGTCTTGGCGGCGGCAAGTGCCACGCGGTTCGAGCTGCCTTCGACGAAGGTGTCGAAGGTGAAGCGGGAATCCAGAGGCGAGCCGAAGAGCGGCTGGCCGGAGGTGGCCGGACGGGCTGCGGCAGCGGACGAAACCGCCTGCTGCGCAATCTGGCCGGCATGCTGCGCCACAGGGCGGCGCGTCTGCGCAGCGGCAACAGGCTCCGGGGAAACCGGCTCTTCAGCCGGCTTACCAACGCCACGCGTTGCCGTGCGAACAAGAATTTCGACTTTCAGGATTTCAGAGTCTTCGGCCCGGAACAGGCTGGTGATCAGCTCAAGATACCGATTGTTGATCCAGGACTTCAGGAAAGTTGTCGGCACCGTCAGGCGCACGACGCTCTTTGAAACCGAATGCAATTTCAGCCGTGCAAACCAGCTTGCATAAACATCCGGACCGACCTGCGCCTTCAGACGGGCGCTGACACGCTCGAAAAGTACACCATGCTTCATGTCTCCCTTTTCCCCTGCCGCCTCGGCGCAAATAGAGCCAAACGCCTGCGGTTCATTGTCCCCACTCTCCAGGACATCCGCCGTCATTGTATTCATCTGCATCATGCCGCCTTCCATTCGTCGGCCGACTTTGTTTCGTCGCCCGATTATTTCCCCGCTATGGCTAGAAAGTGGCACCCTCATGAGCCACTCGCCTGCCGGTTCACTCAAATACTGCCCCACTCGCAAGATGCTCCCGGGAAAGTGCGCGCCGCATCATGCGGTTCGACTGCGTTCCCTCGGACTGGATGCCGTTCCTCGTAACACCGGCGTCCAATCGTCCTGCCACGACTTCTCTTCCCAATTCGGCTTCACGCAACGCGTGCAACCAACACACAAAACATCACCGTTCCGCGACAGCCACATCGCGGTCAAAAATGCCTAACTGCGTGAAAAACCGAAGACTTTGACTCTCCGTAACAAGTGGCACAGGATCATCGCCCTGCCGACGTGGCAGTTTCAGACCAAGCCTTTACAGGTGATGTCTGGACCCCTTGTTGATCGGCATTTAGGCAGGATCGAATGCGGGAATCAACGATGAATTTTACGCAAAATTAAGAGCGGGCCGTTGACTCCGGCTGCAGTTTTTGAGCGTCACATCGATGTCAAAAAAGAATCGCTTTTGAATCAAGGGGATTCCGATTCTGGGCATTTTTGACACGCATAAAAAGAAAAAAATAAAAAAGCTTCTTGACTCTGCTCAGACCGCAGATTGTAGGGCCTGAGTCGAGCACACCTGAAGTATCCTACAACAAGTATTTGTTTTCATTGCATTTTTCATGTCACACGCCCGACATGAAATCGTCGCCGAATTAACCATACGGAAGCTAGTCGGCGGAATCGAAAAAGCCCGACAAAGTTGCCGGGCTAATCATAATGCTGCGTTTATTAACGAAGGATTATGCGGTCGCAGAAACCGACAGAGCCTTCACACGAGCTGCCAGGCGCGAAACCTTACGGGAAGCCGTGTTGGCGTGCACAACGCCCTTGCTTGCGGCGCGAGCCAGTTCCGGCTGCGCGGCCAGGAAAGCTTCCTTAGCCTTGGCAGCATCACCAGATGCGATTGCCTCTTCGACCTTGCGAACGAAAGTACGAACGCGCGAGCGACGAGCCTTATTGACGTCGGTACGGCGGGCGATCTTGCGGGTCGCTTTTTTCGCCGAAGTTGTATTGGCCATGGATGCCTCTCTAAGAATTCGAACAAACTCCGTCATCACCGCGGGCCTTGCGGCCACTTCATACAGCAATGCGGGAGCATAATCGGAAAACCGGAGTGGCTTCCCGAACCGTGGGCGGGCATATAACCCTAAAGCCGACCCACGTCAACGCGCATTTTCAAGGAAACGCCGCCTTTCTCCAAGGCTCAGCGGTTCTTAAAGGCAGGCTTACGCTTTTCGATGAAGGCCGTCATCCCCTCTTTCTGGTCTTCGGTGGAAAACAGGCTATGGAAAAGCCGGCGCTCGAAGCGCAGACCTTCGTCCAGGGTCGTCTCCAAGGCGCGGTTGACCGCTTCCTTGGCCATCAGAACGGAAGGACGCGACAGCGAGGCAATCCTGGCGGCCGCCTCCAGCGCCTCGTCCAACAGGCGCTCGGGCGCCACCACACGTGAAACGAGTCCTGCGCGCTCCGCTTCGGCGGCATCCATCATCCGGCCGGTGAGGATCAGATCCATGGCCTTATATCTGCCGACGGCGCGCGTCAGCCGCTGAGAGCCGCCCATGCCGGGGATGACGCCGAGGGTGATCTCGGGTTGGCCGAACTTGGCAGTCTCCGAAGCGATGATGATGTCACACATCATCGCGAGTTCGCAGCCACCGCCAAGCGCAAAGCCGCTGACGGCAGCGATGACAGGCTTGCGCACCTTGGCAACGTCGTCCCAGCCGCTCATCAGATCGCGGCTATAGACATCGACATAGCCGAGAGGCTGCATTTCCTTGATGTCGGCACCGGCGGCGAATGCGCGCTCGGAGCCAGTCAAAACGATCGCACCAATAGCGTCGTCGGCCTGGAAGGCTTCATGAACCTGTAGAAGCTCCTTCAGCACTGTCGAATTCAGCGCGTTCAGCGCCTGCGGGCGATTCAATGTGATGAGCCCTACCGCCCCGCGAGTTTCGACGATCAGCGTTTCGTAGGCCATGGACAATCCTCCCGTTATTTTTGGCAGTCAGGGCAGTAGAAGGTCGAGCGCCCCGCCTGAACGATGCGCGCGACCGTACCGCCGCAACCGGGCGTGCGGCAAGGTAGACTTTCGCGATCATAGACCGAGAAAGAGTGCTGGAAATACCCGAGAGACCCATCCGTCTGGATATGATCCCGCAGGGACGAGCCCCCCGCCTTGATGGCGTCGGCGATGACGTCGCGGATCGACGCAACGAGGAGGTCCATCTGCTTGCTCGGCTTACCGGTCTTGGTGACGACAGTCGCCGCTGCCCGGGTGGGGCGCAAATGCGCGCGCCACAGCGCCTCGCAGACATAGATATTGCCGAGCCCGGCAATATTCTTTTGATCGAGCAGCGCGCTCTTCAGCGGCTGCGCCTTGCCCATGAATCGTTCCGCCAGATAGGCAGCGCTGAGTTCGTTGCCGGTCGGCTCCGGCCCGAGGCCGAAGAGGAAGGGATTGAGATCAAGCTCGGAGCGCTGCGCCATATCCATGAAGCCGAAGCGGCGCGGGTCATTATAGATGACGCGGCTGATGCCATTCGGTCCTTCCAGGTGGAAGATCGCGTGGTCGTGCTTTTCATCCTTCGAACGGGCATGATGAAACTCGCCGGGAGCATCGGATAGCGGTCCTGCCTCGATGCGGAAGGAACCTGACATGCCGAGATGCGAGATGATCGTCGTGCCGTCATCGAGATCGATCAGCAGATATTTGGCGCGGCGACCGAGCGCGACGATTTCGCGACCGGTTGCCCGCGCCTCCAAACCGTCCGGAAAGGGAAACCGCAGGTCCTTGCGGCGCAGTTCCAGGCGGGCGATCCGCGCGCCTTCCATGGTGGGGGCAAGCCCGCGTCTGACGGTTTCGACTTCTGGCAATTCCGGCATCTTAACCCATCTATATCTAACATGTTTCAACCACGGGCGTTGTGCGCTATAGCGCCAAGGTGCCGCAGCTTTGACCGTGGCCCACAGATAGCGCTGCGCGGGTCCGTTCGCTATGGTCGCCGCGCCGATTTCAGATAGATGGAGTATTTCGATGTCAGAAAGCCGTACCTCCGCCGAAGGCGGCATGGAAACATCCTACGGCTTCCGCGAAGTGGCGGATGGTGAAAAGCAGGGCCTCGTCAACGAGGTCTTCCATAAGGTCGCCAAGCGCTACGACATCATGAACGACGTCATGTCGGTCGGCATGCACCGCGTCTGGAAGGATGCGATGATCTCAGCCCTCAATCCGCGCAAGGAACCCGGCTACAAGGTTCTCGACGTTGCCGGCGGCACCGGCGATATCGCGTTTCGCATCGTCGAGGCCTCGAACCGGCAGGCCCATGCAACCGTGCTCGACATCAACGGCTCGATGCTCGCCGTCGGAGCCGAACGCGCCGCCAACAAGAAGCTCTCCGACAACCTGACTTTCGTCGAGGCCAACGCCGAGGACTTGCCGTTCGAAGCAAACAGCTTCGACGCCTATACGATTGCCTTCGGCATCCGCAACGTGCCGCGCATCGACGTGGCGCTCAGCGAAGCCCATCGCGTGCTGAAGCGCGGCGGCCGGCTGCTCGTGCTCGAATTCTCCGAAGTGGACATGCCACTGCTCGACCGCGTCTATGACAGCTGGTCGTTCAACGCCATTCCGAAGTTCGGCAAGGCGATCACCGGCGAGGCCGAGCCCTATCAGTATCTCGTCGAATCCATCCGTAAGTTCCCCAACCAGGAGAACTTCGCCGAGATGATCCGCAATGCCGGCTTCTCGCGCGTGAGCTTCACGAATTATACCGGCGGCATCGCAGCCCTTCATTCCGGCTGGAAGCTCTGACGCATGGTTGAGGGCACATCGTTCACCCGCTGGCTTTCGCAGGCAGGCAATCCGGCATGAGCACTCTGGGGGCATATTTCCGGCTCTCTCGCGTCGGCTGGATTCTGGTGCGCGAAGGTGTAATTTCGGCCCTGCCGTCGGAAGATCTTCCGCCGTCCGTCGGCATCGCCAAGTCGTTTGTCGGCTTGTTCGCGCGCAATCGTTCGAAATCGAAGAAGCGCAGCGACCGGCTGGCGCAGGCGGTGGAGCGGCTCGGCCCCTCCTACGTGAAGATCGGCCAGTTCCTGGCGACGCGTCCGGATGTCGTCGGCGTCGAGTTTGCCGACGATCTGTCGCAGCTTCAGGACCGCATGGCATTCTTTCCGCTCGCAGCGGCCAAGGCGAGCATCGCCGGGTCTCTCGGCCGCCCGATCGAGGAGCTTTATGCGAGCTTCGATGAGCCGATTGCAGCGGCTTCGATTGCCCAGGTGCACCCCGCCGAGGTCGATACGCCTGCCGGACGCAAGAAGGTTGCGGTCAAGGTCGTCCGCCCCGGCGTGCGCCAGCGGTTCACGCATGATATCGAGGCGATGTACCTCGTCGCTCACATGCAGGAGCGCTTCATGCCTTCTAGCCGGCGCCTGAGGCCGGTGGAGGTCACGAAGACACTGGAGCAGACCACCAAGGTCGAAATGGACTTGCGGCTGGAGGCCGCGGCCCTTTCCGAGATTGCTGAAAACACCGAGAAGGACCCGGGCTTCCGTGTGCCGAAGGTGGATTGGGAGCGCACCGGCCGCGACGTGATCACAATGGAGTGGATCGACGGCGTGAAGATGTCGGATGTCGAGGGCCTGCGCGCCGCCGGCCACGATCTCAACCTGCTCGCGGACACGTTGATCCAGTCGTTCCTCCGCCACACGCTGCGCGACGGCTTCTTCCACGCCGACATGCATCCCGGTAACCTCTTTGTCGACGAACACGGCGATATCGTCGCCGTTGACATGGGGATCGTCGGACGCCTGGGGAAAAAAGAACGCCGCTTCCTCGCCGAAATTCTCTTCGGCTTCATCACCCGCGACTATATCCGGGTCGCGGAGGTCCACTTCGAAGCCGGCTACGTGCCGGGCCACCACAATGTCGAGAGCTTCGCGCAGGCGATCCGCGCGATCGGCGAGCCGATTCATGGCCAGCCTGCCGAGACGATCTCGATGGGCAAGCTGCTGACGCTGCTATTCGAGGTGACTGAACTCTTCGACATGGCGACGCGGCCGGAACTGGTCATGCTGCAGAAGACCATGGTCGTTGTCGAAGGCGTGTCGCGCATGCTCAATCCACGCTTCAACATGTGGAAGGCGTCCGAACCCGTCGTCGGCGATTGGATCCGCAACAATCTCGGTCCGAAGCGCATCGTCACCGATCTCAAGGACGGGCTGAAGGCGGCTGTGAAGCTTGCCGAAGCGGCGCCGGAGATTGCCGCCAAGACCGAGAAGTTTCACCATCAGCTGCTACAGATGAGCGAGAATGGATTGCGGTTCGACGCGGAAACGGCCGAGGCGATCGGCAAATCCGAGGCGCGCCACAATCGCTCTGGTCGGGCCGCCCTCTGGATTATCGCTCTTGCTCTTCTCTATATAGCCTGGGTGATCACCTGATCCATCGCAATGCATGCTGTGTTCGATATTTGGGATATCCCATTCAGTAGCGCCGTCGCATACTCTCACTTTTCAAGGAGATATGGCAGATGAAGCATGAACGCCCCCGCATCGAACTTTCCGGGCAACCGCTCAGCTTTGCTGAGATGGTGAGGGTCGGATCGGGCAAGGTGGCGCTGTCAGCTTCCGCGACCGGAATGGCCCGCATCGAGATTGCCCGCGGGATCGTTGAGGACGCGATCAAGGCCGGGATGCCCGTCTACGGGGCGACCACCGGCGTCGGCGCCATGAAGGATGTCGAGTGGTCTCCGGAGGACCTAGACGCTTTCAATCTCGGGCTGGTACGTGCGCATCACTTCGGCACCGGGACACCGTTTTCGAGCTCCGTGGTGCGCAACGCCATGGCCATTCGCATCAACACCGCATTGACGGGACAGGTCGGCTGCACGCGTGAACTCGTCGATGCCTATATGCGCATGCTGGAGGCCGACATCATCCCGGTCGTCCGCCGCACCGGCTCCATTGGTTGCGCCGACATCGGTCTCATGGGCCAGATCGGCGCCGTGCTGACCGGCGTCGGGGAAGCGATTTACCGTGGCAAGCGCATGCAGGCGGCCGATGCCTTCGCCGCGGCCGGCATGAAGCCCTTCACCATGGCTCCGCGCGACAGCCTGGCGTCGCTCAGCGTCAACGCGGTGAGCTTTGCCGCGGCGGCGGACGCGACCCGCAGCGCCGCGGCCTCCATACGCGTGCTGCTGGCCTCGGGGATGATGGCGTCAGGCGCGCTCGGCGCCTCCCGCGACCCGTGGCTTTCCGTCCGCCATGTCGGCACCTCCCGGGAGGCCCTGATCGGCTCCTGGCTCTGCAATGCGTCGGACGCCTGGCAATGGCCAGTCAAGACCCACGTCCAGGACCCGTTGAGCTTGCGCATGATCGCGCAGGTCTTCGGGGCGGTGATCGAGAACCTGCTGACGACGGGCCACAAGATTTTGGCCGCCACCGGACGCTCCGACGACAACCCCGTCGTCGTCGAGGGGCGGGTGATGACCTCGGGCGGGTCGCTACCGCTCGACGTGACGATCCTTCTCGAATCGGCTGCTCTCTGCATGGCGCACGCGGCCCGCAATGCCTTCAACCGCTGCGTCCTGCTCGGCAACGGCCAGCGCCGCGACCTGCCGGTCAATCTCGTGCCGCCCGGCCGTATCGCCACCGGTTTCGGCCCGATTATCAAGCTGGCCGGCGAAATCTTCTCCCGCGTGCTGTCGATGTCGAACCCGGTTTCCGCGCAGTCGCTGGTGGTCGCAGCCGGGCTTGAGGACGAGGCCGCGTTCCTGCCGCTGGTGATCGAGCGTTTCGAGCGTCAGATGCGGGCACTGATGCGCCTCGCCGCTCTCGAGGCGCTGCTTTCCGCACAGGCCGTGGACATCCTCGGCGACAAGCCGAAAGGTGTCGGCGGAATGCTCTATGACGTCGTTCGCAAGCATGCGGACTTTTATACGGTCGACCGGCCACTTTCTGCCGAGGTGGAAGCGATCGAGGAAGAATTCGGCTCCGACGCCTTCATGTCCAAGCTGATCGAAGAGGTGCCTATCGCATCCTTCGACGATTTCTTTGCGCTCGGCTCGCTGGCGCGCATCGAGCAGCGCCTGACCCAGGAACCGGTCGCCATCTGATCCTTCAATATTCGCCACGGAGCAAGCGGCATGGCTGATTTCGATCTCGTTCTGCAAGGCACGGTCGTTTTGCCGGAGCGCATTCTGGAAGCCGGCTACGTTGCCGTCCGCGATGGCAAGATTGCGGAAATCGGCCTCGGCGTACCGCCTGCCGCCCGCGAACGCAATCTCCTCGGCAAGGCATTGATCCTGCCCGGAGCAATCGACGCCCAAGTTCACTCTCTGTCGCAGAAGAACCAGGAGGATTTCATCTGGTCGACGCGCTCGGCTGCTGCCGGCGGCGTGACGACGATCGTCGACATGCCCTATGATGAAGGCAATCTTGTCTGTTCGGCGGAAGCGGTAAAGAAGAAGATCGCCTCTGCCGGCCCGCAGGCGCGGGTCGATTTTGCGCTCTACGGCACCGTGGATCCCGAGGAAGGCGCCAAGCGGGTCGCCGAAATGGTGGATGCCGGCGTTGCCGCCTTCAAGTTCTCGACGTTTGGCACGGATCCGAAACGTTTTCCGCGCATTCCCCCTGCCCTGTTGGACGAATGCTTTGCCGCAATTGCGCCGACCGGGCTGACCGCCGGCGTCCACAACGAGGATGACGAGGCCGTCCGCACCTACATGGAGCGCGTGAAAGCAAGCGGGATCACCGATTGGCGGGCGCATGGGCTGTCGCGGCCGCCGATCACCGAACTGCTGGCAATGCACACCATCTTTGAAACCGGCGCCAATACGGGATGCCCCTCGCATGTGGTCCATTGCTCGCTCGGACGCGGCTATGACATCGCGCGCGCCTATCGCCGTGACGGTTTCGAGGCGACGGTGGAATGCTGCATTCACTATCTGACGCTGGACGAGGAAAACGACGTCAAACGCCTCGGCGGCAAGGCGAAGATCAATCCGCCGATCCGGCCGCGTGCCGAGGTCGAGGCGCTGTGGCGCAGGGTTGCCGAGGGCAATGTCTGGCTGGTTTCGACGGATCACGTCAGCTGGGCCGAAAATCGCAAGACCAATCCTGACATGCTGGCGAACGCGTCCGGTGTGCCCGGGCTCGAGGTGATGGTGCCGCTCTTCATCAAGGGTGCCGCCGAGCGCGGTATCCCGCTGACCTGGGCGGCCAAGCTGATGGCAGAGAACCCGGCAAAGCATTTCCGCCTCGACCACGTGAAGGGAGCGCTCACGCCAGGCAAGGATGCCGATATCGTCGTGCTTGAGCCGCGCGAAACGGTCTATGACGCAGCTGCGAGCGGCAACAACGTGGTCGGCTGGAGCCCTTATAACGGCATCCGCCTTCCCTGGACGGTCGCCGCGACCTATCTGCGCGGGGAGAAGATCACCGATGGCGCGACGGTGCTGGCTGAACCGGGGACCGGGCGATTTGTCCATCCGCTGCCGAGGCAGGTGATCGCGGGAGCCGCAGAATGACCAGAAACCTGCCGGTCAACGCAGGTCGTATCGCCGAGGATATCGACGCCCTAGCGGGAATCACTGAACCCGGCCATCCCTGGACCCGCCGTGCCTTCTCGCCGCTCTTTCTCGAGGGGCGCGCCTATATCGAAGCGCGCATGCGAGCGGCTGGCCTCGAGACCCGGATCGATGCCGCCGGCAATCTGATCGGCAAGCGGCGGGGCGCCATCGACGGGCGCGGCACGATCATGCTCGGTTCGCATTCAGACACCGTGCCGGATGGCGGGCGTTTCGACGGCATTGCCGGCGTGGTGGCGGCGATTGAGGTCGCGCGTGCACTCAGCGATCGGGGCATCGAGCTCGATCACGACCTGGAGATCGTCGACTTCCTTGCGGAGGAGGTCAGCATCTTCGGCGTTTCCTGTATCGGCAGCCGAGGCATGACCGGGCAACTGCCGGAAGCCTGGCTTTCGCGCGCGACGGAAGGACGCAACCTCGCCGAGGCCATTGCCGAGGTCGGCGGGCGCCCGGGCGTGCTGCAGCAGCAAAACAGGCCCGATATTTCGGGCTTTCTCGAACTGCATATCGAGCAGGGTCCGGTCCTTGAGAACGACGAGAAGAACGATATCGGCATCGTCACGGCGATCGCCGGGATCACCCGCATTGAGATCATCGTCGAAGGCCGCGCCGACCATGCCGGCACGACGCCGATGGATAGCCGCTCGGATGCGCTGGTCGCCGCCGCACAACTCGTCCTCGATATCCGCAATGCCGCAGCCGCCCGGGCGAAGACGCCGGGGCATTTTGCGGCGACGGTCGGCGAGTTCCGGATCGAGCCGAATGCCGCCAACGTCGTTCCCTCGAAGGTCGTCCTGCTGATCGATGGGCGCGCCGAGATTCGCAACGACATGGAGGCCTTCTGCGAGTGGCTGGACGAACATGTCATAAAGTTAGCCATCGCTTACGGAGCGTCCATCAAAAGCCCGATGCGCGTCTCCGACAACTATCCGACGCCGAGCGATGCCGGGCTATTGAAGACGCTCGAAAGGGCTTGCGAAACCGTCGGCGCCAGGCACCGGCGAATGGCATCGGGCGCCGGTCACGACATGGCCTGGATTGCCAAGGTGGCGCCCGCCGCGATGATCTTCGTACCCTGCAAGGAGGGGCGCAGCCACTCCGCTGACGAGTGGGCCGAGAACGACGACATCGCGCTTGGGGCGGCCGTGCTTTTCGAAGCCGTCATGGACATGGACAAGAGCTTGAAGCAGGAGAATGCCTGATGGGACGCATACTCGTTGAGAAGGACGTCGAAGCAGCGGTCAAGGGCGGGTCGGTCTATGCCGCCGGCGGCGGCGGCTGGGCGGATCACGGACGCATGCTCGGCTATGCAGCGGTCAACGTCGGCAAGCCGGAACTTGTGTCGATCGACGAGCTGAAGGACGACGACTGGATCGCGACGGCCGCCGCGATCGGCGCGCCGGCTTCCACGACACCCTGGGAGATGCAGGGCATCGACTATGTGAAGGCGGTGCAGCTGCTGCAGGACGAACTCGGCGAAAAACTGTCCGGCCTGATCATCGGCCAGAACGGCAAGTCGTCGACGTTGAACGGCTGGCTGCCCTCCGCCATTCTCGGAACAAAAGTCGTCGATGCCGTCGGCGATATCCGCGCGCATCCGACCGGCGACATGGGCTCGATCGGCATGGCGGGCTCGCCCGAGCAGATGATCCAGACGGCGGTCGGCGGAAACCGCGCCGAAAGCCGATACATCGAGCTTGTCGTGAAGGGGGCGACGGCGAAGATCTCGCCGATCCTGCGGGCGGCTTCCGACCAGTCGGGCGGCTTCATCGCCAGCTGCCGCAATCCGCTGCGCGCCTCTTATGTGCGTACCCACGCAGCACTTGGCGGCATCTCGATGGCGTTGGCGCTGGGCGAGGCGATCATTGCGGCCGAGAAGAACGGCGGTTCAGCCGTGATCGATGCCATCTGCAAGACAACAGGCGGGCACATCCTGGCCGAAGGCATCATCACCAAGAAGGACGTCGTCTATACCAAGGAGGCCTTCGACATCGGCACGATCGTCGTCGGCTCCGGCGACAAGGCGGTGACCATGCATGTGATGAACGAATACATGGCCGTCGACGACATCGAGGGCAAACGGATCGCCACCTTCCCCTCGGTTATCACAACGCTCTCGCCCGAGGGCGAGCCGCTGAGCGTCGGTCAGTTGAAGGGTGGGATGCATGTCTTCATCCTGCATGTGCCGATGAGCATCATTCCGCTGTCGGCAAGCGTTCTCGACCCGACCGTCTATCCCCCGGTGGAGAAGGCGATGGGGATCGAGCTTGCCCGCTACGCGCTCGCGGCAAAGGCCTGATCGCATGGCGCGGGACGTCGGCCTCGAGGAATTGCTGAGGGAAGAGCTGGGTACTATGTCCGGTCTCAGCGAGAAGCCGATGTTCGGTGGTTTGGCCTTTCTGCTCGACGGCAATCTCCTTTGCGGCGCCCGACAAGACGGCATGCTGGTCCGCCTCGGCAAAGGCAATGACGGCTGGGCGCTCGATTTGCCCGGCGCGGTGCAGATGCTTTCCGGCGGTCGCGCCATGCACGGCTGGATCCGGGTCGGCGCGGAGATTTACGGCGATGACGATTTGCGGCGCCGCCTCCTGGAGACCGCGACGGCCTTTGTGCGCTCACTGCCCGCCAAGTGAACGGAGCTTGGGCCCAAGAGACCCAAAAAAGACAGAGATAGAGGAACGACCAAGATGCCGAAGCCCAATCCACGTCACCCGAAATTTCCGATACCGGGCGGGCCGGAGCTGCGCGCCAAGGGTTGGCGGCAGGAGGCGCTGCTGCGGCTCCTGGAGAACGTTCTCTCCGTCGGTGAGGATCCGGACAATCTCATCGTCTATGCCGCGCTCGGCAAGGCAGCGCGCAACTGGGCGGCGCACAAGGGCATCGTCAAGGCACTGACCGAAATGGACGAGGACCAGACGCTGCTGATCCAGTCCGGCAAGCCGATCGGCCTCGTGAAGACGCATCCGAAGGCGCCGCTTGTCATCATGGCGAACTGCAACATCGTCGGGCAATGGGCGAAGGCCGAGGTCTTCTACGAGCTGCAGCGCAAGGGGCTGATCTGCTGGGGTGGGCTGACGGCTGGCGCGTGGCAGTATATCGGCAGCCAGGGCGTCATCCAGGGCACCTATGAAATCTTCATGCGCATTGCCGAGCGCCGGTTCGGCGGTGATCTCTTCGGACGCTTCGTGCTGACGGCGGGGCTCGGCGGAATGGGCGGCGCGCAGCCGCTCGCCGGCCGCATGGCGGGGGCCGCCATCCTCTGCGTCGACATCGATCCCGAGCGCGCGAAGAAGCGCCAGGAGATCGGCTACTTGCAGGAAATCGCGCCGGATCTCGATACGGCGCTTGCGATGATCGATGCTGCCGTGAAGGACAAGCGGGCGCTTTCGGTTGGTCTCGTCGGCAATGCTGCGGAAATCTATCCCGAGATCGCGCGGCGCGGCATCGTGCCGGATATCGTCACCGACCAGACCTCCGCGCACGACCTCGTCTACGGCTACGTGCCGAAGGGCATGAGCCTTGCGCAGGTTCGCGAACTGCGCGAGGACGGTCAAGGACAGCTGATGGCGGCAAGCCGAGCTTCGATCGTGCAGCACGTCACTGCCATGCTGGACTTCCAGAAGAAGGGCTCCGAGGTCTTCGACAATGGCAACCTTATCCGCACACAGGCCAAGGAAGGCGGCGTCGCCAACGCTTTCGACATTCCGATCTTCACCGAAGCCTATCTGCGACCGCTCTTTGCCCGGGCAATCGGCCCTTTCCGCTGGATGGCACTGTCAGGCGCGGAAAGTGATATCGCCCGGATCGACGTTCTGCTGCTCGAAATGTTCCCAGACAACAAGATCATCACCAACTGGATCCGGTTGGCGCGCGAGCACGTGCCCTTCGAAGGACTGCCGGCGCGTATTGCCTGGCTCGGTCACGGTGAACGCACGATGCTTGCCCGCCGGGTCAACGAGCTCGTAGCAAGCGGTGAACTGAAAGGGCCCGTCGCCTTCTCGCGGGATCATCTTGATGCCGGCGCGATGGCGCATCCGAACATCATGACCGAGCGGATGAAGGACGGCTCCGACGCGATCGCCGACTGGCCGCTGATCGACGCGATGATGCTCTGCTCGTCGATGGCCGATCTCGTCGTCGTCCATTCCGGCGGCGGCGGCTATGCCGGCTACATGACGAGCTGCGGCGTCACCGTCGTGGCCGATGGCACCGACGCTGCCGACGAGCGGCTCGACCATGCGCTTACCAACGACACGGCGCTTGGCGTCATGCGCTATGCCGATGCCGGCTATGACGAGGCGCTCGACGAGGTGGCCAAGAAGGACGTTCCCTACATTAGGCTCGGATAGCGCTAAGGCACCTGTCTCGGAAACATTTCTGTCCGATTACGCTATGGCGTGGCGCAACCGATCGATCGCAGGTCGTGCGCCTCTGATAAAGATCGAGTGTTGATTCGACGCTGCCCTTCCAACGAACGGACCCGCCATGCAGCCCCGCACCTACGGTATGCTCCTCGTCAGCATTGCTACGATCATGTGGAGCACCGCGGGGCTCTTCGTCCGCGCGCTCGATCTCGATGTCTGGACCGTGCTCGGATGGCGCTCGCTGTTTGGCGGTCTGGCGCTGACGATCATCATTCTGGCAAAGAAGCGGATCAGCGCGGAACCCGGCAAGGTACCGCTCTTTTTCTATCCGCTGTTCGGTCTCATGGCCGCTATATCGATGTATGGCTACATCGGCGCGCTGAAGCTGACGACCGTCGCCAACGTGCTGGCGATCTATGCGACCGTCCCGTTCGTCGCGGCAGCCATCGCTTATGTCTGGTTGAAGGAGAAGATCAGCAGGCGTGTGCTCATCGCCAGTATGATCGCCTTCGTTGGCGTTCTGATCGTTGCAGGTTTCGGCGCGAGGCCCCAGGACATCGCCGGCAACGCGCTGGCGTTCTTGATGACGCTGACCTTCAGCATCCTGCTCGTCGCGGCGCGGCGCTACCCCGCACTGCGCTTGGCGCCGGTCAATGCGCTTGGATCCGGCTTCTGCGTGCTGCTCTGCCTGCCACTGATGTCGCACGCGATACCGAGCCTGCAGGAGATCCTCGTGCTTGCCGTCTTCGGGTCGACGACATCGGGAATCGCCTATCTACTGTTCATGACCGGCGGCCGCTATATTCCCTCGAGCGAGGCCGGGTTGATCGGTCTGCTCGACGTCGTGCTCGGCCCGCTCTGGGTCTGGCTCGCCTTCTCCGAGACGCCAACGCTTTCCACGATCATCGGCGGCGTGATCATCCTGATCTCGGTCTTCTGGTATCTCTGGAGCGGCATGGCGCGGTCACAGCAGCCACGCCGCACCTTGAAGAACGTTTAGCCGACCCATTATTTTTCGCGAAGATTACCGCTTCGCCAGCTTGGCGGCGGTGAGCGCCGCGACCATGCCAAGCGCCAGCAGCGACAGCGTGAAGGCAACGACGGCGTTCCAGCCATCGGCACCCCAGAAATAGCCACCGACCGAACCGGCAACACTGGAGCCGATGTAGTAGGACAACAGATAGAGCGCGGACGCGTGCCCCTTGGTGCCGCGGGCAAGGCGACCAACGAGGGCGCTCGCCACCGAGTGGGCGACGAAGAAGCCCGATGTCAGCAAAACGATGCCAAAGACGATCAGCGGCAGCGAGGATGACAGCGTGACCGCGACGCCGACCGCCGCAATCGCAATGCCGGCCGGCAGCACGATGAAATGGCCGATGCGATCTCCAAGCAGGCCGGCGATCCAGGATGCGGCGATACCGAACAGATAGACCGTGAAGATCAGGCCGAGTTCCGTCTGGTTGAGATTGTATGGCGGCTGAACGAGGCGGAAACCGATGTAGTTGTAGACGGTGACGAAGCTGCCCATGGCGAGAAAGCCGATGGCGAAGAGCAATGGTAGCGCCGGGTTGCCTATATGGCCAACCCAGGCCCTCACGTGAAAGCGGACATCGAAACCCTTGCGCGGCGCAAAATTGCGCGACGCGGGCAGCAGCAGGAAGAAGCCGATTGCCGCGGCAAGGCCGAGCACGCCAAGCGAACCCAATGCAATGCGCCATGAGAAGAACTCAGCCAATGTGCCGGTGACGACGCGGCCTGCCATGCCGCCAAAAGCATTACCGGCGATGTAAAGACCCATCGAGGCGCCAAGACCGCGGGGATCGATCTCTTCCGAGAGATAGGCCATCGCCACGGCCGGCACGCCGCCAAGCAGCAGCCCTTCAAGCGCGCGGATGACGAGCAGCGCATGCCAGCTCGGCACCAAGGCGCAGGCGATCGTGCAAAGGGCAGCCCCGAGCAGCGAGGCGAACATCAGGCTGCGGCGGCCGAAGCTTTCGGAGACGGCAGCGGCACAGAAGATCGCGACGGCGAGAAAGCCGGTCGACAGAGATAACGACAGAGAGCTCGCGGCCGGGCTCGCGCCGAAGTCCGCGGCAAAGATCGGCATCAGTGGCTGCACGCAATAGAGCAGCGAGAAGGTAGCAAAGCCGGATAGGAAGAGGGCGAGGCTGGCACGTCGATAAGGTGACGTGCCGCGCAGCAAGAACTGCTTTTCCTGCATTTCCGCCGTCGTTCGCACGAGGTGGAGATTCGGACGGGGATGGGTTTCGGAGGCGTCTGGCGAGCTGTTTGCGGCGCGTTGCATTGGGGGTACCAACCTTTCACGCCTTTCGATCTAGCCAGCGGCGCGCCATTTGTCCAATATATGAAAATACCATTCTTCATAGCTTTTGGAGATACCGATGGAGTTGCGCCATATCCGCTATTTTCTCGCCGTCGCCGAAGAGGGAAATTTCACCCGCGCCGCAGCAAAACTCGGCATCGGCCAGCCGCCACTCAGCCAACAGATCCGCGATCTTGAAAACGAGATCGGGGCGGCACTGTTTCATCGCGTCCCACATGGCGCGGAACTGACGGAGGCGGGGAGCGCCTTTTTGCCGGAGGGTCGCGCTGCCATCGCGGCCGCCGAGAAGGCGAAGCTCGCCGCCCAGCGCGCCACCCGAGGCGAGACCGGTCGGCTGGCGCTCGGCTTCACGGCGTCCTCAGCCTTCAACACGGCGGTCAGCGGCACGATCCGTCGCTTTCGCGGGCAGTGGCCAGAGGTGAGCCTCTCCTTGACCGAGATGAACAGCAACTGGCTGATGGAGAAACTGCTGCGTGAGGAAATCGACGTTGCCTTCATCAGGCCCGGCCTGGAGGATCCGAAGAACGTCACGCTGAAACGCCTGGCGGATGAGCCGATGCTGATTGCCTTGCCGGCGCACCACCCGCTTGCGAAATACGAGAAGGTGCCCGTGTCGGCGCTTGCCGGCGAGCCGTTCATTCTGTTTCCGCGGACGGTTGGCCTCAGTCTCTATGATGATATCGTGCGTGGCTGCCGCGATGCCGGTTTCGAGCTTGTCGTGACGCAGGAGGCGCCGCAGATCCCATCCGTCGTCAATCTGGTCGCCGCCGATCTCGGCGTATCGATTGTGCCAGCCTCGATTGCCCACCTGACACTCGACGGCGTCGCCTATCGCCAGATCGAGGGGCCGCCGCTGGTGGCGCGTCTCGGGCTTGCGATGCTGAAGGCGCAGCGGTCGCGCGTCGCCGCAAACATGATGAGCCTCGTCTGATCAGCCGGCAGGATCCCAATAGGGCGGATCGCCGAAGGTCTTGCGCAGGTGGTCGGCGACAGCGCGCAGCTTGGCGGACGGATTGCGCCCCTCCGGATGCGCCATGTAGATGAACTCGGCTTCCGGCCTGTAGCCGACATCGATCTCCTGCAGCTGTCCCGCACTGATCGCAGGCCCGGCAATGAAGGCTGGCAGAAGCGCGATACCGAGACCCGCAGCCGCGGCATCGCGGATCATGTCTCCATTGTTCATGCCGACGGCCTGGCTTGCCCGCACGACGATGGCTCCATCCGGCGTCTGGAACCGCCAGTCCGCAACGCCCCGGTTGGTGTAGAAGATGCCTTTATGGCCATCGAGATCGGCAAGGGTCTTCGGCACACCATGGCGGCTGAGATAATCCGGTGACGCGACCAAAAGCCGACGGCTGCGACTGAGTTTCCACACGACCAACCGGGAGTCGACGATCGGACCGTGCCGGACCACGGCATCATACCCTTCCGAGGAGACATCGACGCGGCGGTCGTCGATGTCGAGCACCAGTCGGATTTCCGGATGCGCGGCCAGAAACGGGTATAGCGCGGGGCCAAGATGCATGCGCCCGAAGGTAACGGGGGCGGCAATGCGCAGCGGGCCGGACAACGTGCCTCGGCGCACCGCCATCTCGGCGGTGGCTTCCTCGATTTCCTGAACGATCCGCGTCGCGCGCTCCAGAAAGGCCGTGCCGTCTTCTGTCAAAGTGAGTTTTCGCGTGGTGCGATGCAGAAGCACACCGCCAAGCGACTTTTCAAGCTCCGCAAGCCTCTCGCTGACGACAGACTTCGATAGGCGCAGGCGTCGGGCAGCCTCGCTGACCGAGCCGGATTCCACGATCGCCACGAAGGACGTTATTCCCTCAACCCTGATCATCGTTCGGCAAATCCGAATTCGAGTTCCACCATTTGGAGACTAATCCGAACGAAAAGAAAATGCCATCTTCTGCCCATCGAAAGGGACGGCAATCGCCATCCCAACCCCCATACTGGAGATGCAACAATGAACCGCTTGAATGGAAAAGTCGCCATCGTCACTGGCGCAAGTGCCGGCATCGGTCGCGCAACGGCAAAGCTCTTTGCGGCCGAAGGCGCCAAGGTCGTCGTCGGCGCCCGCCGCCAGGCTGAACTCGAAAGCCTGGTCGCAGAGATCAAGGCAGCCGGCGGATATGCCGTTGCAGTTGCCGGCGACGTCCGCTTGGAAGACTATCACAAGGCGCTGGTCGCCACCGCCGTCGAGCGCTACGGTAAGCTCGACATTGCCTTCAACAATGCCGGCATCCTTGGCGAAGCCGGCCCGAGCACCGGTGTTTCCGAGGCCGGTTTCACCGAAGCGCTGACGATCAACCTGACGGCCTCCTTCCTGGCTGCCAAGCATCAGATCGCGCAGATGGAAAAGGATGGCGGCGGATCCGTCATCTTCACCTCGACTTTCGTCGGCTACAGCTTCGCCTTTCCCGGCGTTGCCGCTTATGCCGCCAGCAAATCCGGCCTTATTGGCCTGACGCAGGCGCTCGCCGCCGAATTCGGCCCGAAGAACGTGCGCGTAAACGCGGTTCTGCCGGGTGCGGTCGATACCGACATGTATCGCGAGATGAACGACACTGAGGGCAAGCAGAGCTTCATCACCAACCTGCATGCGCTGAAGCGTGTCGCAGCGCCTGAGGAACTTGCGCGCTCCGTACTCTACCTCGCATCCGACGACTCGAGCTTCGTCACCGGTACGGCCTCGTTGGTCGATGGTGGCGCATCGATCACCCGGACCTGATCCTGCGTTCGACTATCCGCTCTGACTGGACAAGCTTTCCGGAAAAGAGCGGATTATCGCGACGGCATTTTCATCACATCATCCAAGGCAGCAACGGGCGCTCGCCCAACGGGAACACAGGAACTCACGACAATGGCACGCTTACAGAACAAGACAGCCCTGATCACCGGCGGCACCAGCGGCATCGGCCTCGAAACCGCCCGTCAATTCATCGCCGAAGGCGCTCGCGTTGCCATCACCGGCAGCAGCGAAAAGAGCGTCGCGGCGGCCCGTGCCGAATTTGGCGACAAGGCGTTGGTCATCCAGGCGGATGCCGGCAACGCAGCCGGCCAGAAGGTCGTCGCCGGCGCGATCAAGGAGAGCTTCGGGCATCTCGACATTCTTTTCGTCAACGCCGGCGTGGCGGAGTTCGGTGCGCTCGAACAATGGAGCGAGGAAGCCTTCGACAGGTCGGTCGCGATCAACGTCAAGGGACCTTTCTTTCTGATCCAGGCCCTTCTGCCGCTGTTTTCGAAGCAGGCTTCGATCGTTCTCAACACGTCGATCAATGCCCATATCGGCATGCCGAATTCGAGCGTCTACGCCCTGACCAAGGGCGCGCTGCTGACGCTTGCAAAGACGCTCTCCGGTGAACTGATCGGCCGCGGCATTCGCGTCAACGCCGTCAGCCCCGGGCCCATCGCGACACCGCTCTACGGCAAGCTCGGCATGTCGGAAACCGACACCAAGGCAAGGGCGGCACAGATCCCGGTCGGCCGGTTCGGCGATGCCGGCGAAGTCGCCAAAACCATCATCTTCCTCGCCTCCGACGAGGCTCCCTACATCGTCGGCAGTGAGCTCGTTATCGATGGCGGGATGAGTAACCTCTGAGGACCGAGACCCATCAGAGGATGCCTGAGAAGGCCGCGGACCCCTCTCCTCCGCGGCCTTTCCGTGTTCATCAGCCGGCATCATGAGGACGACACGGCGGGGAGGAGAAGCACCGGATCGCGGCCCGCACTTACGCCGAACGCTTCGTCCTGCTCCTGATATAGACCCAGTCCGCTGCCAGCATGACGACCAGCGACAGGCCAACGAGCGGGAAGAACACTCCGCAAACAGCGAGCATCGCGATCAGGCCGCGGACAACACGCTTGTCAGCAGGCATCGGCGGGACGCCGAGCGAGCCCGCTGGGCGTCGCTTCCACCACATGACGGCCGCCGAAACCGCAAGCAGGATGATCGCCGCGCAAGCGGCAAGCAGCACCAGTTGGTTCGCAAGCCCGAACTGCTGACCGAGATGAGTGTTGATGCCCCATTCGAGCGATTTGCCGAGCGGACCGTAGTCGGCATAGCTCATGTCGATCAGCGGCGTCCCGGAATATTGGTCGAGATGCACGACCCGCTGCTTGGAAAGATCGTCGGGATAGACCGATCCGGTAAACACCCCATCCGCTGTGGTTGGTATGTTGACGGCGTAACCCCGATGCAGGCCAAGACGATCAAAGGTGGCTACGGTGTCATCGAGGCCAATCGCCTGTGCATGATGGGCGTGCCCTGACGAGTGCGGTACTTGCGACTGCTCCAGCGACCAGGATGTCTTGGCGACGTGGTCGAGATGCTCGTCGGACATAGGTACGGCAACCCGCACGCCCGCGGGATAGCCGAAGTTGTTGCCATTGGCCCATTCGTTGACCTTGCCGCCCCAGACCCCCGACCAAGGCATGCCTGTGATGGCCAGGAAGACGATGAAGAAGCCGACGAAGATACCGGTGACCGCATGAGTGTCCCGCCAGAAGACCCGCCGCTTAGGGGTGCCGCGAACGGAGAGAACACCGCCTGTCTGTAGGCGTGGCCACCAGAGGTAGACGCCGGTGGCAACCAACAGGATCGACCATCCGGCGGCGATCTCGATCAGCATACGCGCGTAGTTGCCGAAATATTTGAGGCTGTGGAGGTAGCGGATCGTCCACATGACAGTGCCGCGATCCGGCAACGCGCCCAGCACCTTAGCGGTATACGGATTGACGTAGACGGCAAGTTTGCCTTCCGCCTCGGTGCCGATGGTGACTTCGGCAGAGGCATCGGGCGTGGCAGGGTCGGTAAACTTGACTGCAATTCCGGGGTAAACAGCAAGGGCAGCAGCCACCATCGTGGAAGGTGCCGCGCGGTTTGCGCCTTGCTGCACTTCGACGCGCTTGAGTTCGGAATGGATCACCGCGTCAATCTCATCCTTGAACAGGTAGAGGCCGCCGGTGATCGCCAGCGTGATCATGAAGGGCAGGACAAGAAGGCCTGCGTAAAAATGCCAGCGCCAGACGGCGCGATAGAGGTCGGAGGCGGAGCGCGCGGAGGCGCTGACGCTCTCGCGACCGATGGTAAGATCGGACATGGAGGACTCCCAACGTAAGAAAATCGAACCTCGGCGTGACGCGCGCGAGGTCGAGCGATGACGTCAGGCGGTAATGGGAGGTGCTCGCGGTTCAGCGATCCGCCCGCGTAAAGCGGGCAAAACGTCAGCATCGGTTCGGATCGCTGCGTCGATTGCAGTTTCGACTACGACGTAGAGGACCGCCGCCTGCGCGGCGAGAACTGCCGGCATGGCAGCCGATGCCAGACGGCAGAGCGTGCCGCACGGCCACTCGGGCGCCTTCTTGGCCGGCAAGTTGCCATGTCCGGCATCGTCGATGGAACCGTGTCCGCTTGAAGAGCAGATGATTGCGAAGGGATCGACGGCGGACGCCATGGAACCCTGCACAGTGCCGCTCAGCAGTCCTTGGATCAGGAATAGACAGGCGACCAGCAGCGCGACGGCGCTGGCCGATACCCGATCCCGCAAGATGCTTCGCATGGTCCCCATGCTTCGCTCCATGCCACAAGAGGGCAGCATTGTCACTGCGACCAACGCGCTTCCGGTGCCGATTGCTTATTATTCCCCAAAGGCTTAGGGTTTGATGCAATCAGATAATCGATGGGAAAAGCCATGGTTCTCAGCGGCAAACGCATCCTCCTCATCATTTCAGGCGGGATCGCGGCCTATAAAAGCCTGGACTTGATCCGACGGCTCAGAGAGCGGGGTGCGTCCGTGCGACCGCTGATGACGACGGGGGCGCAGGAATTCGTGACGCCGCTTGCCGTCGGCGCGCTCGCCGCCGATCATGTGTTCACCGATCTTTTCTCCCGCCAGGACGAGCAGGATGTCGGCCATATCCGGCTGGCGCGCGATTGCGACCTCGTGCTGATTGCGCCGGCGACGGCGGACCTGCTCGCCAAGATGGCGAACGGGCTTGCGGACGACCTTGCCTCGACGGTGCTGCTTGCGACCGACCGTCCGGTACTCGCCGCCCCCGCCATGAACCCGCACATGTGGGCGCATCCGGCAACCAAGCGCAACGTCGAGACCCTGCGCGGCGACCATATCCGTTTTATCGGACCGATGTCAGGCGAGATGGCGGAGAGCCGCGAAGCGGGCGTCGGCCGGATGGCTGAGCCGCTCGAGATCGTCGCGGCCGCGGAAGCGCTGCTCAACGATGGACCGAGGCCGCTTACCGGCCGCAAGGCGATCGTCACCTCGGGGCCGACTCATGAGCCGATCGACCCTGTGCGCTACATCGCCAATCGCTCTTCCGGCCGTCAGGGGCACGCGATTGCCGCCGCCCTCTCCGCCCTTGGGGCGGATGTGACACTCGTTTCCGGGCCAGTCTCGGTCCCTGATCCCATGGGTGTGAAGGTCATTCACGTCGAGCGCGCAGACCAGATGCGCGACGCCGTTCTCGCCGCGCTTCCCGTCGATGTCGCGGTGATGGTTGCGGCCGTCGCCGACTGGCGTGTTGCCTCGGCCGCCGACCAGAAGATCAAGAAGCATCCGGGCGAATCCATCCCGACGCTCGCGCTGACTGAAAATCCCGATATTCTGAAGACCGTCGGTCATCACACGCTGCGGCCGAAGCTGGTGATCGGCTTTGCGGCGGAGACCCAGGATGTCGAGAGCAACGCCATGGCGAAACTCGAACGCAAGGGGGCTGACATCATCGTCGCCAACGACGTTTCGCCCGCAACCGGCATCATGGGCGGCGTTCGCAACAGGGTGAAGATCGTCGCTCACAGCGGCATCGAACAGTGGCCAGACCTTGCGAAGGAAGAGGTTGCGACGAAGCTCGCGGCGATGATCGCTGAACGGCTCAAGCAGTAATCGCGACCGGGGCGGTCTTTGGCACGGCCAGCGCCGGACGAAACGGTGCGATATCGAGGCCAATGTCGGCAAGCGTAACGGCACTGCCATCCGGGATCTCCGTCCAGGCATCGACATCGTCGTTGAGCGGCTCGGACACCAGGCAATAGCCCCTGCCGACAGGAGACGCGTAGAGCGTCGGCGCCTTGCGGTCGGTCGCATAACGGATCGCATAGAGTAACTTGCCATCGGAAAAGGCGGCCGTGTAGCGCACCAAGACTGAACCCAGGACGTTTTCGGCAAGGCCCTCAACGAAGCGTATCATCTCCGCCATGGCTGCCATCGGCGTCTGGCGCAGGCCAAACTGCAGGGCGAGCAGGAACATCAGTTCGGAATCGGTGGTCCCGCCGCGCGCGTTGAAAAGCTCATCGTCTAGCATGGCCTCCATGGGACGGCGCAGCCGTTCGAAGCCTGAGATCTGGCCGTTGTGCATGAAGGACCAGTTGCCGAAGGTGAAGGGATGG
Source organism: Rhizobium sp. 01T417 (assembly GCF_056398905.1). NCBI lineage: Bacteria > Pseudomonadati > Pseudomonadota > Alphaproteobacteria > Hyphomicrobiales > Rhizobiaceae > Rhizobium > Rhizobium sp. 01T417. Next base: position 150,423 of record NZ_JBFTQH010000003.1, on the reverse strand, counting down.
CAGTTGTCGCGCCGCGTGCCGCCGCCGGTGGCGGCCCGCACATGCGCCAAGAACAACGGCGACCGGATCTGCCGCGCAAGGCTCTTCAGGTTGCAGTCGGACCAAGCCGGCAAGGTATCGCGGTAGCGCCCTGGCTCCAGCCGGTCGCCATACCAGGCGATGCCGAAGCCGTCGCCATTGGTGGGGGTTTTGGCGCGGGTGGCGCAATGCGACTGCTCGATCAAGGAGTGCGCGGGCGAGGACACCAGTTCCTCCAGATAGAGGGGGTCTCCACGATAGGCTGCCCAGCGACACATGCTCTTTCCACTCCCGAGCCCGCCCTGAGGCGGGAGAATGCCGAAACGCGACAGTGATTGTCGAATCCGATGGTTAATAAGACCTGAACGGCCTCGTGGCTTGCAAGCGGAAGATGACAAATTTCCGGCGGCGGACGCGATCACATTGCGCAATGGCGCATCTTCTTTTGTGAACAGTGCGTTGCCGGGCAGGCTGATTTCGCGGATGCCGGTCAGGCGGCTATAGTCCCGGGCAAGTTGAACCCTTCGAGAGGATGCCATGTCGATCCGTCCCGTAAAGCATATGAGCACCGCAACTCCGACGATGGAGGGCGCCGGCGTGAAGCTGCATCGCGTCTTCGGCTTCGGGGATCCGTCAATGACCGACCCGTTCCTTATGATGGACGATTTCCGCAATGACAATCCGGCCGAATACATCCGTGGGTTTCCCTGGCATCCGCATCGCGGCATCGAGACGATCACGTACGTGCTCGCCGGCACGGTCGAGCACGGCGACAGCCTCGGCAATCGCGGCCTGCTCGGCGCCGGCGACATCCAGTGGATGACGGCCGGCAGCGGCATCATGCACCAGGAAATGCCGAAGGGCGATTTCGCCGGACGGATGCACGGCTTCCAGCTTTGGGCCAACCTGCCCTCGTCGCTAAAGATGACGGCGCCACGCTATCAGGACGTCAAATCCGCGGACATTCCTGTCGTGGTCGACGACGACGGCACTGCCGTACGCGTTATCTGCGGTGACTTTTGGGGCAAGGCGGGCCCGGTTGACGGCGTGGCTGCCGAACCGATCTATCTCGACGTCTCGGTGCCGCCGGGCAAGAAGAAGCGCCTGCCCGTCGACACCTATCGCAACGCCTTTGCCTATATCTTCGTAGGCTCCGGCACGTTCCGCGACGCCTCCAAGCCGTATGGCGTCCGCGTCGAGAAGGAGGTCAACGGGGAGGAGTTGAACATTCGCGATATGTCCGGCAACCGCACGCTCGTCGTCTTCGACAGCGGTGATGAAGTGACCGTGCAGGCCGGCGACGAAGGCATCCGCTTTCTGCTCGTTTCGGGCAAGCCGATCGAGGAGCCGGTCGCCTGGCATGGGCCGATCGTCATGAACTCGCGAGAGGAGATCATGCAGGCGATGCGGGAACTGCAGAACGGCACCTTCATCAAGGCCGCACATTGAGCCGGCTTATCCACAGGCGCTACCGCTAAATCTGTATATCGACACAACGAAACAACATTTCATTGTAAACGTTGGCGTATTCCCGACAGCGAGGAAATGAAATCGGGCATTCCTGAAGATGTGGCAGCGACTCGGCCGAGGTTTTTTCTTGCATCGCGGACGAATCATCCTACCTTCTTTCCATCGACAACAGAACGAAAGGAAGGTGATCCAATGTCTAATGAGATTTCAGACCTCGTAAAAGGCATGGAAGTGGTGATGAAAGCGAGGCAGCCCTCGCTCTAAGCCCCACCTTCCTAGGATCGCTTTGACGGTCCGGCCATTTACAGGCCAGAACTCATGGAAAGGGTCGCCTCGAGCGGCCCTTTTCATTTTCCATCACAGGATTGACGACGCCCACGATCTTGGCGTATTCGTAAAGTCATCAAATGACTTTACGAATACCGACGATGCAACCACTCGCAAAAACGAAGCTTGCCGACACGGCCATCGAGGCAATCCGCGCCGAGATATTGGGTAAGCGTTGGGCCGTTGGGGAAAAACTGCCCAACGAGGCAACGCTGTCGTCCATGCTCTCCGTCAGCCGCGGCACCATACGGGAAGCCGTCCGCGTGCTGGTGTCGCAGGGCCTTCTCGAAACCAGGCAGGGCTCCGGAACCTACGTGCTGTCTACCACCGATACGAGGCTGCCGCTCACCATGGCGCGTCGTGCCGGTCTGCGTGATCTCTTCGAGGCCCGGTGTGCACTCGATGTCGAGGCGGCGCGGCTGGCCGCGGTACGACAAACTCCGCAAACCATTGCGGAATTGAGGGCGCTTCTCGCCAAGCGGGGCAATTTCGAAGGCGGCGACAAAAGCGGCTTCGTCGAACGCGACCTTGCCTTCCACCAAGCCGTCATTGCGGCTTCCGGCAACCGCGCGATGGTTGAGATCTATCAGTTCTTCTCCGCCTCGATCGCCGAAACGATCGCGGCGACTTTGGACAATGAGATTCCCGAGCCTGATCTGCAGGCGCATGCCGACATCATCGACGCGATCGCCACCGGCGATCCGCAACAGGCCGACGCGGCCGTTCGCCGCTTCATGGCTCCCATCATCAGCGCTCTCGACCGGATGCTCCATTCATGACCACCCCCCTTCAGGACTCCGCGGAGGTCTACGACCTCGCGGACGAGCAACTTATCGATGCCGAAGCCGATAGCGTTCCCCAACCACAACCCCCAGTGGGCAGCAGTGCAGCGGCACGCTTCCTTCTCGGGGTTAGTCTCGTCCTGATCGCCTTCAATCTGCGGCCGGTCTTCTCCAGCGCCTCCGCGCTGCTGCCCGAAATCAAGACGGAACTCGGCCTCTCGTCGCTCGGCGCCAGCTTGCTGACCACCCTGCCCGTCGTCTGCCTCGGTGCTTTTTCGCCAGTGGCGCCGCGGCTTGCCCAACGAATCGGAGCAGAGCGTACGCTTCTGGGGGTACTCATCCTGCTGGCCCTCGGGACAGCGCTCCGGGGCCTTTCATCCGTTCCGCTACTGTTTATCGGCACCGCGCTCGCCGGCGCTTCCATTGCTGTCGGCAACGTGCTGCTGCCTGGCTTGGTCAAGCGTGACTTTGCCGATCGCGCCGCGCTGATGACCGGCTTCTACACGATGGCGCTCTGCGCGGGCGCGGCAAGTGCTGCGGGCTTCACGTTGCCGCTCGAGCACGTTCTCGGCGACTCGCTCTCCAGCGCACTGGCCGCCTGGGGGCTGCCCGCGCTGATCGTCGGGATCATCTGGTTGCCGCAAGTGCTGTCCACCAAGAGCCAGGTCAAGCGCAGCGGCTTTTCCGTCCAAGGACTCTGGCGAGACCGGCTGGCATGGCAGGTCACGCTCTTCATGGGCCTGCAGTCTGCTCTGGCTTATTGCGTATTCGGCTGGCTCGTTCCCATCCTGCGCGAGCGCGGCGTTGACGGTGTCACCGCGGGAGCGATCGTTTCGGTATCGGTGATGGTTCAGGCCGCGGCTTGCCTTGTAGCTCCGCAGATCGCCGTGAGGGGCAAGGATCAGCGACTGATCAACGCGTCGCTCTGTGCCGTCGCCGTCGTCGCCTTGCTCGGCCTACTGTTTGCGCCGCTCTCGACGATCTGGGTCTGGGCCGTGCTGCAGGGCATCGGCCAGGGCGGCCTGATCGCCGTCGCCATGACGACAATCGTGCTGCGCTCCCGCGATCCGCATGTGGCGGCCCATCTTTCCGGCATGGCGCAATGCGTGGGCTACCTGCTTGCGGCGATTGGCCCGCTGGTCGTCGGGCTCATCCGCGGCTGGACCGGCAGCTTTGCGTGGTCGGCCGTGCTTTTCGTCGCGCTTGGCGCCGGGGCTGCGATCAACGGCTGGAACGCCGGCCGCGCGGAATATGTGAATGCGCAGACGATCGAAAAAATGGACTAACGCCCCCCTCACCATCTGTTGATTTCTCCCGCCAGACGGCGATGTTTAGGTTACGCCTCCAATACCGCTTCCGTCGGAGGACAAGTTTTGCGTTTCCTATCCGCCATCCTGCTTGCAACAGCCTTGCTGGCGCCACTCGCACCCGCCATGTCGCAGGAGGGTCGAGGCGAACCTGCCACACGGGCCTCATCGAGCGACGGCGTACTGAAGCTGCTGCCGGAGGACTCGGTCACCCAACACGCACTGAAGATCGGCGACCGGACGCTCGACTATGTGGCCACGGCCGGAACGCTTGATCTCTTCGCGCAAGACGGCACCAAAACAGGCGCTATATTCTACACGGCCTATGTCGCCAAGAAAGGCGCCCCCGACCGCCCGCTGACCTTTGCCTTCAATGGCGGCCCCGGTGCGGCGTCGGCATTCCTGCATCTCGGCCTGATGGGGCCGCGTATCCTGGACTTCGGCCCGAAAGGCGACGATGGGGCCGACGCGAAGTTGGTCGACAACCCGCACACCTGGCTCGACTTTACTGATCTTGTTTTCATCGATCCGATCGGAACTGGCTGGAGCCGGACCGCCAAGGCCGACGACGCCTCCAAATACTACAACGTCAATTCCGACGCAGAGAGCATCGCGAAGGCGATCGCTCTTTATGTCACTCACAACAATCGATCCGGTTCGCCCAAGTATCTTCTCGGCGAGAGCTATGGCGGCTTTCGCGCCGCCAAGGTGGCCGGCGCCCTGAAGGACAGCCAGGGCATTATCGTCTCGGGCGCGATCATGCTTTCGCCGCTGCTCGAGGGGCAACTGATGTTCAATGCTGATCAGTTTGCGCTCGGCGCGGCACTCGAATTCCCCTCGCTTGCAGCAGCGCACATGGACAGACGCAGCGCTTTCGATGAAGGGCAACAGCGCGATGCGGAGAAATTTGCGCTTGGCGACTATCTCACGACACTCGCCGGCCCGACGCCAACAGGCGAAGCCGCTAAGGCCTTTTACGAGAAAATTGCCGGCATGACCGGGATCCCCTCAGATGTCGTTGAGAAGAACCGTGGCTTCCTCGGAAATGCTTACGCCAAGCAATCAGAAGGGCAGGACGGGCGCGTTGTCAGCCCTTACGACGCGGCGTTCTCGACGCCCGATCCTTATCCGGAATCAGACTCCGATCGCGGCGACGACGCCATCCTCGACGGCTTCACCCGTGCCTATGGCGGGGCCTTCGCCGACTATGCGCGCAGTGAACTCGGATTCAAGACCGAGATGACCTATTCGCTGCTCGACAGCGATATCAATCGCAAGTGGGAATGGGGCGGGCGTGGCGGCGGTTCCATGCGGCAGGCGAGCGTTACCGACGATATCCGCCAGCTTCTCGCCTCCAATCCGAAATTCCGCCTGCTGATCGCCCATGGCTATAGCGATCTCGTGACGCCCTATGGGGTGAGCCGCTATGTTGTCGACCACCTGCCGGCGTCGCTTGCCGGCGAGCGCGTGGCGCTGAAGGTTTATCGTGGCGGCCACATGTTCTATACGCGGGCCGACCAGCGCGCTGCCTTCACCGCCGGTGCCAGGGCCTTCTTCGCCGGACGTTCCGCTGCAATGCCGGCTGAATGAACTGGTATCCAACGCGAAAACCTGAGATTTTCTCGCGTTTTACGCCAAAATGGGTTGCCTTCGGCCGATGCCGACATAGGTAAGTCACCATGTCATACCCCAGTAAGCCATTTCCTGCCACGATGCCGCAACCGGCCTCGGGGCAGACGGAATTGCTGAGCGCCCTTTCGTCCTCCCCTCAAGACTGCGCTCTTTTTCTCGATATCGATGGGACGGTGCTTGACCTGGCCGAGATGCCGGACGCGATTGTCGTGCCGCCGTCTTTGCCGGCGGCGCTTGACGCGGTCTCGCGAAGGCTTGGCGGTGCGCTTGCCTTGGTAACAGGGCGAGCGCTTGCCTATGCCGACGCGCTGTTTGCGCCATTTCGTTTTCCGATCGCCGGCTTACACGGCGCCGAACTCCGTCGACCTGATGGCAGCGTCGCGAAAGCCGAGACCACTGGCGCATTCGAAGCGATGAAAGCGGATCTTCGCGGGGCGGCTGAAAGCCTGGACGGCGTCATCGTGGAAGACAAAGGCGCCGCCGTTGCCGCTCACTATCGCCTTGCGCCGCAGAGGCAGGCAGAGGTGGAGCCGATCATGGAGGCGATGCTGTCCAAGGTAGGGCCCGACTGGACCTTGCAGCGCGGCAAGATGGTTCTCGAAATCCGACCGGCCAGCGCCGACAAAGGTCAGGCCATAGAGGCGTTTCTTTCGATGCCGCCATTTGCCGGCAGGCGTCCGATCACCATCGGTGACGACGTCACGGATGAGGCGATGTTCCGTGTCGCCAATCGCCAGGGCGGCCTCTCCGTTCGGGTCGGCTCGCCCTCCGACACCACCGCCGCCTTGACGCTGCCTTCGGCGTCGGCGGTGCGGGAACTGATCGCGCAGCTCGCCGTTTGATCCCAAGCACCACGTGCTGCCCTCCCAGGAAAGGAATTTTCGTGTCCCGTCTCGTCATCGTTTCCAATCGCGTGCCAGCTCCCGTGAAGGAGGGCGCAGCCTCGGCCGGCGGACTGGCGGTGGCGCTGAAGGCGGCGCTAGAAGAACGCGGCGGTATCTGGATGGGTTGGTCCGGCAAGTCGAGCGAAAACAACGAGCCCGGCCCGCTCTCCCTGACGGAGGAAGGCAAGATCACCTATGCACTGACCGATCTCACCGGCAAGGACGTCGAGGAATACTACTTCGGCTTCGCCAATCGCGTGCTTTGGCCGATCTGTCACTATCGGCTGGACCTTGCGGAATACGGCCGCAAGGAGATGGCGGGATATTTCCGCGTCAATCGCTTCTTCGCGCATCGGCTGGCGCCGTTGCTAAAGCCTGACGACATCATCTGGGTACATGACTACCATCTGATTCCGCTGGCCGCGGAATTGCGGCAGATGGGCTTCAAGAACCGCATCGGCTTTTTCCTGCACATTCCCTGGCCGCCCGCCGATGTGCTCTACACCATGCCGGTTCACGAGGAGATCATGCACGGACTTGCGGCCTACGATCTTGTCGGCTTCCAGACGGACCACGATCTGGAGAACTTCGCCGGTTGCCTTCGCCGCGAGGATATGGGCGATGCCATCGGCGACGGCCGCTTCACGGCGAATGGTAAGGTCTTCAAGGGCGGAGCCTACGGCATCAGCATCGAGACGGCCGCCTTTGCCGAGTTCGCCAAGAGGGCCGGCAGCCATCACATAGTGCAGAGGGCGCGGCAGAGCATCAAGGACCGCGACCTGATCATCGGCGTCGATCGGCTGGATTACTCCAAGGGCATCACGCAGCGGCTGGATGCCTTCGAGCGCTTCGTCGTCAACAATCCGGCCCACCAGCGCAAGGTCACCTATCTCCAGATCACCCCGAAATCGCGGTCGGAGGTGCCGGAATACGAACAGATGCAACGCACCGTCGCGGAGCAGGCAGGCCGCGTCAACGGTGCCTTGGGAACCGTGGACTGGGTGCCGGTCCGCTATATCAACCGCTCCGTCAGCCGCCCAATCCTCGCCGGTCTCTATCGGCTCGCCAAAGTCGGACTGGTCACGCCGCTTCGCGACGGCATGAACCTCGTGGCAAAGGAATATGTCGCAGCGCAGGACCCGGAAGATCCCGGCGTTCTGGTGCTCTCCCGCTTTGCAGGCGCGGCGCGCGAATTGAAGAGCGGCGCGCTGCTGGTCAATCCCTATGATATCGAAGGAACGGCCAACGCGCTGGCGCGCGCCCTGAACATGCCGATGGAAGAGCGCCGCGAGCGCTGGCAGCGGATGATGGACTATCTGCTTGAGCACGACGTGTCGCGCTGGTGCGACGACTTCCTCAATGACCTGGCTGCCTGAGCGCGAGTTCAGACGATTCCCGCCTCTGCCATAAGCCATGCCGTGAGCAGATCGCTTTGAGCGTCGCGGGTTCGCGGCGGCAACAGCCAGTAACCCCGGTCCGGCGCCTCCAGCGTCGGGCCTGCGGTTCTCAGCATTCCCGACGCGAGCAGCGGATCGACGAGGCCCATCCATCCGATGGCAACGCCCTGCTCACCGATAGCGGCCTGCACGACCAGAGAGTATGTGTTGAAGCTCAGATCGCCCTGCCCCGCGTTAGGATTGCGACTGACCCCGAGTTGCGCGAAGTACCGCCGCCAATCGAACCAAGGCGAAGGCTCCGGCGCATCGAGATGGATCAGGCGTGCGCGGGCAAGGTCAGCCGGCGTGACGATAGCGCCATGGCGATCAAGGAAGCCCTGCGTACAGACGGGCGTGACCCTTTCCGGCAAGAGCAGAACGGCCTGGCGCTCGAACTCCGCGCGCGTACCAAAGACAACGGCAACGTCGCCGTCATCAGAGCGGTCGCCCTGCACTCGCTGCGTCGCGACAATCTGAATATCGACGTTCGGGTAAAGGGCGCGGAACGCATGCATGCGCGGAATCAGCCATAGCGCGGAAAACGCATAATCCGTGCGCAGCCGGATGATCGGCCGATCTGCTTCGTTGCGGAATCGCCGCGCCAGTTCATCGATGTCGCTGACACTCTTTGCCACGACATCGAGGAGACGCTGGCCTTCCGGCGTCAACTCCACTCCCCGATGCTGCCGCTTCAACAGGCTGACGCCGAATTGCTCCTCCAAACGACGGATCTGATAGCTCACGGCCGGCTGAGTCAGGCCAAGAACACTTGCCGCCGCCGACAGGCTCCCAGTCTTGCCAATTTCCGCGAAGATGCGCATCCACCCAAGATCGAGACGACGGCTTTCCATAAAAATTCCTTAGAGGAGACGTCAAAAAATGCCTACTTCACAGGTCATGCGATATTGATAATCAATAAATCAAACAGATGGCAAACATGAGGGATTCTCGAACTCTAAGCAGCCGATGCCAACTAGAAGACCTCCGCAGACGCGGCTAAGTTCCCGCTCTCGCAAACTGAAGGACGATACGCATGGCGCGCCCGAATATTCTCATTCTGATGGTCGATCAGTTCAATGGCACGCTGTTTCCAGACGGACCGGCTGATTTTCTTCACGCGCCTCATCTGAAGGCCCTGGCAGAGCGTTCGGTGCGCTTCGCCAACACATATACGGCAAGTCCGCTTTGCGCCCCGGCACGGGCATCCTTCATGTCCGGGCAGTTGCCGAGCCGGACTCGCGTTTATGACAATGCCGCCGAGTTTGCGTCCGATATCCCGACCTTCGCGCACCACCTGCGGGCGGCGGGCTATCATACCGCCCTGTCGGGAAAGATGCATTTCGTCGGCCCCGACCAGCTGCATGGCTTCGAGGAACGTCTGACGACCGACATCTATCCCGCCGATTTCGGCTGGACGCCTAACTACACCAAGCCCGGCGAGCGCATCGACTGGTGGTACCACAATCTCGGCTCGGTGACGGGCGCCGGCGTTGCAGAAATCACCAATCAGATGGAGTATGATGACGAGGTCGCCTACAACGCGACCCGCAAGCTCTACGACCTCTCGCGCCGTCACGACGACCGCCCCTGGTGCCTGACGGTGAGCTTCACGCATCCGCACGACCCCTATGTCGCGCGCCGCAAGTACTGGGACCTCTACGAGAATTCCCCAGCGCTGGATCCGGAGGTCGGCACAATTCCGTTCGACGAGCAGGATCCGCACTCGCAGCGTCTGTTGAAAGCCTGTGACTATGATGCCTTCGACATCACGCCGGAACAGATCCGGCGCGCGCGACAGGGCTACTTCGCCGGTATCTCCTACATCGACGACAAGATCGGCGAGATCCTTGACGTGCTCGAGCGCGGGCGGATGGCGGACAATACGATCGTTCTGTTCGTTTCCGACCACGGCGACATGCTTGGCGACCGCGGCCTCTGGTTCAAGATGTGCTTTTTCGACGGTTCATCGCGGGTGCCTCTGACGATCGCGGCGCTGGGCTGGACACCGGCCTCTATCCGGCAGCCTGTCTCGACGCTTGATGTGACCCCGACGCTGGCGGCACTGGCGGGCATCGACATTGCCAAGCTGGCGCCATGGACGGATGGCGAGGACCTGACGCCACTTGCAACAGGCACTGGCGGTCGTGGCCCGGTGCCCATGGAGTATGCCGCGGAAGGGTCGGAAGCGCCGCTCGTCTGCCTGCGGGATGGCCGCTTCAAGCTGACGCTCTGCGACAAGGACCCGCCGATGCTATTTGATCTGGAGGCGGACCCGAAAGAGCTGATCAACCTCGCCGGCGATACCGGGTATGCCGACGTCCTGGCGAAGCTCACAGCCCTGGCCGAGAAACGCTGGAACCTGCAGAATTTCGATGCCGCCGTGCGCGAAAGCCAGGCACGCCGCTGGGTGGTCTACGAAGCGTTGCGGAATGGGGCGTACTATCCTTGGGACTACCAGCCACTGCAGAAGGCGTCAGAACGTTACATGCGCAACCACATGGATCTGAACGTACTAGAGGAAAGCCAGCGCTATCCGCGCGGCGAGTAGATTGCAGCAGCACACCTCAGCCACTACACTCCGCACGCAAAACAGGAGGCGTCGATGCAGATCAGTGCACGCAATCGCTTGAAGGGAAAGATCGTCGAGGTGAAGAAGGGTGCGACCACGGCGCACGTCCGGATCGATATCGGCGGCGGCTCCATCGTCACGGCCTCAATCACCAACGAAGCGGTCGACGAACTCGGGCTTGCCGCAGGCGGCGACGCCTATGCGGTCATCAAGGCCTCTGATGTCATGATCGCCGTCGACTGACCGTCAGGCTTTCCTGCAATAATGTACCACGTCGTCGCCGGTCTGGAAATCGCCAGGCTGCGGCGGCGCGATCGGCTTGAACAGCGTGCGATCGGGCTTCAGATCGAGAAGCGGTGTCCCGTCCAGGCAATCCATCCCCCGCACCAGCAAGACGCCGTCTTCGACCCCTTCCAGCTTGACGATCGAGGTACCGATCGGATTTGGCCGCACCGGCGAGCGAAGCGAAAACGTGCCATGGACTTTTCCGCTATTGGCGGGGCTTTGCAGAACAAGATCGCGCCGCGCCCGATCCAGCCAATAAAGTATTTCCAGCCGCTCGAAGGCTTCCACGCCCTGGAGAGCCTGTTTCCAAGGCTCGAATATCTCGATTTTGCAGAGCGGACCGTCGTGCCGCCCCTGGCGCGGTGTCTCCATGCGCGAGGTCCAGGGCGTCGAGATACGCCCGATGAACACTAGGCCAGCGTCGGTCGCCGGGGGCACTTCAACCGCGACCTCATTTTCCCTGATTTCATTCTCGCAAACCATGAACCGCTCCCTTTCGGAACGGCATCATGGCAGATCGTTGTATCCAATCCAATATCACGCCGCCTTGACGGCGTGATATTCCTTGAGGGCGGCCATCTTGATCGCCGGATAGCGCTCGGCCTCGTAACGCAGCGAGAAGCTGTCCTGCGCCAGGAACACCGGATCATGATCCAGATCCCGCGCGATATCGCCGCGACGCGCGGTGATGAACTTTTCGAGCTCCGCCGGCTGATCGGCCGAAATCCAGCGGCAGACGGAAAAGCGCGACATTTCAAAGGAAACCGGCAGGCCATATTCGGCCATCAGGCGCTCCTTCAGAACATCGAGCTGCAGGGCGCCGACAACGCCAACGATAGCCGGCGAACCATCTTCCGGCGAAAACAGCTGGACGACGCCTTCTTCAGCCATCTGCTGTAGCGCTTCCTTGAGCTTCTTCGCCTTCATGGCGTCTTCCAGACGTACGCGGCGCAGGATTTCCGGCGAGAAGTTCGGCACGCCCTGGAACACCAGCGACTCTCCTTCCGTCAGCGTATCGCCGATGCGCAGCGTGCCGTGATTAGGAATGCCGACGACGTCGCCGGCGTAGGCCGTATCGGCAAGCTGCCGCTGCGAGGCGAAGAAGAACTGCGGCGCGGTGAGACCGAGCTGTTTGCCGGTACGCGACAGGCGAGCCTTCATGCCGCGCTCGAGCTTGCCGGAGCAGATGCGGGCAAAGGCGATGCGGTCGCGATGGTTCGGGTCCATGTTGGCCTGGATCTTGAAGACGAAGGCGGTCATCTTGTTGTCGGTCGCCTGCACGGTGCGGATATCGGCCACCTGGTCGCGCGGCGGCGGCGCAAACTCGCCGAGCGCGTCAATGAGGTCGCGAACGCCGAAATTGCGCAGCGCCGAACCAAAGAAAACCGGCGTCAGATGGCCTTCGAGGAAGGCCTTCTTGTCGAAGGGTTTGCAGGCCTCGATCGCCAGCGTCGTCTCCTCGACGAACGCGTCGCGCTCGTTTTCCGGCAAGCGATGGGCAACCATCTCGGGATCGGTGACCTTCGTCATGATCTCCTGCGTGTCGGCACCGCGCACCTCGTTCGTTGCGAGGTGATAGGAGCCGCAGAAGGTCTTCGACCGTCCGATCGGCCACGTCACCGGCGCGCAATCGAGCGCCAGCTTTTCCTCGACTTCATCCAGGATCTCGAACGGGTCGCGGCTTTCGCGGTCCATCTTGTTGATGAAGGTGATGATCGGAATGTCGCGCATGCGGCAGACTTCGAACAGCTTCAGCGTCCGCGGCTCGATACCTTTGGCGGCGTCTATCACCATGACCGCGGCATCGACGGCCGTCAGCGTGCGATAGGTGTCGTCGGCGAAGTCTTCGTGGCCGGGCGTATCGAGAATGTTGAAGACATTGTCCTTGTACTCGAACGTCATGACCGAGGTGACGACGGAAATGCCGCGCTCACGCTCGATCTTCATCCAGTCGGAGCGCGTCTGCATGCGATCCTTCTTTGCCTTGACTTCGCCGGCAAGCTGGATGGCGCCGCCGAACAGCAGCAGTTTTTCGGTGAGCGTGGTCTTACCCGCGTCCGGGTGCGCGATAATAGCGAATGTGCGGCGGCGGGAGACCGCCTCGGCGAGACTTTCGGCCATGATGTGAATCCTGTGGAATTGCGGCGTATCTAGCGATTAAAGCCCGTCATTGCAATTGACCTTGGCGCATCGGGCGCAAACTAATGCCCCATGACAATCCATACCGATACGCGCCCGACGCTCAACATCATCCGCCTCGCCAATGGCCAGGGCCTCGATCTGCCCACTTACGAAAGCAAGGGGGCGGCCGGCATGGACCTGCGCGCCGCCGTTGATGCCGACGCGCCGACCATTCTACAGCCTGGCAAGCGTGCGCTGGTGCCGACGGGCTTCGTCTTCGAAATTCCGGAAGGATTCGAGGGCCAGGTACGCCCGCGCTCCGGCCTTGCCTTCAAGCACGGCCTCACCTGCCTCAATACGCCGGGAACGATCGACAGCGACTATCGCGGCGAGGTAAAAGTCCTGTTGATCAATCTCGGCGAAGAGCCGTTTGAGATCACGAGGGGCATGCGCATCGCGCAGATGGTGATTGCGCCGGCAATCCAGGCCCATATCTGCGAAATCTCCGAGGCGAGTGCCACGGCGCGCGGCGCTGGTGGCTTCGGCTCGACCGGCGTATGACCTCCAAGGGTATCGATCATTCCGGCCTGACCTTCCGCCGAGACTATTTCGGCGACCTCAAGGCCTGGCAGGCACTGGTCGATCTCCTGAAAGACACATTCGCTATCGATATCGGCCCGTTGCAGCAAATGGGCGGGCCGGACCCGAGCAGCATGCCCTTCGGCTGGTTTGACGGCGATGGCCTGCTTGCCGCCAATCTTTCGGCCTTTGCAATGCCGCTTGTTATCAACGGTCGACCGCTGAATGCTGCCGCCTTCCAGTCCGGTGCGGTTCGCCCGCCTTGGCGTGGGCGCGGCTTGTATCGCGACCTGACCCAAAAGGCGCTCGCCTGGTGCGAGGAGAAGGGTTTCGAAGCCATCGTGCTCTACACCGACAAGCCGGCGCTCTATGGACCTTACGGCTTTCGCGTGCTGCCGCTGCACGCTTATTCCGGCAAGGCACCGACGGTACCGAAAGCACAGAGGTCGGCCCGGCGTCTCAATCCGCGAGAAACGGCAGACCTGAAGATGTTAAGCGCCGCCTTGAAGACGCGTCAGCCGGTTTCGGACGTGCTCGCCGTTTGCGAGAGCGCCGCGATGTTTCTGATCAACACCCAGCTCGATCCTGGCGTCAGGATCAGCTGGCTGGAACGGGAACGGGTCGCAGTTGCATGGAAGATGGACGCGCCGCGACATGTCATGCTGCTCGACGTCGTCGGCGGCAGTATCCCGTCGCTCGCGACGATCATTGGTGCACTCGACGTCGAGGCTGAGATCGTCGATGTGCTGTTTTGCCCGGACAAGCTTGACTGGAGTGGACAGGCGAAGCCTCTTGAGAGCCACACGCGTCTGATGATCCGAGCGCCCGGCACCATCGCCTTCGATCGACCAGCCATGCTCTCGCCGATGGCCGACTTCTGAGCTACCGCTCGCGCGAAAGCGGAGGCAGACGCCGCTTGACCGGCGATGCCTTGACCATCGAGGTGCTTGTTTCGGCCTTCTCCGCAACCTTGTCGAGGATCGTGTCGAGTTCCGGCATCGAGCGGACGACGAGCCGGGCAATGAAACAGTCATCTCCCGTCACCTTGTCGCATTCCACGAACTGAGGCGTCTCCTGGATGATCCGCTGAACGACATGCAATTGCCCGGGCAGCGGCCGAACGCGCACGATCGCCTGCAGCGGATATCCAAGTGCGGCCGGGTCGATGTCGATCGTGAAGGCGGCGATGATCCCGCGCTCTTCCAGGCGGCGGAGGCGTTCAGCGGCACTGGGCGAGGACAGCCCGGCAGCCTGGGCCAGTTCCTTCAACGAGATGCGGGCGTTCTCCGCCAACGCCTCCAGGATCTTCTGGTCGACATCGTCGATCACATTATCATTAGGCGAAACAGACATTATACCTCACAATGATAGGAAATAGCCGCAACCAACCTAATGCAAACTATATAATGCAGCGCACTGCCGCAATAGTCTTCATCCATCGAGATGGAGAAATGTGATGCAGAGCGAAATCCGCGCCGGCACGACCCAGATGACCGCCGCAATGCTGATATCGGGGACAATCGGTTGGTTCGTGGTGATGTCGGGCCAGCCGGTGAGCGGCGTGGTGTTCTGGCGCTGCCTCTTTGGCGCGATCAGCCTGCTTGTCGTATGCGCGGCAATGGGGCTGCTGCGACCGGGCGTCATCAGCCTGAAATCGGCAGGCATCGCTGTCCTCGGCGGCGTGGCCATCGTGCTCAACTGGTTGCTGCTCTTTGCATCCTACGGCCACGCATCGATTTCGATCGCGACGACCGTCTACAACACGCAGCCTTTCATGCTGCTTGCGCTGGGCGCCCTGTTCCTCGGCGAAAAGATCACCGCCGCAAAGCTGTTTTGGCTGACGCTGGCCTTTGCCGGCATGGCGGCCATCGTCGAGGCCAAGCCGGCCGCGGCGGGTGGCCATGAGGGATATGGCCTCGGTATCCTGCTGGCGCTCGGTGCCGCCTTTTTCTACGCTCTCGCGGCGATCGCGGCAAAATGGCTCAAAGGAACGCCGCCGCATCTTATCGCGCTGATCCAGGTGGCGACCGGCGTGCTGATGTTGCTGCCGACGGTGAATTTTTCTGAGCTGCCCACAAATGGCCAGTCATGGTCGATCCTGATTACCCTGGGTGTCGTGCATACCGGTCTGATGTATGTGCTGCTTTATGGCGCGATCCAGAAGCTGCCGATCCATCTGATCGGAGCGCTGTCATTCATCTATCCGATTGCGGCGATCCTGGTGGACCGTTTGGCCTTCGGACACGCCTTGCAGCCGCTGCAGCTCGTCGGCGCTGCCGTCATTCTGGTCGCTGCGGCCGGAATGAACCTTGGCTGGACGCCCGCGCAGCTGTTGCGTACGCGGGCGGGCTGATGATTTAGAGCCTTTCAGGTTTAAAGGACCGGCTACTTCTGCTGCCGGGTCGTTTCGAACAGGAACCAGGTGCGGCGCTCAGCCTCGTCGATCCAGACCTCCAGCAGGCTTGTCGTCGCGAAATCATTATGCTCTGAGCAGACATCGTGCGTCTCGCGCAACAGCGAGACCAGCTGCTTGTTGTCATCACGCAGTTCCGCCAGCATGTCCTCAGGCGTGACGTAGTCTGCATCGTTGTCGTTGATGCGTTGCAGGCGGCCGATATGGCCGATCGAGCGCAGTGTCGTGCCGCCGATTTTGCGGGCGCGCTCGGCGATCGCATCGGTGGTGGCGAAGATCTGCTCGGCCTGCTCGTCGAGCATCAGGTGATAGTCGCGAAAATGCGGCCCCGACATGTGCCAGTGGAAATTCTTGGTCTTCATGTAGAGCGCAAAGACATCCGCCAGCAGCGCCGCCAGGGCGGCCGAAATATCCTGAATGGCATTGCTTTTCAGGTCGGTGGGGGTGGCGAGCGGGGCGAGTTTGCGCTTTTCGGCGGCAGTGGGGCTCATCAGTGTCTCCTTTGGCGAGCGGCGGGTGGCAGGTGTCGGCGCGGTGGGGGGATGCAGGCTCCACCAGCCATAATCACCGCCTTGGAACTAGAACCGCGACAGGCAGCGTCAATAGCGACAAGCGACCGCAGCATGATGACAGAACGACGCTCCTTGAATGGAGCGAGCCGCAGGCGTAGAAGGCGGCTGAAGCAGGAGTCCACATCATGTCATTCACCGCCCTTTTAGCTTACGCTGCGGCGCTGTTCATCGCGGCGGCAATTCCGGGACCGGGCATCACGGCGATCGTCGCGCGCGCGCTCGGTTCGAATTTTCGCGAGACGTTTTTCATGGGCCTCGGCCTCGTGCTGGGCGACATGACCTATCTGACTGCCGTCATCCTCGGGCTCGCCTTCGTGGCACAGACCTTCACCGAGGTCTTCATCGTCATCAAGGTCGCCGGTGCGCTCTATCTCTGCTACATCGCCTACAAGCTATGGACCGCCGGGCTGCTGCCCCAGGACATCGCGGCCAAGAAGGCAAGCAGTGCCGGCATGAGCTTCCTGTCCGGACTGCTGGTCACGCTCGGCAACCCCAAGACCATGCTTTTCTACGTCGCCCTGGTGCCGACGCTGATTAATATCAACAGCGTCGGACCTCGCGAATACTGCACCCTCCTGGCAACCACCTTCGTCGTCCTGCTCGTGGTTCTGGTGCCCTATATGCTGCTGGCGTCGCGGGCGCGCATCATGCTCAAGCAGCCGCGCGCGCTGCAGGCGCTGAACAAGACAGCGGCAGGCATTCTGGCCGGTACGGCAGCCTTTATCGCCACCCGTACGGCGTGAAAAATTCAACCGGCAAAGTTCGGTTCTTAAAGGTTTTTTTCTCAAAGGATGGCCTCAAGCGGGTGAAGCCAGACTGGTTTCCATGCGCCTTTGACCCTATTCTCTCCGCACATTTCACCCAGGGAGAGCCTAATGTCGAAGAAACCTGGCCGCGGCCGCATCTATTCCTCGATCACCGAAACCATTGGCGATACACCGATCGTGCGGCTCGACAAGCTCGCCAAGGCGAAAGGCGTAAAGGCGAACCTGCTGGCCAAGCTTGAGTTCTTCAATCCCATCGCGTCCGTAAAGGACCGCATCGGCGTCGCGATGATCGAGTCTCTGGAATCGCAGGGCAAGATTTCGCCCGGCAAGACGACCCTCATCGAGCCAACATCGGGCAATACCGGGATTGCGCTGGCTTTCGCCGCTGCGGCGAAGGGATACAAGCTGATCCTGACCATGCCGGAAACCATGTCCGTCGAGCGCCGCAAGATGCTGGCGCTGCTTGGCGCCGAGCTCGTGCTGACGGAAGGTCCGAAGGGCATGAAGGGTGCGATCGCCAAGGCTGAGGAACTGGCTGCGACGCTCCCGGATGCGATTATCCCGCAGCAATTCGAAAACCCGGCCAACCCGGAAATCCACCGCCGCACGACGGCCGAGGAGATCTGGAATGATACCGACGGTACGGTCGACATCCTTATTTCCGGCATCGGCACAGGCGGCACCATTACGGGCGCCGGCCAGGTGCTGAAGTCGAAGAAGCCCGGCATCAAGGTGGTCGCCGTCGAGCCGACGGAATCTCCGGTCCTTTCCGGCGGCCAGCCGGGACCGCACAAGATCCAGGGTATCGGCGCAGGCTTCGCGCCGGCAATCCTCGACACCCATATCTACGACGAGATCGTTACGGTAAGCGGCCCCGAGGCGCTGGAACTTGCCCGCGAAGTCGCCAGGCTCGAAGGCGTGCCCGTTGGCATCTCCTCCGGCGCAGCACTGGCCGCTGCTATCCAGGTCGGCCAACGAGACGAGAATGCTGGGAAAAATATAGTTGTGATCATTCCGTCCTTTGCCGAGCGCTATCTCTCGACCGCGCTGTTCGATGGCCTTGGAAGCTAGGCAACGCCTTTTCTGCAGCATCTGGGGCGCCTCGGCGCCCCTTTCTGTTCAGGCAGCCGTGCTTAGCCGCTCACCGGCGATGCGATAGGAAATTGCCTCAGCGAGGTGAATGCGGCCCACCGTCTCGTTACCGTCGAGATCCGCGAGAGTGCGCGCCACCTTCAGCACACGATGGTAGCCCCGCGCCGAAAACCTCATTTTCTCGGCCGCATCGCGGAGCAATTGCAGGCCGGCAGGTTCGGGCGCGGCGTATTTCTCGATCATGGCGGTTGAGCAGCGAGCGTTGGTGCCGACGCCTTCAAGCCCGGCCGCCTCAAAACGGCTACGCTGGATATCGCGGGCACGGCCGACGCGGCGGGCGACATCCGCGCTCCTTTCAACCGGCATCGACCGGATGAGATCGACAGCGGAAACGGCGAGCACATCGATGCGGATGTCGATACGATCCATCAGCGGACCTGATATGCGCGCCTGATAATCCGTCATGCAGCGCGGGCCGCGGGCGCAGCTGTGGCCGGGTTCGCCGGCCATGCCGCAGCGGCACGGATTCATGGCCACAACCAGCTGGATGCTGGCGGGGTAAGCCACGCGATGATTGGCGCGTGCGATGATGCACTCGCCCGTTTCCAGAGGTTGGCGAAGGGCATCCAGCGCCTGCGGCGAAAACTCCGGGAACTCATCCAGAAACAATACGCCATGGTGGGCAAGCGACGCCTCGCCGGGCTTCGCTCGAAGACCACCTCCGACCAGTGCCGCCATCGTTGCCGAATGATGGGGGGTCCGGAAGGGGCGTCGATCCGAAAGCTTTCCGCCGGACAATTGTCCGGCCACCGAATGGATCATCGAGACTTCGAGCAGTTCGGCAGCCGAAAGCGATGGCAAAATCGAGGGCAGCCGAGCGGCGAGCATCGATTTTCCCGAGCCGGGAGGACCGACCATCAGCAGATTGTGGCCACCAGCCGCAGCCACCTCGAGCGCCCACTTGGCACTCTCCTGCCCTTTGATATCGGCTAGATCAGGCAGGTTCGCCGTATTCGCGCGGATCGCCGGTTCCGGACGGGCGGGACCTGGGTGCCATGAAAGTGATTGGCAGCGCGATGAGGCTGCGCGGCGCGAGGATGTCGATATCGGGACCGGCCCAGGCTGCCTCCGCACCGCTCTCGGCCGGACAGATCAAGCCCTTGCCGATCGCGTTGGCGCCAATGGCCGCCGGCAGTAGCCCGGCAACGGGAGCGATCGTGCCGTCGAGATTGAGCTCGCCGATAACCACGTAGCCGGAGAGCGCGTCCGCGGGGATCGCGCCGAGAGCGGCCATCAAGCCGAGGGCAATCGGCAGATCGAAGTGGGAGCCCTCTTTCGGCAAGTCGGCCGGTGCCAGATTGACGGTAATCTTCTTGGCTGGCAGAGCCAGGCCGGAGGCGTGCAATGCCGCGTGAACGCGCTCTCGACTTTCGGCAACGGCCTTGTCCGGAACCCCAACGATCTGGGTCACGACCCGCCCGGGCGCGACCATGACCTGAACTTCGACCGGAACATCCTCAATGCCCTGAAATGCAACCGTGCTGACGCGTGCGACCATGCCCCAATCCCCTGTGCCGCAACCCACTACACTACAGTTTAACGACGTATCATTGTCGACAATTGCAATCTTTCATAGAAAACAGAATGGAACAAGAACAATAAAAGAACGAATTCAAGCCTGCGCTGTAGTCAGGTTGTGGTTGGTTGCGCTAGCAGAACAAAGTAAGGAAACGCCCGGATCGATGCCAATCCGGGCGCTCACAAACTCATTATAATTTTGCGAAAAAGCTCTCCTCACCGCGCATGAGGCGGCGAAGCCAAGCGCTAGGCGCGCTTGCGCTCAATCGCGTCCCAAAGAAGGGCTGAGATGTCGGCGCCGCCAAATTTGCGGACCTCCCGAATGCCCGTCGGCGACGTGACGTTGATCTCCGTCATGTAGTCGCCGATGACATCGATGCCGACAAAGAGGAAACCGCGTTCCTTGAGCGCAGGGCCGATACGCTTGCAGATTTCGATTTCGCGGGCCGTCAGGTCAGTCGCCTCGGCGCGGCCGCCGACATGCATGTTGGAACGGCTGTCGTGCTCGGCGGGGACGCGATTGATGGCGCCGACCGGCTCGCCGTCGACGAGCAGGATGCGCTTGTCGCCCTTGCGGACATCCGGGAGATATTGCTGCGCGATGAAGGGCTCGCGGAACAGCTGACCGAACATTTCGAGCAGCGACGACAGGTTGCGGTCGTCCCTGGTCGAATGGAAAACGCCGGCGCCGCCATTGCCGTAGAGCGGCTTCAGGATGATGTCGCCCATCTCGTCCCTGAACCGGCGAATTTCGGCCGCGTCCTTGGTGATCAGCGTCTTCGGCATCAGATCTGCAAATTCGGTGACGAAAATCTTCTCGGGCGAATTCCGGACCCACGCCGGGTCGTTGACGACGAGCGTCTTCGGGTGGATTCGCTCCAACAGGTGCGTCGAGGTGATATAGGCCATGTCGAACGGCGGGTCCTGGCGCAGCAGGATCACATCCATCGTCGACAGATCCACGCGTTCCGGCGCCCCCAGCTCGAAGTGATCGCCCTTGACGTCGCGCAGCACCATCGGCTCCACGGTGGCGTACAGATTGCCATCCCTGAAGCTCAGGCGCTCAGGCGTGTAATGGAAGAGCTTGTAGCCACGGGTCTGGGCTTCCAGGCTCATCGCAAAGGTGGAATCGCCTGCAATATTGATGCCGGCAACATGGTCCATCTGGACCGCTACATTCTTGATCTTGGCCATTTCCGTCCCTTAGCTGATGCCGGACAGATGTAGGCTGCAGATGCCTTGAAAGCAACGCCAATCAATGGCGTCCGGGGCAACGAGCGGGCGAATTCCTCAGGCCGCGATGCCGCTCTTCGGCGCCTCGCCGCGCAACAGGCTGCGAAGCCGGTAGACAAGCGCGACCGGCTTCGGAAACGGCTTTCTCAGGAATGCGACCTTGCGCACATAATTGTCGACGCGCCAGCAGGCCCAGGTGCCCGCCGCGAAGAACGCAACGTCGCCGGCCTCCAGCGTCCGCTCCGTGCCATCCTCGGCAACAATATGGACGCCGCCTTCAAGGATCATCACCGTTTCGTCCCAGTAGAAGTGCCAGCGGAATTCGCCGGCTGTGCAATCCCAGATCGCCGTATATGCCGCATCATCATTGCTGCGCGAATGCTCGCCGGTGCGGGCCTGCGGCTCGCCGCTGATGATCCAGTCCGGGTTGATGGGCGTCGCGTGCATGACGAAGTTATCCCCGGACTTCGCCACGAAGGTCTTTGCTGCCGGTTGCGGAAGACTCGGAAAGGGCACCACTCGTGCGGCCATCGCGACCACGCTCGCCAGCATCACATGAATACCCATGAGCAACCCCCGCTGCTATCCAGTCCTTGTCGGGATAGCAGAGAGTCGTAAAGGCACCGTACAGGCGGTCGGTACAATTTGAATGACCAGCCCAAGGCGTCAGGCGATTTCCGTTTTCACCTGGACGACCTGCGGAGACACGGTATCGCCGATGCGCTTCCCCGTTTCCTGATTGAAGAAATGCAGCTTCTCGGTAGCCACCACCAGGCGCAACTCCGACTTCAGCTCTGTCTCAGGGGACAGGACTGCCGTCAATGATTGGTCGCCCAGATTTCCATGCACGAGACGCTGGGAACCAAGCTCTTCCACATAGTCTACCGCAACGGTCATGGCATGTTCGCGGGGACCGGCAAGGCGGAGGTCCTCGGCGCGAATGCCGACGGTGACCGGTCCCGATGTAGGAGCAAGCCCCGCAAGGTCGATCATGCTTGGCCCCAATGCGAGCTTGTCGCCATGCAGTTCGCCCTTGAGCAGGTTCATGGCCGGCGAGCCGATGAAGCTCGCGACGAAGGTCGAGGCCGGGGTGTGGTAGACCTCGAGCGGCGCGCCGATCTGCTCGATCTCGCCGCCGTTCAGAACCACCAGGCGATCGGCCAGCGTCATGGCTTCCAGCTGGTCGTGGGTGACGTAGATCGAGGTGGTGCCGAGCCGGCGTTGCAGGCGCTTGATCTCGCCGCGCATCGAGACGCGCAGCTTGGCGTCGAGGTTGGACAAGGGCTCGTCGAACAGGAAGGCCGCCGGCTTGCGCACGATCGCGCGGCCCATGGCAACGCGCTGACGCTGGCCGCCGGACAAGGCGCGCGGCTTGCGCTCGAGGTATGCTTCGAGTTGCAGCATGCGCGCGGCTTCCGCGACGCGGGCGTCGATCTCGGCCTTCGGCGTCTTGCGATTGCGCAGGCCGTAGGCAAGGTTTTCATAGACCGACATATGCGGATAAAGCGCGTAGTTCTGGAAGACCATGGCAATGTCGCGCTCGGCCGGATCGATCTTGTTGACGAYGCGATTGCCGATCTTCACGTCACCCTTGGAGATCTCCTCCAGTCCCGCGACCATACGAAGCAGAGTGGATTTTCCGCAGCCGGAGGGGCCGACGAGGACGATGAACTCGCCGTCCTTGATGTCGATGCTCACGGATTTCACCGCATGCACGTCCCCGGTATAGATCTTGGAGACCTGATTGATTTCGATGGCGGCCATCGGCGTTTCCTTTACTTGTCGCTTTCGGTGAGGCCCTTGATGAACCAGCGCTGGAACACCACGACGATGATGACAGGCGGTAGCATCGCGAGGATCGCGATCGCAAAGGCTTCGTTGTAATCGGGGATCTGAGCGCCGACCCAGACCAGCAGGATCTGCTTGATGCCGCGCACCAGCGTGTAGAAGCTCTCGTCATTGGTCATCAGCATTGGCCAGAGATACTGGTTCCAGCCATAGACGAACATGATGATGAAGATGGCTGCCACCATCGTCTTCGAGAGCGGCACGATGACGTCGAAGAAGAACTTGATCGGGCCGGCGCCGTCGATGCGCGCCGCCTCGAGCAGCTCGTCCGGGATCGATTTGAAGAACTGCCGGAAAAAGAAGGTGCCGGTTGCCGAGGCGAGTAGCGGCACGATCAGGCCGGTATAGGTGTTGATGAGGTGCAGTTGGTGCATCACCTCGTAGGAAGGAAGGATGCGGACCTCGAGCGGCAGCAGCAAGGTCGTGAAGATCATCCAGAAAAACAGCGTTCCAAGTCGAAAGCGGAAATAGACGATCGCATAGGCGGCGAGCATCGACAGCACGATCTTTCCGACGGCAAAGCCGGTACCGAGGATCAGCGAGTTCATCAGCATCCGCATGCCGGTCACCTGTCCGGTGAAACCACCTTCGCGGTTCAGGACCGCATTGTAGGTCTCGACGAAATGGTTCCCCCACCTGAGCGTCAAACCGTTGCGGTGAATTTCGGCCGCCTCGTGCGTCGAGGTGAAGAAGGCGACGACGACGGGCGCCATCATGACGAAGACGCCCAGGAGCAGGATAATGTGATCGGTTATCTTGAGACGATACATTGCGCCCCCTCAATTGTAGTGAACGCGCCGCTCAAGGAAGCGGAACTGGAAGACCGTGAGCACGAAGACGACAATCATCAGGATTACCGACTGGGCCGAGGAGCCGCCGAGGTCGTTGCCACGGAAGCCGTCCATGTAGACCTTGTAGACAAGGGTGATCGGATTGTTGGCGGCCTTGTCCTTCACCATCACGTCGACGATGCCGAAGGTATCGAACAGCGAATAGGTGACGTTGATGACGAAGAGGAAGAAGGCGGTCGGCGCCAGGAGCGGCAGGATGACGGTCCAGAAGCGGCGGAAGCCCGAACGGCAGTCGAGCGCCGCGGCCTCGCGAACGGAAACGGGAATGCCCTGAAGGCCAGAGAGAAAGAAGATGAAATTATACGGGATCTGCTTCCAAACGGAGACGACCACCATCGCAAAGGCCGTGTCGAAGTAGTTCAGGCCGATCTTCATGTCCCAGCCGAACAAGGCGGCGAAACGCACGAAGGGGCCTATGTGCTGGTCGAAGAACATCATGCCGATCAGGCCGGCGACCGGCGGGGCGATCGCATAGACCGAAATTAGCACGGTCTTGTAAGCCGAGCTGCCGCGAATGACAGCGTCCGCCTTGACCGCCAGCAGGAGGCCAAGCGACAGCGAGAAAAACGTGACAAGCGCCGTGAAGATCGCCGTAAAGCCGGCAATCGAGCGGTACTCCGCGCTTTCGAGGATGCCCTTGTAATTGTCGAAGCCCACGAAGCTGGAGCCGAAGCCGAAGGGATCCTCAAGGAAGAACGAGGACTTCACCGCCTGAACGGACGGCCAATAGAAGAAAATGAAAATCACCGCCATCTGCGGCAGCAGGAAGAGATAAGGCAGCGTTGGCGACGAAAACTGCACGCGCTTCATGGCGAGACCTTTTTGCAAAGCGGTTCCGGAGACGGCCAACGCCCCCGGAACCGTTGTCTTTCAGCAATGGGCTAGATCAGCCGGCAGTCTTGGCAAAACGCTCGAGGAGCTGGTTGCCTTCCTTCTCGATGGTGTCGAAAGCGTCCTTGACGGAGGTTTCGCCCGAGAAGATGCGGCCGTATTCGCGTTCCATTATTTCGCGGATCTGCGGGTAGAAGCCGAGGCGGTAGCCCTTCGACCATTCGCCATCATCCAGCTTCAGCTGCTTGATACCGACTTCGGCAACCGGCTCCTTGTCGTAGTAGCCTTCCTTCTTGGCGAGCTCGTAGGCTGCCTCGGTGATGGCGACGTAACCGGTTGCCTGGTGGTAGAACTTCTGGATCTCAGGCGAGGTCAGGAACTGGAAGAAGTCGGCAACGCACTTGTTCTCCTCAGCCGACTTGCCGGACATTGCGAAGAGCGCCGCGCCGCCGATGAAGCTGTGGGTGCCGGCGCCCTTGATCGCACCCCAATACGGCAGGAAGGTTGCCGAGAAGGGCATCGTTGCCGTCTTCTTCAGGCCGCCGAAGGAGCCCGAGGAACCGATCCAGAGAGCGACCTTGCCTTCTTCGAAGGGCTTCTGGTTGTCGTTCCAGCCGGCGCCGTAGTACTTGAAGTAGCCTTCGTCGGACCAGGCCTTCAGCTTGTCGAACATCATGATGAGGTTCGGATCGGTGACCTTGAGCTTGGTGTCGACAACGCTGTCGTAGCCGTTGTTGTTGGTGGCGAACTGGATGTTGTTGCGCGAGAAGAAGTTCTCGGTGAATTCCCAGGTCAACTGCGACTGGACGAGCGGGATATAGCCGGCTTCCTTGAGCTTCGGAGCAATTGCTTCGAACTCTTCCCAGGTCTTTGGAGCTTCGACGCCAGCCTTCTTCAGCGCTTCCGGATTGATGTACATAATCGGTGCGGAAGAGTTGAAGGGCATGCCGACGAACTTGCCGTCAGCGGCGGCGTAGAAATAGCGAACGCCGGGAATGAAGGCATTGCGGTCGAACTTGTAGCCGGCGTCCTTGATCAGGTCTTCGGCCGGAACGACAGCGCCCTTGGCGTTGATGATGGTTGCTGCACCTGCGTCGAAGACCTGCAGAATGTTCGGCTGTTCGCCCGAACGGAAGGCCGCGATGCCGGCGGCAAGTGCTTCTTCATATGTGCCCTTGCTGACCGGGGTCAGGGCGCAGGCGGACTGCGCAGCGTTGAACTTCTGTGCAACCTCATTGATGACTTCGCCGTTGCGGCCGCCCATGCCGTGCCACCAGGTGATGTTGGTCGCAGCAAAGGACGACGACGCCGAAAAGCTGACCGCCATGGCGGCCATAGAAATTTTCTTGAACATGGCTAATCCCTCTCCACCAATTGTTGGGGTGAGGAGTGCAATAGAGGCCTTCCATGACGCCTCCTTGATGGTTTCATGACAGGACTGTTACAGCCGGATTCTTTTGCACGCGATTGCAATGACGTCAGAAGGCATTCGGAAAGTTCGCGGCAGGCGGCCGGGCAGGATGGCCACGATGTCGTAACGCCGCGAAAGCAAAGCATAATCGCGTTGTCGCTGTAGCCACAGATCGCTGGCCGCTCTGATGCGGTTTTGCGCTGTAGGAGACACGGCGTCGATCGCGCTCATCTCCTCGCGCAGCGCCTTCACTTCAACAAAAATCGCCAGGTTGCGCTTACGTGCAATGATGTCTATTTCCCGGAGCTTGGTGCGATAGCGCAGCGCGACGATGCGATAGCCCTTCAGGATAAGATAAAGAGCAGCGAGATACTCGGAGACCTGGCCCCGGCCGAGCGCCCTGCGGCGGTCGGCAGCAGCAGCCCTATCGCCCATCGCCGCCCTTCATGTCGAGAAGCCGCTGGTAGAGTTCCTTCTTGGAGACGCCAGTCAGCTTCGATGCCTCGGCTGCCGCTTTGGAGGTCGGCAGGGTTCTTGCCAGATAGGCCAAGATCGCATCGACATCGGCAGCTTCGACCACCCGTTCGGGAGGAGGACCTATGACCAACACGATCTCGCCTTTGACGTTGTCGACATCGGCGTAGTGGGCAGCCAGCGTCCCTAGCGTGCCGCGGCGAAACTCTTCGAAGGCTTTGGTCAGTTCGCGACAGACGCAAGCCGACCGGTCTGCACCGAGCACATCGGCGGCGGCGGCAAGGGTCGCAGCAATGCGATGCGGCGATTCAAAGAACATCAGCGTCGCGGGGGCCGCCTCTAACTCCGCCAGCCGATCGCGACGGGCCTTGTCCTTGGTCGGCAAAAAACCGGCGAACAAGAACGCATCATTCGGCAGGCCGGAACCCACGAGAGCCGCAAGCGGTGCCGAGGCACCGGGGATTGGCACGACGCGATAGCCGGCCTCGATGGCGCTCTGTGCGAGGCGATAGCCGGGATCGGAGACCAGGGGCGTTCCGGCGTCCGAGACGAGAGCGACTGACTTGCCGGCCTCCAGCGCCTGCAGGAGCCGCGGACCAGCCTCGTCGGCATTGTGTTCGTGATAGGCATAGGGGCGGTTCTGAATGCCAAAACGGTCGAGCAAGACGCGGGTGACGCGCGTGTCTTCGCAGGCCAGCACATCGGCGCCGGCAAGCGTTTCCAACGCACGCAGCGTGATGTCGCCGAGATTGCCGATCGGCGTCGCAACGAGGTAAAGCGCCGGCTCCAACGGTCGTGCCGGAACAGACATATTGTGCAGGCGGAAGCTGCGTTGCCTGCCGCCATCGGCCATCACATCGTCATTGCTCAAGGTATCGATACTCTCCTCTGGTTTCCGCTTTTATGGGCGAGACCCCGCCGTTCGGCAAGGCCGCAGCAATTTCTGTGTGCATTGCACCGGAAAACGGCAAATGCACTGGCGCGGCCATTCGCGCCTCTTGCAATCGGTCTCAAAATCCTGCCATTTTGCCTATCCACTCTATGGTCCCTTTTGGGCAAAGGCATTCCTTGCGGCGCGCAATCTGCGCGCTCAAGCAGTAACGGTCGAAAGCGGTAGCATCCCATGCGTATTACAATTGAGCGGTCCAACCTTTTGAAGTCGCTGAACCACGTGCATCGCGTGGTCGAACGCCGGAACACGATCCCGATTCTGTCCAACATCCTGCTGCGCGCCGACGGACAGAATCTGGACATGAAGGCGACCGACCTCGATCTCGAAGTGACCGAAGCGACGCCTGCGAATGTCGAACAGGCCGGCGCCACTACGGTCCCCGCCCATCTTCTTTACGACATTGTGCGCAAGCTGTCTGATGGCTCCGAAGTTCTGCTGGCGACCAGCACCGACGGCGGCTCGATGACTGTCCAGTCCGGTCGTTCCAAGTTCTCGTTGCAGTGCCTACCGGAGTCGGACTTCCCTGACCTCACCGCCGGCACCTTCAGCCATACCTTCAAGCTGAAGGCAACCGATCTCAAGATGCTGATCGATCGCACCCAGTTCGCGATCTCGACCGAGGAAACCCGCTACTATCTGAACGGTATCTTCTTCCACACCATCGAGAGCAAGGGCGACCTGAAGCTGCGTGCCGTCGCAACCGATGGCCACCGCCTCGCCCGCGCCGACGTGGATGCACCATCCGGCTCGGAGGGCATGCCCGGCATCATCATCCCGCGCAAGACCGTCGGCGAACTGCAGAAGCTCGTCGATGTGCCTGATGCGATGGTGACCGTGGAAGTCTCGGACGCCAAGATCCGCCTCAGCATCGGCTCGATCGTCATGACCTCGAAGCTCATCGACGGCACGTTCCCGGACTACCAGCGCGTCATCCCGACCAACAACGACAAGGAAATGCGCGTCGATTGCACGACGTTCGCTCAGGCCGTCGACCGCGTGTCGACGATCTCCTCTGAGCGCGGTCGCGCCGTCAAGCTCGCCCTCTCCGACGGCCAATTGCTGCTCACCGTCAACAATCCGGATTCCGGCAGCGCAACCGAAGAAGTCGCGGTCGGCTACGACACCGACTCGATGGAAATCGGCTTCAACGCCAAATACCTGCTTGATATCACCGCGCAGCTTTCCGGCGATGAAGCGATCTTCCTGCTCGCCGACGCCGGCTCGCCGACGCTCATTCGCGACACGGCTGGCGACGATGCCCTTTATGTGCTGATGCCGATGCGCGTCTAGCCGCGCGTCGCATCTACGGTGCAAACTTTGCCAATTGCGACGTCAGGCCTTGTTTTTCGGCGGAACTGACTGCAATTAGAGAGCGGGCTGTTTTGTTGCATATCTAGGAGGACGGGCATGGCGTTGCGCCTAAAGGAACGGCTGGGCAAAAAATTCGATGAAGAAATCCGCTTCTTCAAAGGAATGATGCAGGGGCCGAAGACTGTCGGTTCGATTGTTCCCACCTCCTCCATAACGGCCCGTAAGATGGCAAGCGTCATCAACCCGCATTCGGGACTGCCGGTCCTTGAGCTCGGCCCGGGTACCGGCGCAATCACCAAGGCCATTCTTGGTCGCGGCGTGAAACCCGAGAAGCTGGTCGCCGTCGAATATTCGACGGATTTCTACGAGCACCTGGTCCGGCTCTATCCGGGCGTGAACTTCATCAACGGCGATGCGTTCAATCTCGACAAGACGCTCGGATCGATGAAGGATCAGACGTTCGATTCCGTCGTATCCGCCGTCCCGCTTTTGAATTTCCCGATGCAGGCGCGCATCGCGCTGCTCGAAAGCCTGCTCGACCGCTTGCCGGCAGGCCGCCCCGTTGTCCAGATCTCCTACGGCCCGGTGTCGCCGATCATCGCGCGGCCGGATCGCTACCATATCCAGCACTTCGACTTTATCGTCCGCAACATTCCGCCGGCACAGCTCTGGATCTACCGACGCGGCTGACCCGGTGTTCGGCCTCTACGTCACCCATCCGCAGGTGAGGATCGACGCAGCGGTTCCCGTGCCGAAATGGGGGCTGTCGGAGATCGGCGCCGCACGCGCCCACAAGGCCGCCGAACGCCGCTGGGCAAAGCAGCTGCGCCGCATCGTTTCCAGCGACGAGACAAAGGCGATCGAGACTGCCGAGATCCTTGCAGCCGCAGCGGAGGTGACCGTCGAGATCGTCCACGACATGCATGAGAACGACCGCTCGGCGACCGGTTTCATGCCGCCCCCCGAGTTCGAGAAGGCGGCCGACTGGTTCTTTGCGCATCCCGAGGCGAGCTTCAAAGGCTGGGAGCGCGCGATCGACGCCCAACGGCGTATCGTTTCCGCCGTCACAGATATCCTCGCGTCGCACAATCCCGCCCTGCCCATCGCATTCGTCGGCCATGGAGGCGTCGGCACGCTGCTCAAGTGCCACCTTGAGGGCCGCCCGATCCGGCGTGATGGCGATCAACCGGGAGGCGGTGGCAATCTCTACTGTTTCAGCCTTGCGGATCGACGCCCGTCGTGCGACTGGACGCCTATCGAAGAGTGGCAGGGATGGATGTGAGATGGACGTACGCGAACGCCTGATCGTCGGACTGGATGTTCCAACACTTGGCGAGGCCGAAAGGATCGTCCATACGCTCGGCGACGACGTCGTCTTCTACAAGATCGGATATCAGCTGGCTTTTGCCGGCGGCCTGGAATTTGCGCGAGATCTTGCCAAGAGCGGCAAGAAGATCTTCCTCGACATGAAGCTGCTCGACATCGACAACACGGTTGCATCGGGTGTTGAGAACATCGTCAAGATGGGCATGTCGATGCTGACGCTGCACGCCTATCCGAAGGCGATGAAGGCCGCCGTCGAGGCCGCCAAGGGCTCCGACCTCTGCCTGCTCGGCGTGACCGTACTGACGTCGATGGACGAGCAGGACCTGGTCGCGGCCGGCTACGAATACGATCCGCATACGCTGGTTTTGCGCCGCGCCGAACAGGCCCACCTCGCCGGTATGGGCGGCATCGTCTGCTCCGCAGAGGAATCGGCGGCCGTGCGCAAGATCATCGGCCCCGATATGGCGCTGGTCACGCCGGGCATTCGCCCTGCCGGCGCCGACAAGGGCGACCAGAAGCGCGTGATGACGCCGGCTGACGCACTGAAGGCCGGCTCCAGTCATCTGGTCGTTGCCCGCCCAATCGTGAAGGCAGCCCATCCCCGCGAAGCGGCTCGCGCAATCCTCGCCGAAATGTCGGCGGCCCTTTAATAACCTGACAAACAGGGAGGACCTGAAATGGCAAAGGCATATTGGATCGCACGCGTCGATGTTCGTGATGTCGAGCGCTACAAGGACTACGTCGCAGCAGGAAAGCTGGCCTTCGATAAGTATGGCGCCAACTTCCTCGCCCGGGGCGGCGCGATCACCGAACTCGAGGGCAAGTCCCGCGCACGCAACGTTGTGATCGAGTTTCCCTCGATGCAGCACGCTGTCGATTGCTATAATTCGCCGGAATACCAGATCGCTGCGAAAATCCGCCAGGAAATCGCCGACGCCGAAATGGTCGTCGTCGAAGGCATCTAAGACGAGTTCTCAGCCGTGAGATCTGCGGCGCGATGACCCTTTTCGTCGGGTCGCGATTGGTCTAAGACGAAACCAGATCGACCACACAACCGAGCCTTTCGAGGAGCCTGTCATGACCCTTGCCAACCTGCCGCCACTCGTTACCGTGTTCGGAGGGTCCGGCTTCATCGGCAGGCACGTCGTCCGTGAACTCGCAAAGCGCGGCTATCGCATCCGCGTCGCCGTTCGCCGCCCGGATCTCGCCGGCTTCCTGCAGCCGCTCGGCAATGTCGGCCAGATCTCCTTCGTTCAGGCAAACCTTCGCTACCGCAACTCCATCGACCGTGCCGTCGACGGAGCCGACTTTGTCGTGAACTGCGTCGGCATTCTGCACGAAGCCGGCCGCAACTCCTTCGAGGCGGTTCAGGAGTTTGGCGCACGTGCTGTCGCTGAAGCCGCTCGCGGCGTCGGCGCCAAGCTGATCCACATCTCAGCAATCGGCGCAAACGCGCACTCCGATTCAGCCTACGCCCGCACCAAGGGCCGCGCAGAGGCAGCGATCCACGCGATCAAGCCGGATGCCATCATCTACCGCCCGTCCGTCGTCTTCGGTCCCGAGGACAGCTTCTTCAACAAGTTTGCCGACATGGCGCGCATCGCGCCGGCGCTGCCGCTGGTCGGCGGCGGCAAGACGAAGTTCCAGCCGGTCTATGTCGTCGACGTGGCCGAAGCCGTGGCAAAGGCAGTCGAGGGCAAGGTGACCGCGGGCCAGGTTTACGAGCTTGGTGGCCCCGAGGTGCTGACCTTCCGCGAATGTCTCGAGGTCATGCTCAAGACAACCTGGCGCAAAAATCGTCTGGTTTCGCTTCCCTTTGGCATTGCCTCGCTCATCGGCAGCATCGCCTCGCTCATTCCGTTCGTCACACCGCCGATCACCTCCGACCAGGTGCGTCTGCTGAAGAAGGACAATGTCGTTTCGAAGGAAGCGGAAACCGAAGGCCGGACGCTGAAGGGTATCGGCGTCACACCGACGCTGGTGAACTCGGTCATCGGCTCTTACCTCGTGCAGTACCGTCCGCACGGGCAGTACACCGGATCGGGCAAGGCGGCCTGAGAGCTGCGACCTTCCCAAAGCAACACGCCGCTCGCGACCTTCACGGGCGGCGTTTCTCGTGGAAGGTTTTTTCAGAATCGCAGAAGTTGTGAACGCTTTTTTCCCTGTAGCAGACCGGCACTCGTTGCATAAAAGTCGCACGTAAAAATTAGCGGAATTAACACCAAATTTAGCAGGAACATTTATTGCTATTTATCATTCCACTGACTACACACCCCGCGCGTTTCCCAATGGACTCAGCGCCTTGACGGCGCACTAACGACTTTTGAAAGGCTTTCTTCGATGGGTAGGTCAATCGCGCTCCTGTTTGCGTGTGCGGCGCTGGTTATTCTGGCAGGCTCCTTCATTGCGCCCGGATCGGTTGCAGCGGTGAAGGGTGAGTGCTCGCCGGCCTACGGTGTCGATCCCTGCGAGACCGGCTCGATCAGCCGATAATAAAAAACCGGCGCTCTTCACGCCGGTTTTTTTCTTGCCTTGCTTTCGGTAGTGGAACTGATCCGCATCCGCGCCACAAGGACTCGGATGCGTCGATCAAGTGCGTCTCAGGCGATCATGCCTAATGCCGCCATGCCGAGCAGGATAGCGCCGAGAATGATGCGATAGATTGCAAACACCGTAAACCGGTTGCTCCTGATGTAGGACAGCAGCCATTTCACGGCGATAAACGCAACAATCGTCGAGACGATGAAAGCGATGCCGAGGCTCGTCCAATCCTCGTTTGCAGCCCCGCCATCCTTGAACGTCTTCAGCAGTTCGTAGCCGCTTGCGGCATACATGGTCGGGATGCCGACCAGGAAGGCGAACTCGGTCGCGGCGGCGCGATTGCCGGTGCCGGCCAGCATGGCAACGAAAATCGTGGCGCCGGAGCGCGACGTTCCCGGAAAGACGCCGGCCACCACCTGGGCAATACCGACCAAGATGGCGACGAGCCAGGTAATCTCCTTGTGAGGCGGTCGACGAGCGGCGGCCCATTCGGCAAAGATCATCCAGATACCGCCGATGATCAGCGCCCAGGCAATCGGCGTCGCATTCTCCGGCAGTTGGAAGCCGAGCTTCTTGACGACCAGCCCGAGGATCGCCGTGATGAGAAACGCGACGATCAGCTTGGCCGCGTAAGTGCGATTGCGCGGATCACGCCAGCCCAGGACGAGATCCAGGAGGCGACGCCAGTAAATAATGGTGACGGCGAGAATCGCGCCCGCCTGAATGACGATGTTGAACATGTCCGACCGGTGGCCGAGCCATTGCTCAGCGATGATAAGGTGGCCGGTGCTCGAAATCGGCAGAAACTCGGTAATTCCCTCTATTATGCCTAGAATTATAGAGTTCACATAATCCATACATTCTCTCCGTGGAGTTTGGTCGGGCTTTGATTGGGGTTATGGCGTCCGGAAATGACGAAGGCAGGGCGGGAAAACAAAAATCCGTTTTTCGAGCACGCCCACCTCCTTTGTCAGGGAGTTGGCTACCCGACTCGCTTGTATTGAAAGGGCCAAGCTCCTATAGCTTCAACGAATAAGTCATGACTAGGGCGCTATGATCATCGCGCTCCCGCAACATGCCACACACCTCAAAAAATCCGAGAATCAATGCCCACGCTCTATCATCATCCCATGTCATCCGCATCACGCTTCGTTCGGCTGATCCTGACGGAGTACGGCTATCAGGCGGACCTGATCGAGGAGCAGACCTGGGAAAAGCGCCGGGATTTCCTCGCGCTCAACCCGGCCGGAACCTTGCCGGTTTATGTCGATGACAGCATGCGGGCGTTGTGCGGCGCGGCTGTGATCTCCGAGTATCTCGACGAGACGCACGGCGTGCTCAAGCGTGATCGCCGGCTCCTGGCGGAAGATCCATTCCAGCGCGCCGAGATTCGCCGGCTGACGGAATGGTTCATGCAGAAGATGGAAACAGACGTGACCAAGCCGCTCGCCCGCGAGCGGGTCTACAAGCTGCAGATGACGGCGGACCAGGGCGGCGGCGCGCCTGATTCCAAGATCCTCCGCACGGCGCGGGCGAATATCCGCCAGCACATGAAATATCTGGGCTGGCTTGCCGGCTCCCGACAGTGGCTGGCCGGCGACCGCATGAGCTATGCAGATCTCGCTGCTGCCTCGGCCGTTTCCATTCTCGACTATCTCGGTGAAATCGACTGGTCGGAAGCTCCTCTCGTCAAGGAGTGGTATCAGCGCCTGAAGTCGCGTCCATCCTTCCGGCCGTTGCTCACCGAGCGCGTGCGGGGCCTGACCCCGGTTTCGCACTACGCCGACCTGGATTTCTGACGAGGGCCTTCAATGGCCATGGAAAACAACGACCAGAAACGCCGCGATACCCTCACCGCCTTCGTTCGGTCGGAGGCGAAGGCCTTGGGTTTCGACCTCTGTCGCATCACGCGACCCGACGCCATACCGGAAGCCAAGGAGCGGCTCGGCGAATTCATTGACGCCGGGCGGCATGGAACGATGGAGTGGATGGCGGAGACCCGCGACAGGCGCGGCGATCCACGCACGCTCTGGAGCGACGTCCGGTCGATCGTCGTCTTCGGCCTCAATTACGGACCGGATGAAGATCCGCGCGAGATTCTGACAAAACCCGACAAGGCTGCAATCTCGGTCTACGCGCGCAATCGCGACTATCACGACATCATCAAGGGGCGATTGAAGGAGATCGCAACACGCTTTGCGGCGCGCGCCGGGGCGGATGTGAAGGTCTTTGTCGACACTGCTCCGGTGATGGAAAAACCGCTCGCGGCAGCGGCCGGCCTCGGCTGGCAGGGCAAGCATACGAACCTCGTCAGCCGCGAGCACGGATCATGGCTTTTCCTCGGCTCGATGTTCACGACCGCGGATCTGAACATCGACGCGCCGGAGATTAACCACTGTGGCTCCTGCCGCGCCTGTCTCGATATCTGCCCGACGAAGGCCTTTCCCGGTCCCTACCAGATCGACGCACGGCGCTGCATCTCCTACCTGACCATCGAGCACAAGGGGCCGATCGACCCGGCGTTGCGGTCCCTGATCGGCAACCGGATCTATGGCTGCGACGACTGTCTCGCCGCCTGCCCATGGAACAAATTTGCCCATGAGGCCTCCGAGATGAAGCTGCAGGCCCGGGAGGACTTGAAGGAGCCATCGATCGAGTATCTGCTCGGCCTCGATGATGCCGCCTTTCGCACATTCTTCAGCGGCTCGCCCGTCAAGCGTATCGGCCGCGATCGGTTCATCCGCAATGTGCTCATTGCCGCCGGCAATTCGAACGATCGCCGATTTGTCGAGCAGTGTCGGAAACTGTCAGAGGATCCCTCCCCGGTCGTACGCGGCATGGCAATTTGGGCCCTGTCGCGCCTTCTCGAGGCTGGCGAATTTTCTGCCTTTGCGGCACAAAGGCCAGATGAGTCGGATAGCGATGTCCTGAGTGAATGGCGCCTGGCGGGAGCAGTTTGATGCAAGTGATGATTTTCGGCTGCGGCTATTCGGGCACGGCGATCGCCAGGGCTTTCATGGCGGACGGCGCGCGTGTCTCCGGTACGACGCGCTCGGAAGACAAGGCAGCTGCCCTGCGTGGCCAGGGCATCGACGCTTTCGTGTTTGACGGAGACGCGCTGGACGAGAAATTGAGCGAGGCGATGCGGGGCGCGACCCATCTCGTCCAATCCATTGCGCCGCGCGATAATGGTGATGCGCTGATCAGGCTCGCTGGCGACCGTCTGAAGGAGATGATGCCCAAGCTCCAGTGGATCGGCTATCTCTCGACGGTCGGCGTCTATGGCGATCACAAGGGAAATTGGGTCACCGAAGAAATGCCCTGCACGCCGGTTTCCGGCCGCTCGAAGGAGCGGCTGGAAGCAGAAGACGGCTGGATGGCCATCGGCGCCGCCATCAATGTTCCGGCGGCGGTTCTCCGCCTCTCCGGTATCTACGGGCCAGGCCGCAATGCCCTTTGCAATCTGGAACGCGGTACCGCACGGCGATTGATCAAGAAGGATCAGGTTTTCAACCGGATCCGGGTTGAGGATATCGGCGCGGCGACGCGGTTCCTCGCCGACCGTGGGCTCGGCGGCATATATAATGTGACCGACGATCTGCCCGGCCCGCCTCAGGACGTCATCGTCGAAGCAGCCCGGCTGCTGGGCGTCGAGCCGCCGCCGGAGCAGCCCTTCGAAACTGCCGAGCTCACCCCGATGGCGCGGTCCTTCTACGGCGAGAACAAGCGGGTCTCGAACGCCAAGCTGAAGGCGGCGGGCTTTATCTTCGCCTTCCCGACCTATCCCGCCTCGCTCGCGCAGCTGATGCAGAGCAACAGCTGGCGAGGATAGCGACGCCTCAAATCGAGACGCCGAGCGCCGGCTCGGCCTTTACCCGTGCGAGCGGCGGGAATGCGAGGGCTATCGCGGCTGCGCCGAGCCCGACCAGAGCGGATCCGATGAAGAGCCACGAGTAGTTGTCAAAGGTGTCGAAGATCCATCCGCCGATAAGAGGACCGAAGGCCATCCCGAGGCTGGAGAGCATCGTCGCCGCGCCGAACACCGTACCGATGATGCGTGGCCCGAAATATTCTCGCGCCAGAACAGCATAGAGCGGCATCACGCCGCCATAGGCGCTGCCGAAGATAATGGCGAGGGCGTAGAATTCGCTGAGCCTGCTGACGAAGAGGTAGGTCGCAAGCGCAATCGCCTGGACGAGCAAACCGGCGACGAGGACCGGCTTCACCCCGACCCTGTCGGCCAGCCCGCCATAGAGAAGCCGGCCGCCGAGCCCCGCAAGTCCCTCGACGCTATAGATGCTGACGGCGGCCATTGGCGCTATGCCGCAGATCGTCGCGTAACTGACCATGTGAAAGATCGGACCGGAATGCGCAGCGCAGCAGGCGAAGAACGTCAGCCCCAACACAATGAATTGTGGCGATCGGAACACCCGCGAGAGCGAAGGCTGTTCCCCGCTTGTTGCAGTGGCGGTCGCGCCGTCCCCTGCCTCTGCCGGCGGGCGCCGAACCAGCAAGGCTGCCGGAAGCAGCAGGACCCAGGCAGTGATGCCGATCAGCAGCATCGCGGTTCGCCAATCATAGGCAGAAATGAGCCAGCGTGCGAAAGGTGAGATCGTCATGGGCGCGACACCCATGCCGGCAGAGACCAGGGAGACGGCGAGGCTGCGGTTCTCCTCGAACCACCCGGTCGTCGTCGCGATCATTGGCGCGAAGAAGGTGCTGGCGGCAAGCCCGACCAAAATTCCGTAGGTCAGCTGAAACTGCAGAAGCGATTCCGCGCGGCTTGCCAACACAAGGGCCAGGCCAAGGCCGGCAGCACCGATCAGAACGACAACCCGCGCGCCGAAGCGATCGCTCGCAGTGCCCCACAGGAAACCGCCAATCCCCATGACAATGAAATTAAGTGTCATCGCGCTCGCAATGCCAGCGTGCGACCAGCCGGTCTCGGTCGCGATTGGCTCCTGGAAGATTGCCAGGGAAAACATCGCGCCTAGTGCAACGCAGGTCATCAACGCCCCGGCAGAAACAATGATCCAACGATAAGGTATGCTCATGATTTCGCAGCCTCCCTGCCCAATTTGAACGAGGCGCGCACTGCTTGCGCGCTTGCAAGCTAAAGACGTTTGAATGTCACCGTTTTCGACACGCCCGGGGCGTTTTTATGCTATGCCGCAGCGACTTCCGTCGACTTGCATATCACGACTTGCCTGCGGGGCGAGAGCGGGCGGTAGACTTTTCGTCTTGCGATTGTATTTGTCGATCACAAATAGCGCGGTTTCAGGGTAGGAAATTTCTACTTCCTCCATTCGGCGCATATAATATAGCGCCTGATTATGGTTAACGGCCTCTGAATTTGCGCAAATGAGGCACTAATTATGGCAATCGCGCAAAATTATTTTCGTTAATTTTGTGATCTTTGGTTGCGTGGATCAGGCCTTGCAAAAAACGTTCTAATTTTACTTGATTTCATTATCTTTTTTCCCAATCATTCGATTTTCTGTGGCGCACATGCCGCGCATCTAGCCATCACGTATATTACACTTTGTAATATTCCGTGATAATTGGGGGCACTTTTTCGCCACACTTGGCCGGATTCAACCCTCCCACCGCCCACAAGGCGTGAGTTCAACAATTGAGGGGACAATCCGTTTTGAAGAAAATCTGCCGTTCTGTCATCGCCGCAGCAACAATTGCAGCTTGCTCTACTATCCTTCCCGTTGAAGGATTTGCTGCAAATGGTTGCGGTGGCGCTTCATGGTACGCACTTCGCTCCAAAACCGCCTCCGGGGAACGTATGAACCCGACCATCAATACTGCAGCACATCGTTCGCTGGCATTTGGCACGAAGCTGAAAGTTACCAACAGCAAAAACGGACGCAGCGTCGTCGTCCGCGTCAATGATCGTGGCCCATTCATTCGCGGCCGCGTGCTCGATCTCTCCCGCGCTGCCGCCCAGAACATTGGCATGGTCAGCAGTGGCACGGCAAAGGTCTGCTACGAAGTCATAGGCTAAGCGTTCGCCCGTACACGAACGGGTCGCTTGCTCTTGCCGCCAATCGCGTCTACGACGCGGTCTAGACTTGTGTACTATCCGCTGCGTCTGTCGCGCTTCCTGCGGATTGTTCACAAGCCCGGTATTTTGATCCAGGCGATAGGAGCTGTTTGAATGCGGTTGGGCGGTCGGCTCGAAGGGGCGATTTCGGTTCTTGCAGATATCGATGCCCGCAGACGGCCTGTCGCCGATGCATTGAAGGACTGGGGTCTTGCCCATCGGTTTGCCGGATCGGGCGATCGCGCCGCGATCGGCAATATCGTCTACGATGCCCTTCGCATGCGCCTCTCCCACGCCTGGCTGATGGACGATGACAGCGCATCCGTTATCGCCCACGCCGTGATGTTCCGGCAATGGGGTTTCACGCCAGAAAGCCTCGCCGCGGAACTCGCAGACGACAAGTTCGCACCAAGCCCGCTTTCGCAAGCTCAGCTTTCCGCTTTCAACAGCCGCCAGCTGGCCCACGCGCCCGCTCACATCCAGGGCGATATTCCCGAATGGGTCCAGCCCTCGTTTGAAAGCGCCTTCGGCGATCACTGGATCGTCGAGGCGCAGGCCCTCGCCGGGCGTCCGACCCTCGATCTGCGCGCCAACATCCTGAAGGCGACCCGCGACAAGACAGTCAAGGCGCTCGAAAGAGCCGGTGCACAAGAGGCGGCGATCGCGCGTTACGGCATCCGGATTCCCGCCGGCGAAGGCGCCTCAAGGCTGCCAAACGTGACCGCCGAGCTTTCGTTCCAGAAAGGCTGGTTCGAAGTGCAGGACGAGGGGTCGCAGATCGTTGCCGATCTCGTGCTCCCAAAAGACGGCGAACAGGTTCTCGACTACTGTGCCGGTGGTGGCGGCAAGACGCTCGCCATGTCGGCGGCGATGCACAACAAGGGCCAGGTTCACGCCTATGATGCCGACCGCAAGCGGCTCGCGCCGATCATCGAACGGCTGAAGCGTGCCGGAACGCGCAATGTCCAGGTGCACGATGACGCCAAGGCTCTGAAGAGCCTGAGCGATCGCTGCGACAAGGTGCTCGTCGATGCGCCATGCACGGGAACCGGGACCTGGCGGCGGCGGCCCGACACCAAGTGGCGCCTGACCGCGAAGAACCTCGACGAGCGCACGACCCAGCAGCAGGACGCGCTCAAGCAGGCGAGCGCCTTTGTCCGTCCGGGCGGAGAACTGATCTACGTGACCTGCTCGGTGCTGCCGCAGGAAAACGAGGAGCAGGTCCGGCGTTTCACCGCAGAAAACGGCGACTACGAGATTGTCAGCGCCCTGCCTGCGTGGGATGGACTGTTCGGAAAGGACAGCCCACGTCCTCGTTCGTCCGACGGCAAGACCATCACGCTGACACCCGCCTCCACCGATACGGACGGTTTCTTCTTCTGCCGCATGCAGAGGAAAGGCTGAGCCCTCGCTCAGCCGGCAGACTTCTGACAAAGCCGTCAACTCAATTGATTTTCTGAGGGCGAGATACCCATCGCCGTCATACCGGCCTCGAGCCGGTATCCAGCGCGATCAAGTCCTTGATCGCGAAAAACTCTTCAGCCCCGCAGACGCGCGGCGGGCTGGATTCCGGCTCAAGGCCGGAATGACGGAGAAGCAGGGGGTGTCAAAACAACAAGAGGTTCGTCAGACCGCGCGAATACACTTAAAATCATTCCAAACTAGAGTGTTTGACACCAGTTTGCTTTTGGGCGAAGAGATTTTTCGTCGGACCTCAGACGGAAAGTCCGCACAGGAGAGGATCATGAAACTCAACAAGAATTTCCGCGCAGCCGTGGCGCTGGCGCTGGCCCCAGCCGCTCTGCTGGCCATTCCCGCTTACGCGGCCCCGGATGCTGCTGCAGTTGTAAAACACTACGCCGACGTTGCGCATGCCAAATACGAAGACTCGCTGACGACGGCCAAGGCCCTCGACGCGGCAATCGACGCCCTGCTCAAGGACCCGACCGACAAGACATTGAAGGCTGCCCGCGCCGCGTGGATCAAGGCACGCATCCCTTACCAGCAGACGGAAGTCTATCGCTTCGGCAACCCGATCGTTGACGACTGGGAAGGCAAGGTCAACGCCTGGCCCCTCGACGAAGGCCTGATCGATTACGTCGATGCGTCCTACGGCACCGAGAGCGACGAGAACGCGCTCTACGTCGCCAATGTCATCGCCAACAAGACGATCAAGATCGACGGCAAGGATGTCGACGCGTCCAAGCTGACTCCTGAATTCCTGTCCGGCACGCTGGCCGAAGCCGGCGGCGTCGAAGCCAACGTCGCAACGGGCTATCATGCCATCGAATTCCTGCTCTGGGGCCAGGACCTGAACGGCACCGGTCCCGGAGCTGGCAACCGCCCTGCCACGGACTACGACCTGAAGAATTGCACGCACGGCAATTGCGATCGCCGTGCCGAATATCTGAAGTCCGCCTCGACGCTGCTGGTCTCCGACCTTCAGGAAATGACCAACAACTGGGCTCCGGAGGGCGAAGCCACCAAGCATGTCGAAGCCGATCCGAAAGCCGGTCTCGTTGCCATTCTGACCGGAATGGGCTCCCTCTCCTACGGTGAACTGGCCGGCGAGCGCATGAAGCTCGGCCTGCTGCTGCACGATCCGGAAGAAGAGCATGATTGCTTCTCGGACAACACCTTCAATTCGCACCTCAACGACGCGATCGGCATCGCCGCTGCCTACACGGGCGACTACACCCGCGTCGACGGCACGAAGATGAAGGGACCGTCGCTGCACGATCTCGTCGCAGACAAGGACGAGAAGCTCGACAAGGAAATGCGGGCCAAACTCGACGCGACGCTCAAGGCAATGAATGTCATGGCGAAGCGCGGTCTGAACGTCGAGAAGTACGACCAGATGATCGGCGAAGGCAACAAGAAGGGCAACGCCGTCGTTCAGGCCGCCATCGACGGTCTCGTCGACCAGACCAAGACGGTGCAGCGCGTTATTGCCGCACTCGATCTCGGCACGGTGAAGCTTGAAGGTTCCGACAGCTTGGATAATCCTGGCGCGGTCTTCCAATAAGTGAAAAGGCGGGCCGCTTCGTTCGACGCAGCGGCCCGAACTCTCGAATGCCTCCCAGACCGGCTCGTCGTCTTCTCAGTTGCGCAGCATTTTGCGCCGCGATTGCCGGATTCTCCGTTGCGCTGGCATCCGGGTTCGATCTTCCGACGAAACGAAGCGACCTTTCCGACGCGGATATGAAGCGCGTCGCCGATGTCACGCGGCCGACCACGGATTTTTCCAAGGCCGAGCAATACGAAGCGATGCAGGCCGGCGGCGCCACCTCCATCGATCCGGTCACGCAGGATTCCTTTTCGCATATCTCGGCGACAATCCCCTTTGAAGAAGAACAGCCGTTCCGGCTCGGACAT
The DNA here is from genome assembly GCF_056398905.1 of Rhizobium sp. 01T417. NCBI lineage: Bacteria > Pseudomonadati > Pseudomonadota > Alphaproteobacteria > Hyphomicrobiales > Rhizobiaceae > Rhizobium > Rhizobium sp. 01T417. The sequence continues at coordinate 108,386 of NZ_JBFTQH010000003.1, read as the reverse complement.
GCCCTTTTCAAGAAGCTCTGGGTCTCCGCCCCTTCCTCGACGCAGGCCTCAGATGGTCTGGGGCCGCTCTTCAATGCCCGCTCCTGCCTGAGTTGCCACTTGAACGACGGCCGCGGCAAGCCGCCGGAAGGTGGCGTCAGTGCCACCTCGATGTTCCTGCGCCTGTCGCGCCCGGCGACAACGCCTGATGAGCAGCGGGCGATTGCCAGCGCCGAAGTCGTCAATTTCCCGGACCCAATCTACGGCCAGCAGTTGCAGGATCTTGCGATTCCAGGGCTTCCCTCAGAGGGCAAGATGGCTATCCGCTACACCGAGGAGCCCGTGACGCTCGGCGACGGCGAGACCATCTCGCTCCGCCGTCCGACATACGAAGTGACCGACCTCGGCTATGGGCCACTCGACCCAACAACGAGGATCTCGCCGCGCGTTGCGCCGGCGATGATCGGGCTCGGGCTGATCGAGGCCATCCCTGAAGCGGACATCCTTGCCCACGCCGATCCGGACGATGCGGACGGCGACGGCATCCACGGCAAGGCGGCCATCGTACGCGACCATCGCACCGGCAAAGTTGCGCTCGGGCGCTTCGGTTGGAAGGCACAGAATGCGAGCGTGCGCGACCAGAGCGCGGATGCCTTCTCCAATGACATTGGCATTTCGACGCCGGACCGACCCGACCCGCATGGCGATTGCACAGAAGCCGAAGCCAAGTGCGGGAAGATGCCGACCGGCGTGCAGAAGCGGCTTGGCAAGGAGGAGGCCCCCGGCCCGATCCTCGACCTCGTCACCTTCTATTCGGCCAACCTTGCCGTTCCTGCCCGCCGCAAGACGAGCTTCCCCGCGACCCTTCAGGGCAAGAAAATCTTCTACCAAAGCGGCTGCATTTCCTGCCACATGCCGAAGTTCGTCACGCGGCGCGACAGCGCCGACAAGGCTCAAGCCTTCCAGCTGATCTGGCCCTATTCCGACTTCCTGCTGCACGACATGGGAGAGGGTCTCGCGGACGGACAACAAGTCGGGAGCGCGAACGGACGTGAATGGCGCACGCCGCCGCTATGGGGTATAGGTCTGACCCAGACTGTCAGCGGGCACAGCTTTTTCCTCCACGACGGCCGCGCCAGAAATCTCACCGAAGCGATTCTCTGGCATGGCGGCGAGGCTGAAAAGGCGCGTGACGCTTTCGCATCCCTGCCCGGGGATGACCGGCAGGCACTGATTACATTCCTGGAGTCCCTTTGATGCGCCTTTGGCAACCTCTTGTCCTCTCCCTTGTCCTTGCTACTTCTGCCTTCGCCCAGACTCCTCCCGCACCGCAAGCCGGTCTGAACGAGGAGGCGGTCTCCGGAGTCATGCAGCGGGCGGTCGATGAGGTGATCCGCCCAGGCTATCGCAATGCCCAGCAATCGGCAGCACGCCTGACAACGGCGATGAAGGACCTCTGCGAGGACGCGACGCAGCAGAAGCTGGACAAGGCGCGGTCAGCACTCGACGACATGATCCGCTATTGGTCGGTCATTGAGATCGTTCAGACTGGACCAGTGATCCAGGACAATCTCTTCGAGCACATCCTGTTCTACCCCGATCGCAAGGGCGTCGCCCTGAAGCAGGTTCAGGCTCTGATCGCCAAAGCCGATCCCAAGGATACGACTGTCGATGCAATCGCCGGCAAGAGCGTCGCGCTGCAGGGGCTGACTGCGCTCGAATACGTGCTCCACGGCACCGGTTCGGAAGACCTGACGACGCAGAAGAACAGCTTCCGATGCCTCTACGGCGCTGCGATTGCCGGTAACATCCAGCGTGAGGCGGGCGAGGTCGTCGCGGCCTGGGAAAAGCCCGATGGCGTGCAGGGAAGCTGGAAGCATCCCGGCCCGCAAAGCGAAGACTTCATGGACAACAAGGAGGCCATAACCGCTTTGCTCGGCATCCTCGTTCATGGCGCGGAGACCGTTCGCGATCAGCGGCTCGAGCAGTTCTACAAGGGCAAGGACGCCACGCCTCGTCCACGCATGGCGATCTACTGGCGCTCCGGGAACACCTGGAAGTCGATGACGGCCAACGTCGAGGGACTTCGCACACTCTGGCAAAAAGCCGGCATGGCCGAGCTCTTGCCAGCCGACCAGAAGCCGATCGCCGACACGATCGATGCCAATTTGAAGTCGCTGCTTGAGGCGTTGCAGAAGCTCAACCCCGATATCGAAGTTGCAACAAGCGGCGCCGAGAGGGCAAAGCTTGATGCTCTTCTGGTCAGCACGCGCGAGCTGATCACCAAGATCAGCGATGACTATGGCGCGGCAATCGGCCTTTCAGCGGGCTTCTCCTTCTCGGACGGCGACTGAATCCATGTGGAATAGCTCCGCGATCGATCGGCGCAGTTTCGTCAAGGCGGCCGGGCTGACTTTCCTGGCTGCCCTACAGCCGCGAGCGCTCATGGCACTTGAGCGCGCGGATGCGATCTATGCGTCAGGGATGCGGACCGCGAACGGATCCTACGCCGTTGCGACGGTCACGGAGCGCGGCGAGATCGTCGATCAAATCGCCCTTCCCGCACGCGCCCATGGCATGGCCTTCAGCAACGCGACGGGAAAAACCGTCGCCTTTGCGCGCCGCCCCGGCACCTATGCGATGATCTTCGATCCCCGCGGCAAAAACGAGCCGATCACCATTGCAGCCGCCGAGGGGCGCCACTTCTATGGCCATGGCGCCTTCTCGCCGGACGGCCGGATTCTCTATGCCAGCGAGAACGCCTTCGACGCCAACCGCGGCATGATCGGCCTCTACGATGCAACCGGGCGTTTTGAGCGCATAGGAGAGTTCGAGACCTACGGTGTCGGTCCGCATGACATGGCCGTGTCCGACGACGGGCGCATGCTGATCGTTGCCAATGGCGGCATTGAAACGCATCCGGATTTCGGCCGCGCCAAGCTCAACCTCTCCAACATGCAGCCTTCGCTGACGCTGATCGATGCGGCAACCGGAGCCCTGATCGAAAAGCACTCCCTCCCATCGCAGTGGGTGCAGCTCTCCACCCGACACGTCGATGTCGACGCGAGGGGCCGCATCTGGTTTGCCTGCCAGTATGAAGGGCACCGCAACGACCTGCCGCCGCTCGTCGGCTCCTTTGCCAAAGGCGAAGACCTGCGCTTCGTCGATCTGCCGGAGGAGACGACACGCCGGCTTGCCAACTATGTCGGCGCGATCGCAATCAATCGCGGTGAAGGGCTCGTCGGCGTCACGTCTCCCAAGGGCGGCGCGTCCGTGACGATCGATGCGAAGAGCGGACGCGTGCTTCGTGAAGAGATTGTGCCGGATGCGGCAGGGATTGCCGCAGCCAAGGCCGGCTTTGCCGTGTCATCCTATGAAGGCGGATTTTTGTCGACGCAGAGCGACGTTACCTGGGACCAGCATATCGTGCGCATTGCGGCCGTCTGAATTGTGCGCAAAAGATCGCTAGCGATCTGGCTGGAGAGTCCAGCCGCCCTATTTCCGGCGAATGAGCAAAGCCCTGACCTACGTCGTCTTCGTCGCCATCGCGCTCGGCGGGGGGCTCGCCATCGGCGTCAACAATCTGCCGGAGGAATGGTATCAATCTCTCGCCAAGCCGCCGTTCAATCCACCTGATTGGATATTCGGGCCTGTCTGGCTCACCCTCTATGTTTTGATTGGTATTGCCGGGGCACGGACGTGGTTGCGCGGGCATCTGTCTGTCGGCATGCTTATCTGGGCCTGGCAGATGGTGCTGAACTTTCTATGGTCGCCGTTCTTCTTCGGCCTGCGAATGCTGTCGGCCTCGCTCGTCGTCATTGTGCTGTTGCTCGGACTGATCCTCGCCTTTGCCGCAAACCGCTGGAATTCGGATCGGACCGCCGCCCTGCTCTTCGTGCCCTATGCAGCCTGGGTTGGCTTCGCGACCTTGCTCAACGCCGCGATCGTCTATTTGAACTAGCGATCAGCGAGAAAATCGAGCACGCGCCGTTCGAGAACGGCTGCCGCCGCTGGATCGAAGGCGGCGAGCGACCGATCGGAAAAAAGATGCGCGTCCCCCGGATAGAGGAAAAGCCTGACATCCGCCGACTCGGCAACCAACGCCTTCGCCGCCTCGATATCACCGTCTCCAACGAAGAACGGGTCGGCGTCCATGGCATGGATCTCAGCCCGCAAGCCTTTCGGCCAGGCCGAGCCGAATTCCGAACGCGGCAAGCAGGCGTGAAGGAAGATCGCACCCCGCGCACCGGCACGCGTCTGAGCCAGATATTGTGCCGGGAGCACTCCCAGGGAAAACCCGACATAGACGAGATCGGCTGCAAGGCCATCCACGGCGCGGGCTCCACGCTGAATGATCTCGCCGAAGCCGGTCTCCTGGGCGTGCTGCACGCCCTGCTCCAGCGTGTCGAACGTCCGGCCGGCAACCAGGTCAGGCGTATGTACGACGTGCCCGGCGGCCCGCAGATCGCCAGCAAAAGCGATGACGCCTCGCGTCAATCCAAGCGCGTGGTGAAACAGCACAACCTCTGCCATGGCGAACCTCCCGGTTGTTTCGCGCGGGCGAGACGAGCAGCACCTCAGTCCGATCTGGCGACCCAGTCGTGCCAGTCGGCTTCGCTGCCGTGGAACACATTCAGGTCAATGCGGCCATCAACGCCGTGCGAGATGCCGGAGCCCGAATACTGCCAGAATACCCACCGGCGTCCGGGATAAACCTTCGACGGGTGGGCTGCAACCGAACGCAGCCAGAAGGGATAGTTCAGGAAGGCGCCCTTGAGGTTGTCGCGATAGAAGTCCGGCGCGGTGTAGATGATCGGCCGCTGGCCATAGTGCTGCTCGAGCTTGTCCATGAAGACCTGCATCTTCTCGCGAACCTTCTCGGGCGAGACCCGCCGCTTGCAGCTCGACTCGCCGTTCCATTCGACGTCGATGACCGGTGGCAGAGCCCCGGCTTCGCGGGGAACGTTGCGGATGAACCAGTCCGCCTGTTCGCCCGCGGTGCGGCACCAATAGAAGAAGTGATAGGCGCCCCGCCTCATCCCAGCTTGCTTGGCGTCGCGCCAGTTCTTCCGGAACATCGGATCGAGATGGTCACCGCCGTCGGTCGCCTTGATGTAGACGAAATTCGCACCCTGCGTTCTCAGCTTGTCCCAGTCGATGTCGCCCTGCCAGCGCGAAACGTCGACGCCATGGACGGCAAGCTTTCTGGGCGAGGAAGAGCCGAAATTGATCGGTTTGACGTCGCGGAAACGATGACTGTAGACCCGCGAACGTGTGCGCGGCGTCTCGTCAATTTCGGGCGCTGCGGGCGTCAGGACGGCTGGCACTGCCGTTGCCATCGGCCTTTCCGACGGCACGGGAGCGGTGGCCACTCCGGCCTGTTGTGTGAAGGCTTGCGGCTGAGACGCCGGGCCGGCCCAGGCCAATTCCTCCTGTTGCGGCGCGGCTGGCGTTGGCGCCTCGGCGACATCAGGTGAGGGAACAGGGCTCGCCGGCATGACGCTGGCCGGCACGGGCGCGATTGGGCGTGCGACCGAGCTGGTCGTCTCCCGCGACGGGATTCCCGCGACGAGGCTGTCCGGTCCCAAACTGGACGTGCAGCCCGACAAGGCGAGACAAGCAAGGAAGAAAGCTGGCGCAGCCAATAGACGCATAAGAACCCGCACGCAAAACAATTGTCGACGACAGATTCGCTGCCGCCAGGGACCCATCGAAAAGCAATGGCTAACGGAGATTTACCAAAAAAGACTGAATCCAATCTTTACGCCCGGCACTTGCATGCGCGTCAGACAAGCGGCCGCATGGCCCGGGAGCACTCTGCCAACAGATTTCCGGGAAGCGCTTGTCTGATGCGGCGCAGCATGCCACTTTCGCGATCGCAAGAAAGGCGCGATGATGACCGACAACGACAGCGGCGATTTCCACGAGCGAATCCGCCAGAACTTTACCCGCCAGGCGGCGTTGCATACGCTCGGCGCCGAACTGACCCGCGTCGGGCGGGGGTTGGTGGAGATCGAACTGCCTTTCGACGTCAAGCTCACCCAGCAGCACGGAATTCTGCATGCCGGCGTGATCTCCGCTGCCCTCGATTCCGCTTGCGGCTTGGCGGCCTACAGCGTCATCGACGCCGAGGCATCCGTTCTGACGATCGAATTCAAGGTCAACCTGCTGTCGCCAGGCCGTGGCGATCGCTTCCTCTTCAGGGGCGAAATCACCAAGCCGGGATCGAACATCATCGTTGCGGACGGGCGCGGCTATGCGATCGGCGACGGACCGGCAAAGCTGATCGCTTCCATGACAAGCACCATGATGATCATCCGTGGCAGAGAGGGCATTTCGGGATGAAGTTTGAGCTGAAATCGGTCGCCGGCAAATCCATTCTCTTCGTGATGGCGGCGGAGGCCGAGTACGGTCCGTTCCTACGCTCCCGCTTCGAGCCGCTGATGACGGGGGTCGGTCCCGTCGAGGCGGCAATCATCCTCACCCGGGCGCTGGCGCAATTAGCGCAGGCCGATGAGTTGCCCGACCTCGTCGTTTCGCTCGGCTCGGCGGGCTCGGCAAAGCTCGAGCAGACCGAGGTCTATCAGGCCACCTCCGTATCCTATCGCGACATGGATGCATCGCCACTCGGTTTCGAGAAGGGGCGCACGCCGTTCCTCGATCTCCCTGCCACCATCGACCTGCCGCTTAGAATCCCAGGCATTCCGGAGGCAAGCCTGTCGACCGGCGGCAACGTCGTGTCCGGGCAGGCCTATAATGGTATCGCCGCCGATATGGTCGACATGGAGACCTTCGCAATCCTGCGCGCCTGCCAGGCTTACGAACTGCCGCTGATCGGCCTGCGCGGGATTTCCGACGGTGTCGAAGAATTGCAGCACATTTCCGGCTGGACAGAATACCTGCATGTCATCGACCGCAAGCTTTCCTATGCCGTCGACAGCCTGTTTACGGCTCTGGAAGACGGCGTATTCTGGTTCTAACCCCTGCGGGATAGGGACAATCAGCACAATAAAATCCTCGGCCGGGGGATTTCGCGCATTGCAAGACCGGGTGCTTTTCATTAAAGGCTCGCCATGACCCAGACAGCACATCCAGACAGCGTCCTCATCGTCGATTTCGGCAGCCAGGTAACCCAGCTGATCGCACGCCGCGTGCGCGAAACAGGTGTCTACTGCGAGATCGTTCCCTTCCAGTCCGCCGAAGAAGGCTTCAAGCGCCTGCAGCCGAAAGCCGTGATCCTGTCCGGCAGCCCGGCCTCGACGGTTGATGAAGGCTCGCCCCGCGCGCCCCAGATCATCTTCGACAGCGGCCTGCCCGTTTTCGGCATCTGCTACGGCCAGCAGACGATGTGCATGCAGCTCGGCGGCAAGGTCGAGAGCGGTCATCACCGCGAATTCGGTCGCGCCTTCCTCGAAGTCGACGAAGACAACCAACTGTTCGAAGGCCTCTGGTCGAAGGGCTCCCGCCATCAGGTCTGGATGAGCCATGGCGACCGCGTGACGGCGCTGCCTGAAGGCTTCAAGGTCGTCGCGACTTCGCCGAACGCGCCTTACGCCTTCATCGCCGACGAGAAGCGCAAATATTATGGTGTGCAGTTCCACCCGGAAGTCGTGCACACGCCCGATGGCGCCAAGCTGATCGGCAACTTCATTCACAACATCGCCGGCATCAAAGGTGACTGGTCGATGTCGGCCTATCGCCAGAAGGCGGTCGAAGCGATCCGCGAGCAGGTCGGCGACAAGCGCGTCCTCTGCGCCCTTTCGGGCGGCGTCGACAGCTCGGTCGCAGCACTACTGATCCACGAAGCGATCGGCGACAAGCTCACGTGCGTGCTCGTCGACCACGGACTGATGCGCAAGGACGAGGCGGCCAACGTCGTCGCCATGTTCCGCGAACACTACAATCTGCACCTCATCCACGTCGACGCATCCGACAAGTTCATCGGCGAGCTCGAGGGTGTTTCCGATCCAGAGACCAAGCGCAAGATCATCGGTCGCCTGTTCATCGAGACCTTCGAGGAAGAGGCCAAGAAGCTCGGCGGCGCCGACTTCCTCGGCCAGGGCACGCTCTATCCTGATGTGATCGAAAGCGTTTCCTTCACCGGCGGACCGTCGGTGACGATCAAGTCGCACCACAATGTCGGCGGCCTTCCCGAGCGCATGAACATGCAGCTCGTCGAGCCGCTGCGCGAACTCTTCAAGGACGAAGTGCGCGTGCTTGGCAAGGAGCTCGGCCTGCCCGACTCGTTCATCGGCCGCCACCCCTTCCCGGGTCCGGGTCTCGCGATCCGCTGCCCGGGTGGCATCACCCGCGAAAAGCTGGAGATTCTCCGCGAAGCCGACGCCATCTATCTCGACGAGATCCGCAAGGCCGGCCTCTACGACGCCATCTGGCAGGCCTTCGCCGTGCTGCTGCCTGTCCAGACCGTCGGCGTCATGGGCGACGGCCGCACTTACGAGTTCGTCTGCGCGCTCCGCGCCGTGACGTCCGTCGACGGCATGACTGCGGATTTCTATCACTACGACATGGAATTCCTCGGGCGCGCCGCAACCCGCATCATCAACGAGGTGCGCGGCATCAATCGTGTCGTGTATGATGTGACCTCGAAACCGCCCGGCACCATCGAGTGGGAATGACTTGAGAGTCGCCTCAATCGAGGCGACATCCATCAGAAATCAAGTGACTGCTGCACCGGCTTTGGCGGCGCCAGGCTAACGCCTTCGAGCTCCAACATCCTCTGCTTGGACGTTGAGCCGCCGGGCGCGGAGAAGCCTCCGATCTTGTTTCCGGCCGCTAGCACGCGATGGCAGGGGATGATCAAGGCGACCGGATTTTTCGCCATCGCCTGGCCGACGTCGCGGGCGGCCTCCGGCCCTACGCCGAGTTGTTTCGCAAGCGCACCGTAGGTGGTCGTGTGGCCCCAGCCGATCTGGCGGGCAGCATCGTAAACCTGCCTGAAGAAGGCATCCTGACCAGCGAGATCGACCTTTACGGTTGAGAAGTCCGTCGGCTCTCCGCTGAAATAGCGCTTCACTGCGGCAACAGCTTCGGCAACGGCAGCCGTCGGCTTTGCCGGCTCAGCGCCGGGAATGCGGCGAAGGAGCAATCGCTCGGTTGCCTCGGCACTCGACGTCGGCAGCTGAAACCGCGTAATGCCGACATCATTCCAGGCGATGCCGCAGAAGCCACCGCTCGTCTCGAAAATCAGATAGCGATGCATTGCCTGTTGCATGGGTCATTGCCTCCCTGCTGCTCTTCTCCGAAGATCGTGCCGTCGCGGCCCGAATTCAACCCGTTTCTTGCGTCGCACGAGCTTGCTCCGGTCGATCGCTCGCCCGTATGTTCTTTTTTTGTTCTTGCCATTTCAAGATCAAATGTTAGCAGGCATCTTTCGATTTCGCTTCGCCGAAGACGCGCCAACAACCATCGCGCTTCGCCAGAGAGAGTCTTTTCTTTGCGATATTGCCGGATCCGCAATCGCTCGACGAATGCGTGTCGATCCAGCAGTGGCTACAGCGGGAACACCTTCCCCTCGCATCGCCGCGTCCGCCGGCGGCCGTGCATGTCTCGCTCTATTGTGTCGGCAAGAGCGCCCGCATTCCCGAAGGGGTCATCGCGGCGGCACGCCAGGCAGGAACGGCGATCGAGGCGTGTCAGTTCGAGCTCGTCTTCGACCATATCATCACCTTCCTGCTGCCGCAGGACAACGCGATCGTACTCGCCGGCAATGGCGGACGGGAACTGTTACGGCAACTGCATGTGCAAATCGCGATCGAGATACACCGGTTGGGCGCAGACGCCAATCTGAACCCGAACTTTCAACCTCACGCCACGCTCCTCTGCGACAAGGACGTGGTGCCGCGGATCGCCCTGCGGAGGCCGGTCGTGATGGCTGCGCGCGAATTCGTTCTGCTGCACAATCGCCGGGGTCAAGCAGGCTACGAAGAGCTCGGGCGCTGGCCGCTTCATGCGCGCGGATAACACCTTGCCTCCGGCTATCGAACTCGCTTAAAGCTCCTGCGACAAGGCATCAAGCGGAGAACGACATGAACACGTCCGAGATCATTATTGCCGGTGACACGGCGGGTATCGAGTGGCGTTTGCCGGTTCTTCATTTCAATGGCAGCGATCCCAAGGCACCGAAGGTCTACATTCAGGCGGCTCTCCACGCCAACGAGCTGCCGGGCACGGCGTTGGTTCACTTCCTGTGTGAAAGACTGCGCCAGTCGGAAAACGCCGGTCAGATCAAGAGCGACTTCATCGTCGTCCCGCATGCCAATCCGATCGGGGCGGCCCAGTCGCATTTCGGCGAACTTCAGGGCCGCTTCGATCTTGGATCGCGCACCAATTTCAACAGGGAGTTTCCGCTGATCTCGGTGAAGGATCGCGACGGGTTGCTTGAGGACCTCGAGCGCCGTTCGGCCGTCGAAAAACTGAAGCGCCAGCTGCTGCATATGGCGCTCGGCTGCGATCTGGTGATCGATCTGCATTGCGATGATGAATCCCTGCAATATGCCTATATCGACGAGGCATTCTGGCCGGAGGCGGCCGATCTGGCCTCTGCGATGGAGATGGAAGCCGTTCTTCTCTCCGATGGCGAGAGTTCCGCCTTCGAGGAGGCCGTCGGTTTTGCCTGGAAATACGAGACCCTAGAGAAACAATCGCGCCTGCCCGGCAAGCTGTCTGTCACCGTCGAGCTTCGCGGCCGGCGTGACGTCTATCCCGAGATGGCGAAGAAGGATGCCGAGGGATTGTGGAAATTCCTGGCAAGCCGCGGCGCAATCGATGCCCCGGTCTCGCTGCCCGCTTTCGATGGCCCCGCTGTCCCGCTCGACAATATCGAGGTGGTCCGCGCGCCGGAGGCCGGCACGGTTCTCTTCCAACGCAACATCGGCGAATGGGTTGGCGAAGGCGATGTGCTTGCCACGTTGATCACCCGCCCCGGCATGGCTGACGGCAGCATCGAGATTTGTGCACCACAGGCCGGCCTGATCGTGACGCGCAGCTCCGAACGGCTGGTTCGCCGGCGCGCCGACCTGATGAAGATTGCTTGCAAGACCGCCAGCAAGGCAACACGCAAGCCTGGAACGCTGGAGGACTAAGTGACCGTCACCATCTACGGCATCAAGAACTGCGACACCATGAAGAAGGCCCGAACCTGGCTGGAAGAGCATGACGTCGCCTACCAGTTCCATGACTACAAGGCTGTCGGGATCGATCGCGCGCATCTGCAGGCCTGGACGAAGGAAGCCGGGTGGGAAACGGTGCTCAACCGAACAGGCACGACCTTTCGGAAGCTGCCCGAGGCCGAGCGCGAAAATCTCGACGAGGGCAAGGCGATCTCGCTGATGCTGGAGCAGCCATCGATGATCAAGCGGCCGGTTGTCGAGGCAGACGGCAAGTTGCTCATCGGCTTCAAGCCCGAGATCTACGGCAGCTTCTTCAAGGCCTGATCGATGTCGAAAACCACACGCGCCACGCAGGTTCTGAGCCAAGCCGGAATTGCCTTCACGGTCCATACCTACGACTATGATCCGAATGCGGAGCGCGTTGGCCTGCAGGCGGCAGAAGCGCTTGGCGAGGAGCCGCATCGCGTGTTGAAGACGCTGATGGCGGAGGTCGACGGCAAAGCGGTCTGCGTCGTCGTGCCGTCGGATCGTGAAGTCAGCATGAAGAAGCTCGCAAGCGCCTTCGGCGGAAAGTCCGCCAACATGATGAAGCCCGCCGATGCCGAGCGCCTGACTGGCTACCACGTCGGCGGCATCAGCCCGTTCGGCCAGAAGAAGCTCGTCCCGACAGCAATCGAGGAAACAGCGCTGACGGAGGCGCAGGTCTACATCAACGGCGGGCAACGCGGCCTGCAGGTTCGGCTGGACCCGAAGGACGCGTTGAAGACGCTGAAGGCTGCCGCCGCGCCCCTCATTGCCTGATCTCAGCTGAAGCGTGACAGCAGCGAGGTCAGCGTCGCGACGTCGACCTCGCTCAGCTTGGCGCCGAAGTTTTCCTCGATGGCTCTGGCATAGACCTTCCACATGCGCTTCTGCAGCGCGCGTCCCTCCTCGGTAACGACCACCCACTGCCCGCGCCCGTCCTGATCGAAGCTCTGGCGCTGCACCAGCCCTGCCTTCTCGAGGCGGTCGATCAGTCGCGAAAGATTGTATTGGGCTAGCAACGTTCGTTCTTCGATCTCGAATGGCCGCAACTTGCCCTGCGGCGACCGCACCAGTTCCCAGAGCACGTCGTACCAGCCGAGCGCTGGGAGCCCGGCCTGCTTGAGATCCGCTTCGATCTGACCGAGCAGTCGCTGCTGCGCGCGCATCAGCCCGATCCAGGCATCGATCACCGCATCGGAGGGCGTGGCTCTATTCGTCTTTTCACCCATACATGCATTTACATCTATCTTGAATCCTGGCGCAACAGTTATTACATGCAATTGCATCTACAATGGAGATTGCCACGATGGATCATTTGCCACCTCAAGTATCCGGTTCCGCTCTGCTGCTCATCAGCCACCACCTTTGCCCCTACGTACAGCGCGCCGCGATCGCGCTTGCGGAAAAAGGAGTGCCGTTCGAGCGCGTGAATATCGACCTCGCGGACAAACCGCGCTGGTTCCTTGAGGTCTCGCCGCTCGGCAAGGTGCCTCTGCTTTGCATTCGCCTCAGCGACGGCAGTCAGGACGTGCTCTTTGAAAGCAGCATAATCTGTGAATACCTGGAGGAGACGCAGGACGGCCGCCGCCTTCATCCATCCGACCCGCTGACACGCGCCCGCCACCGCGGCTGGATGGAGTTCGGCTCTTCGATCCTCTCCGATCTCTGGGTCTACGAAACGACGCAGGATCGCGCGCAGCTGGAGGCGAAGCGGCAGGTGCTCGCATCAAAGTTCGCCACCATCGAGGCGGAACTGAAGGATGGCCCCTACTTTGCGGGCGTGGACTTCAGCCTGGTCGATGCCGTGTTTGCGCCGATCTTTCGCTACTTCGACGTCTTCGACGCCATCGGCGGCAGCGGCATTTTTGCCGGCCTGCCCCGCGTCCAGGCCTGGCGGACAGCGCTGTCCGAGAGACCGAGCGTGAAGGCCGCCGTCGGACCTGACTATGCCGACCGGCTGATGGCCTTCCTGAAGCGCCACGACGCGGTGCTGTTGCAGCAGCCATCCGTTTCGGCGGCCTAATCCCGCGTGTGGGCCGATGGCGGCAAAGAGCTGCCATCGGTCGACAAGCGAGCTTCAATTTCGCCGTAAAGGGGTCTAAGTCTACCGGCCAATCCGTTTTGTTCGAGGAGTGACCGATCATGAATTTCATGCCGCAAAGCCAGACCTCCGTGGATCCCGTAAAGCTTGAGAAACTGGCGGAGGTGGCCGTCAAGGTCGGGCTGCAGCTGCAGACGGGCCAGGATCTCGTGATCACGGCCCCGGTCGTCGCCCTGCCCCTCGTGCGCCTGATTACCCAGCATGCCTATATGGCAGGTGCCGGGCTGGTGACGGCGTTCTATTCGGACGAGGATTCGACGCTGGCGCGCTACCGATATGGCAGTGATCAGAGCTTCGATCGCGCCTCCGACTGGCTCTACGACGGCATGGCCAAGGCCTATGCCAAAGGCACTGCACGCCTTGCGGTTTCTGGCGACAATCCGATGCTGCTTTCGGAACAGGATCCGGCAAAGGTCGGCCGTGCCAACCGGGCGAACTCGGCGGCCTACAAGCCGGCGCTGGAAAAGATCTCGAATTTCGACATCAATTGGAACATCGTCTCCTACCCCAACCCGTCCTGGGCAGCGCTCGTCTTCCCTGACGATCCGGAAGCAATCGCCGTTGCCAAGCTCGCCAAGGCGATCTTCGCGGCGTCGCGCGTCGATGTCGAAGACCCGATTGCGGCCTGGGCCGAGCACAATGCCAATCTCGCCAAACGCTCGCACTGGCTGAATGGCGAGCGCTTCGCCTCGCTGCACTTCAGGGGACCTGGCACCGATCTGACGGTCGGTCTTGCCGACGGTCACGAGTGGCACGGCGGCTCGTCGACGGCCAAGAACGGCATTACCTGCAATCCGAACATTCCGACCGAGGAAGTCTTCACGACCCCGCATGCGTTGCGCGTCGAAGGCCATGTTTCGAGCACCAAGCCGCTGTCCCATCAGGGCACGCTGATCGACAACATCCGGGTTCGCTTCGAAGGCGGCCGGATCGTCGAAGCGAAGGCTTCGCGTGGCGAGGAAGTGCTGAACAAGGTGCTGGATACCGATGAGGGCGCGCGCCGCTTGGGCGAAGTGGCGCTGGTGCCGCATTCCTCGCCGATCTCGGCCAGCGGCATTCTCTTCTACAACACGCTGTTCGACGAGAACGCCTCGTGCCACATCGCGCTCGGCCAGTGCTATTCGAAGTGCTTCGTCAACGGCGCAAGCCTGACGCAGGAGCAGATCAAGGCGCAAGGCGGCAACTCGAGCCTGATCCACATCGACTGGATGATCGGCTCCGGCCAGGTCGATATCGACGGCATCAAGCCGGACGGCTCGCGGGTTCCGGTGATGCGTCAGGGCGAGTGGGCCTGACCGACATCGTGCGCTGACTGAGCCAGACGCTCGCGAGCACCATCGCGAAGCCAAAGATCTGCGCGGGCGTCAGGCTTTGCCCGAGAGCCAGCCAACCGATAAAGGTGGCGGTGACCGGGCTCAGGAAGCCCAACGAGGCCGCAGCTGACGGTTCGATACGCGCGAGCCCCCGGAACCACAGCAAATAGGTGAACGCTGCGCCGATCAGGCCAAGATAGGCGATGCCCAGCACATTGGCCGCGGTCGGCACCGGCAGTGTGGGTTCGACGAAGAAGGCGACGGGCGCGAGCAGGATGCCGCCGGCCGTGAGTTGCCATGCGGTAAAGGCCAGATTCGAAACCGGCGGAACCCAACGCCGCGTCAGCACCGTGCCGAATGCCATCGAAACCGCCCCCGCAATGCCGGCGGCAACGCCGATCGGATCGAGCGCCGCATTGGGTGTGAGCACGAGAAGTGCCACACCTGTCATCCCGACCACGCCGGCCCCAACGGCAACGGCGTGGATCGGCCGGCCGAGGAAGATGCGCGACAGCAGGATGACGATGAGCGGCTGAATGGCTCCGACGGTCGCGGCAACACCGCCCGGCAGACGATAGGCCGACACGAACAGCATTGCCCAGAAGAACGAGAAATTCAGGCCGCCGAGCACGAAGGCGCGAAGCCACCAGATTCCCTGCGGCAGCTGCCGGACGATCGCAAGCAGCAGAAGCCCGGCCGGCAGAGCCCGCAGGAAGGCGACCGTCAGCGGATATCCGTGCGGAAGAAAGGATGTCGTGACGAAATAGGTGCTGCCCCAGATCGTCGGAGCCAACGCCGTGATCAGCGCCTCGGAAAGCGGTGCTTGAGTTTTCTTCATCCCAAGAATCTCTACATCAAGATAAATACAGCGTAGCGCTATTTATCTTGACGTCAAGATACGCGATGATAACAGTCTTCGCAGAAGAACGGGCTGACCGATGGATCGCGTCGACAAGATACTTGCGCAATGGAAAAACGAGCGCCCCGACCTCGATACCGAGGCGATGGGCATTATGGGGCGACTGAAGCGGCTGACGACGCACCTCGCCCGCGAGGTCGACCACGTGCTGCAGCAGCAGGGGCTCTCCTCCTCGTCCTTCGATGTGCTGGCAACCCTCAGGCGTTCAGGCGAGCCATATCGGCTCTCCCCCGGCGATTTGCTCTCCATGACGATGGTCAGTTCCGGCACCATGACCAACCGGATCGACCAGTTGGAGAAAGCGGGCCTGGTCGAGCGCGTTCTCAATCCGGATGATCGGCGAAGTGTTCTCATCGCCCTGACCGAAGCCGGATTTGCCGCCGTGGAAAGTGCCGTCGGCCTCCACGTCGCCAATCAGCAACGCTTGATGCAGGGTTTCAGCGCGGAGGAGAAGGCCCAGCTCGACGCCCTGCTACGCAAGTTTCTGGCGACATTCGAGTAGCCGGGCCAGCAGCCCTCCTCGTGTGTGCCGTGACATCGACGGACGGCAGCCTCCCTGTCTTTGGCCTCAGATGTGCAGGTCAACCCAGATGGCGGCATGATCCGACGCCGCGTGTTTCGGCTCGGTGAGTTCCGGATAGGTCTCCCAGCGTTTCGGCCGGCTTCCGGGCCAGGCGCCCTTGCGGAAGACACCGCCTCGCTCGACCTTGTCAAAGAGCTTCGGCGACAGGAACAGGTAGTCGATCTTGTTTCCGGCGTTGCCAAGACCGAAGGTCCCAGGAAAGCCGCCGTCATCGAACGCGGGATGCGTAAAGGCATCCTTCAACGTGCTCTCCTTCAACGGCGCCAGCGGGGCGCTATCCGGCGTGTCGTTGAGGTCGCCGATCAGTGCGATGTGGTCGAATCCTTCCGCGAGACGCTTCTCGTAGATCTCGCGCGCCCGCTGCGCTTGCGCGTGCCGGCGAGCATCGGAGGACTGAGCGCTGCCGAAACCCTTGCTCTTGAAATGATTGACCATGACAAGCAGCGTCGTTCCCCCGGGCGTCGTCACGTAATATTCGGGGCAATCGCGCGAGAAGATCGGGTTGCTTGCCGCGTCCCTGTCATCGACATGGCTGCGCATGATGTCGAGCGCTAAACCCTTTCGGGTCATCAGCCCGACATCGATGCCCCGCTCGTCATTTCCGTCGATCACCATGACCTGCGTGAAGGGGTTGCCGCCAACGGCCGGCAGCACCTGGGTGTTGAAAGCGGTGAGCACAGGCCGGCTCTCGACTTC
This sequence comes from Rhizobium sp. 01T417, assembly GCF_056398905.1. Taxonomy (NCBI): domain Bacteria; kingdom Pseudomonadati; phylum Pseudomonadota; class Alphaproteobacteria; order Hyphomicrobiales; family Rhizobiaceae; genus Rhizobium; species Rhizobium sp. 01T417. The sequence goes on along the minus strand of NZ_JBFTQH010000003.1, from coordinate 91,642 downwards.
AACGATGCCGAGAATATCGGCCTCGAGATCACTCATGACGCGCGCCGTGTTCTGCATGGCGATCTCGTTGATCGGCTCGTCACGCAATTCCAGCGATCCGACCCAGTCGATGCGACCGTTGGCGGTGATGACCACACCGCCGGCTCTCGGCCGTTTCAGAAGACTGCCCCTGTTGCGCCGAAGAATGACGAAGGGACCCGTATCACTCTCCTCCATGCCGAGCTCGATGATCAGCGTGGCCATGCGCGCCTTGTCGGCTTCGCTGTAGGTCACCTGCCCCAGCAATTTCTCCAGTTCGGCAAAGCGGTCGAGAACAACCCGGCCGTCGGCCCAGGTTTCCAGGTTCATCGCCTTTGCGCGGTCGAACAGGTTTTCGACATTGAAGGATGCAAGTCTCATGTCACGTCCTCCCGTTTATCGAGGATAATGACACGTATATGTTGCATTTCAATGATGTCGCCCAGGATTGGGTCGTCAGCACCTATCTAGAAGAGAGTGCCTTGCTTTGGCGGCGCCTGCTCATCCTGTGGTTTTTGTGCTCGTTTCTTCGGCGTGGATGAAGACGGGAGCCCCTCGGTGGTCACCGCGCCGACGCGACCATCCGCGAATTGGATTGAGATACCCGAGCCTGCGGACAACATTGCAGCCTGTGACACCGGCCTATTCTCATCGTCCCGGATAACTGCAAAGCCGCGCTTCAAGACATTCTCGTAGGACAACGACTGCAGCACGCGATACTGCGCCGCGACCTCGCCGCGTGCCCGCGTCAGCTGATGCGCCACCGCTGTGTCGGCGTGACGCGATAGATTGGCGAGACGGTCGCGCAGCCGCGATGTCTGCGTCTTCAGACGAGCCGGCAATGTCGCAAAAATAGCATCCGCACGACTGACTGGAGCTCTGGAACGCTCGATAAAACGCTCGATCGTGCGCTCCGCACGCGTGATCCGTTCGTTGAGATACTGGCGGCGCTCGGTGATGCGGTTCGAGAGGACATCGGGCCGCAAATGCGCCGCCGTTCGCTCGAAGCTGCGGCGCTTGTTGATCGTGTTGAGTTCGAGGCCGCGGCCGAGACCGGCGGCAGCCTCGTCGAACCGGCGACGCGGCAGCGCCAAGAGCTGATCCAGCGACGGCAGCGCGCGGACCAGCGCCCGGACGGACTGGCGATGGTGATCCATGCGGCGGCTYATGCAACCCTGTAGGCGGGCGCCAAGAGCGGCCGTCTGCGCCTCCAGTTCGGCCTTCACGGGAACGGCCATTTCAGCCGCACCGGTCGGGGTCGGTGCACGCACATCGGCAGCGTAGTCGATCAGCGTCCAATCCGTTTCGTGGCCGACCGCAGAGATCAGCGGAATCTGGCTTTCGGCCGTCGCGCGAACGACGATTTCGTCATTGAAGCTCCAGAGATCCTCGAGGCTGCCGCCGCCACGCGCGACGATCAGGACATCAGGGCGGGGCATGTCCCCACGCGTCTCGAAGCTATTGAAGCCTCGGATGGCATTGGCGACTTCCTCGCCCGAGCCTTCGCCCTGCACCTTTACCGGCCAGACAATGACATGAACCGGGAAGCGATCGGAGATGCGGTGGAGAATGTCGCGAATGACGGCGCCTGTGGGCGACGTCACGACACCGATCACCTTTGGCATGAAGGGAAGCCGCCGCTTGCGGGACGGGTCGAACAGGCCCTCGGCGCCAAGCCGGCGCTTGCGCTCTTCGATCAGCGCCATCAGCGCGCCGGCGCCGGCCGGCTCCAGCGTCTCGATGACGATCTGATATTTCGATGAACCCGGGAAGGTCGTGATCTTACCGGTGGCGATTACCTCCATCCCTTCCTCGGGACGGAATTTCAGCCTTGAGAAGTTGCCCTTCCAGACGACGGCATCGATACGGGCCCGGTCATCCTTCAAGGAAAAATAGGCGTGACCGGAAGAGTGCGGGCCCCGGTATCCGGAAATTTCGCCGCGCACGCGCACCTGGTCGAAGGCTGTCTCGACCGTGCGCTTGATCGAGCCGGACAGCTCCGAAACCGAGTACTCGGTAAGATTGCTCGGCGAATCATTCTCGAAGACGTTGCTCATGATCCTGTTCTAGCCGATGAGGCGGCAAAGAGCAGCCTCCAAAGGGGGATGATTTTATGCGCTCTTCCGTAGCCAAAGCCGGCGGCACCCTTATTTTTCGTTCAGCATCAACAGCTTAGATCGGCCGAACCGGAAAGCAGGCGAATCGATCACCTCTCCGTTTCCCCCGGCAATCCTTGCGGAGCGAAGATCGGACAACCGACAAGAGGAGTTTTCCATGTCCGATCGTTTCGCCTCCCATGGCCCTTCGCTCACCGGTCCCGCTAGCGCCGGTTTCGCCATCATCCCCAATGACAGTCTTGACCTCGTTGAGATCACGAGGGCAGTCTATATCGGCATCGGTGGAGACCTTGTCGTGACCGTGGCGTCTGGGCAGGCGCTCACCTTTGCTTCGGTTCCAGACGGCTCGGTCCTGCCACTTCGAATCTCTCGGGTCCACGCCACCGGCACCACGGCAGAGAGCATTCTTGGGCTGACCTCGCTTGCCTTTGTGCTGCAGGCCGGAATCGTGCCGGTTGCAACCACTGGGGAAAAAGGTAATAAGCCGCGAGATTAATTGTTCGGTAAGATGGACACGCCTATGCTGCCGCGACTCAGGAGAGGCTGATGATCGCTCTGACGACCACAACACTTGGTTTCGCTACCGCGCCAATGCGCTCGATCTTTTCGATGGTGTTGGTCGGCTGCCTCATCTGCGTCGCCTATGCTGGTGCGGCCTGGGTCTCATCCACATCCATTCTTGATCTTGCGGCCGCCATCGTCTGCTATGACGCTGGTCTCATGATCTGCCTGCTTGGCCTCTACGCCTTCGATCGCAGCCGGGACCGCCGACGCTTCATCTAGGCCTTACGAGCCGGTGGGCATGTAACGGAAGAGCCGGATGGGCGCGCCCCCGGGCGTCGGTATGGATTGCAGGTAAGCCGGAACGACGCCCTTCGCCAGTTGCGAATAGAGGCCGTCCGGCTTCATTTTCGTAAGCTCCCTGGTCTGCGGATTGTCGGCGCAATAGGCAAGGACCGTAGCCCCGACCCCCTTCAGGAAGGCCTCGGCTTCCTGCGGTTCTGCCAGGCCAATATGTATTTCCGTCAGCATGCCGCCCTGGTTTCGATGATACGGCGCCGCCAGTATGCGATTGCCGGTAAAGCGAAGGATCGACACACCGACGTCCGACGGCGCGACCACCAGGCCGGCCGGCAAATCGGCCAAAGGCGCGATGGACGACTTCGACGAGCAGGACGGTTTTGCGGGTGCGGTCTGCAGGATGCTTTCACCATTCCCCATCTGCATGCCGATAAGCCCCCCCGCTAACCCCCACACCGCCGCCACGCTTAAGAGAACCGTGGAAAGGTAGCAAAAGGCGGCCGCGACATCTTCGCTGTCACTGGCCGATAACCGGCGCATGTCGATGATCAGCAATGTCAGCGGCAGGATTGCAAGAAGATTGGAAAACGCGGTGCCGCGCACTTGCACCGCGGCGATTGTCCAACTGACGGCGAGAAGGGACAGCAGAACAAGATGGACCCGCACGCGATCGCCGTAAGCGAGGCGGAACACGCAGACGGCAAGCGCAAAAGCCCCAGTCGAATAGTAGAAGCCAAGCGTAAAAGGGTCCTGCCAATTGGCGCCAAGGATCGACTGTGCCTCCTGCACGCGGTCCAACCAGAGCTCGACAAGAAGCGGATCGAGGTCGGCCAGCGGACTATGAAGGCACTGCGGAGCGATCGTGACGGCGGAGACGAGCACGACCGCGCCGATCCCTGCGACGGCCGCAAATCGCAGCAGTCGGCTCCGTCCGCTCGCGAACGTGGCGGCAAAGAGCAACAGCCCGCCGCCGATGGCCGCAAGACTGTAATAGCCGAGCGACAGGTTATCGCAGGTCACGGCCGAATAAAGCCTTGGCGGTACGGTTCCGACGAAAAGCAGGCTGATGGACAGAGCCAGGGCGAGCCCGAAAGCCTTGGCAGCGCGCGCGAACGGCTCGCCTTCCCAAGCCCACGAAACGGCGACGACAACGCATACCACCGCCACGAACGGCGTCGTTTCAGCCCCAATCGCGATCGCCATCGCGGCCGCCAGCCCGGCGACGGCGTAGCTGAGCGGCCGATGGTTTTCGTCGAGCAACATCGCCGTCATGATGGCGACCAGTGCAAACTGGACGTTATGGTGGTCGATGGCGCCCGGCAGAAAGCGGTTGTTCGGAACCAGGAGCAGAGCGGTGAGCCCCAAGGCGACATGCATGCCGAACGTGCCGCCGATGCGGCGGCCGGCAAGTCCCATGGCCCACAGGCTCGGAACGATCAGCGACAGCGGCCAGACGGCCAGCGCAACCGCCTCTGCCCGCTCTTGCGGGAAAAAGAAGCCGAAAAACCGGATCAGCGTCGCGATCGGAAGGTCGATCAGCCGGGACCAGTGCATCAGCGTACCATCACCGAGTCCCATGCGGTATTGCATGAGGTCGAACCAGCCCTGCCCATTCAGGAAATCACGCACTTCGACAAGCCGCATGCCGTCATCATTATCGGCGCCGACGTAGTCGGTCGCGCTAGGCAGCTTCAGAGCGAGGATCGCGGCAATAAGGACAGCGCTGTAAAAAAGCACCGATGGCCATAACCGGGTCATCATGGCGCGCAGCTTGGCGAACGGCGATGCCGATGTGGAACCAGGGATCATCTGGGCTACATTCGTCATGAAGCGGATCTCACCGTTTGAGTGCCAAGATCCTACCGTTCGCCGGTCAAGAAACCGTAAAAGTCCTGCTCACGCGCAGTTTTCGCCGGCTCCATAGCCACTTGTTAACGCGCGCCGTCTATTCTTGCCGAGATTTCTTCGCCGCGGGTGTGATCATGACCGGATCGCGTATCGACAATCTGAATATTGCCGTGCTCCTGCCCTGCTACAACGAGGCCTCGACGATCGGCGCCGTTGTCCGGGGATTCAAGTCTGCGTTGCCGGGCGCCCCCATCCACGTCTACGACAACAACTCCACGGATGGCACGGCACTCCACGCGATGCTTGCAGGTGCCCACGTGGTGCGCGAACGTCGGCAGGGCAAAGGCCACGTTGTCCGGCGCATGTTCGCCGACATCGACGCCGACATCTACATCATGGCCGATGGCGACGGCACCTACTCGCCCGACGATGCTGAGGAACTGATCCGCACCCTGCTGACGGAGCGCGCCGACATGGTCGTCGGCACACGGCGCGGCGTCCATTCGGATGCCGGCAGGCAGGGGCATGCCTTCGGCAACAAGATCTTCAACATGTTGTACCGGACGATCTTCGGTACCGATTTCACCGATATCTTCTCGGGCTACCGCGTCTTCTCGCGACGCTTCGTCAAGAGTTTCCCTGCCGTCTCGGGAGGCTTCGAGATCGAAACGGAAATGTCCGTGCATGCGTCGCGTCTGAAGCTGCCTGTCAGCGAGCTGGAACTGGATTACGGCCGTCGGCCGGAAGGTTCTCACTCGAAGCTTTCGACCTTCAAGGATGGCGCCAAGATCCTCTGGATGTTCGCGATGCTGATGAAGGAAACGCGGCCCTTCGTGTTCTTTGGCATCATCAGCGCGATTTTTATGTCAGCGAGTCTCGGATTCATGACGCCCGTCCTCTTCGAGTATTTTGAAACGGGTCTCGTCAGCCGAATGCCGACATGGGTCCTGTCTATGGCACTGATCATGGTGTCGTTCATGATGTTTACCGCCGGCGTGATCCTCGATTCCGTTTCGCGCGCCCGCGCAGAGCAGCTTCGCATCCACTATATGAGCCTTATGGCTCCGCGCCCGCGCGAGCAGACACCCTTGCTGGCTGATGATCTCGACGATTATCATCAACAGTCGGCCAAGATCAGCACCAGATGAAGAAGCTGCTCCGCTTCGGGATTGCTGGCGGCCTTGGCTTTATGGTCGATGCGGGCGTTCTTGCGCTCTTGCTGCATATCACGCCGCTTGGCCCATTCATTGCTCGCGTGATCGCGATCGCTCTGGCAATGGCAGCGACGTGGATCTTCAACAGAACATTCACCTTCGATCGCTCGGGACACTCGCTCGCCGTCGAGGGATTTCGCTACGGCTCCGTCGGGGTGACGGCGGCGCTGGTGAACTATGGGCTTTATTCGGCGCTGCTGCTGCGGCTACCTGACTTGCAGCCACTCGCGGCGATGGTTCTTTCCACCGCCGCGTCCACGGTCTTCAGCTTCGTCGGCTATTCCCGCTTCGTTTTTCGAGGCGACTGAGCTCAGACGGGCTCCCAGCCGTCCTTCTCGCTGGCGCGGTAGATCGCATCGATGAACTTCTGGCTGAGCTTCGAGCTCTCCAGCGTCACCACCTCTTCATTCTCACCCTTGGCAGCGCGCGCAAAGGCCTCGGCTTCGCGCTTGTACTGGCGGCTGTCGGGGAAGCGGAAGATCGTTGATTCATTGTGGCTGCGGTTGGTGAGTTCGATCTCCTCGGCGCCCCAGCGGTCAGCATTGAACGGTGACTTCACCTCGATGAAGCCGTCGGTGCCATGGAAAACCATGACCTGGCGGTTCGCCATCTGGGTAGCGATATAGAAGGTCAGTTCAAAATCGCCGAAATCGGCCTTGACGCTGGAATAGATGTCGGTGCCGAATTCCGGGTCGCGGCGGGTGACGGCCTGGACGCGCAGCGGCTCCTTGCCGGTGGAAAAGCGTGCGCCGATCGTCGGATAGACGCCGATATCAGGCAGCGCGCCGCCGCCGAGTTCGGGAATGTTGCGCATGTTGCCGGGGTCGCGGTTGAAATAGGTGAAGGCGCCCTGAACATGTAGGATTGTGCCAATCGCGCCGTCCGTTATCAGCGAGCGAACCTTCCGCCAGACCGGTGCGTAGGTGACCATGTAGGCTTCGGTGATGAGAACCTTGTTGCGGTCGCGGGCGGCAATCAGGCTGTCGATCTCGTCTGCCTTGAGCGCGATCGGCTTTTCGCAGAGCACGTGCTTGCCGGCATCGGCGGCCTTGATCGTCCACTCGACGTGCTGCGAGGTTGGCAGCGGAATATAGACGGCATCGATCTTGTCGGAAGCGAGCATCTCCTCGTAGGAGCCGAAGGCGTGCGGAACGGAAAAACGATCCGCCATCTCGCGAGCCCTCGCCAGATCGCGGCTCGCAACGGCCGTCACGACGCAGTTTTCCGCATCCTGAATGGCGGGTACGACGAGTTCACGGCCGATCTTTGCGGTCGAAAGAATACCAAAACGCAGCATAGCCTGGGTCCTTCTGGTTCGATTTTTGCGCACCTTAGTAAGCCGGCCACGGCGGCGCAATGGCGCGATCACAAATCGCGGAGTTGGTTTCCATTCGTTCGAAGCCACGCTAGGTTAGACTTCGGCGGTGTTCTGCCGCGTCAACGATTTCAATCAATCCTGCACTTTAGGAGAGCGCTATGGATATGCGCCGTCTTGGAAAAACCGGCCTTTCGATCGCCCCGATCGTCTTGGGCGGCAACGTCTTCAGCTGGACCGCCGACGAGAAGACGTCCTTCGATATTCTCGATGCCTTCTTCGACGCGGGCTTCAACACGATCGACACGGCCGACGTCTATGGAGCGTGGGTGCCGGGCAACAAGGGCGGCGAGTCCGAGGAGATCATCGGCAAGTGGCTGAAGCGCGGCAAGGTGTCCCGCCACAAGGCTGTCGTCGTCACCAAGGTCGGCTCCGACATGGGTCAGGGCAAGACGCTGAAGGAAACCTATATCCTGAAGGCGGTTGAGGATTCGCTGCGCCGGCTGCAGACCGACTATATCGACCTCTATCTCTCGCATTGGCCGGACGAGAACACGCCCTATGAGGAGACGCTCGGCGCCTTCGCCAAGCTGAAGCAGCAGGGCAAGATCCGCGCGATCGGCTGCTCCAATCTCGACGCCACGCAGCTTCAGGCGTCCTTCGATGCCGCCGAGAGGGCCGGCGTGCCGCGCTACGATGTCATCCAGCCGGAATACAATCTCTATGCACGCGCGAGCTTCGAGGGACCGCTGGCTGATCTCTGCGTCAAGGAAGATATCGGCGTCATCACCTATTTCAGCCTTGCCGCCGGCTTTCTCTCCGGAAAGTATCGCACGAAGGCCGATACGGAAGGCCGCGCCCGCGAAGGCCGGGTGGCGCAATATCTCGACGACAAGGGACTGCGCATTTTGGCAGCGCTCGACAAGGTCGTGGCGGAAACCGGCGCCAAGCCGGCAGAGATCGCGCTTGCCTGGCTGCTCAGAAAGAAGGGCGTGACGGCGCCGATCGCCAGTGCTACCAGCCTGTCGCAGCTTCAGAGCTTGACCAAGTCAGCGACGCTTTCACTCTCCGATGACGCGATGGCGCTGCTCGACAGGGCCGGCGCCGCCTGACGGGAGGGACCGATGACCGTGACGATCCGCGATGCGAAGCCCGAGGACGAAGCGCGCTGGCGCGAGCTTTGGGCCGGCTATCTCGCCTTCTACGAGGTCACGGTCGATCCTGACATCACCGATGCGACATGGCGCCGGGTCTTCGATCCGGCGTCTGCGATCTTCATGCGTGTCGCCGAGGTGGACGGCAAGATGATGGGTTTCACCCTCAGCCTGACGCATGAGGGCACCTGGATCCGTGGCAAGGACTGCTATCTCGAAGACCTCTTCGTCGATCCGGCCGCACGCGGAAAGGGTGCGGGCCGCGCCTTGATGGACGATCTCGTTTCGCTCTGCAAGAAGAACGGCTGGTCGCGGCTCTACTGGCACACCAGCGAACAGAACAAGACGGCGCGGGCGCTCTACGACAGCTATGTCGAGAACGACGGGCACATCCGCTACCGCATCAATTTCTGAGCGGCGGGAAGCCCTCATACAAGCCGGCGTGGCTGCCCTCCCAGTTCCCCATGCCCGGCTTCGTCAGGATGCCGCGTGGCCTCACATAGCTCTGGATGACCCGGCGCGGGCGTTCGTGCCATTGGATGTTGAAGGCCCAGAGCTTCGGGAAGAAGCAGAGCGAGGCATAGGGCAGATGATCGTGGATCCACCATGCCAGCCTCTGCCAGTCCTCTTCGTTGCTGTAGTTGTCGACCATCCACGGGACGACGACACAGGCGGTGGCACCCATGCAGCCATCGAAATCGCGCAGGTCCCAGATGTGATCGGCGGCCGTCGCGGCATTTAACGAGCAGTTGAGGTTGTTGCGGTTGCCGAACTGGTTGACCTCAGGCGAGCGATAGCCGGAACGGATGTGCAGCCGGCCGAACGTCGCCTGCAGCGGTTCCAGCAACTCCTCGCAGAGCCGCCTTCCCGCTTCGATCGCCAGATCGGGATTTTCGGGGATATTCGGAATGCGATAGAAATCGGCGATTTCGGAATGCAGGAAATCACGGAGGAAGAAATTCTTCGAAAGGCGCGCACGCCCGAGTTCCTCCAGGCCCTTCATCGATCCAGGTTTCTTCACGAAAAGCTCCCGTTGGTTGAACGTCTCACTCTGCCTCCCCCGGCGATCAACGCAACCCGAAAACGACCGGAACAATTAGCTACCTCTTGTCTTTCCCTAGCGTCCGTAGCTCCCCACCAAGGAAGCGCGGATCCCCCACACCCAGGAAGGTAGAGACAATGGCCAAAGAAAAGACCCTCGACGATCTATTCTACGATACGCTCAAGGACATCTATTTTGCCGAGCGGCAAATCCTGCGCACCCTGCCGAAAATGGCGCGGGCGGCTCAATCGCAAGAGCTGAAGGCCGGCTTCGAAAAGCATCGCGAGCAGACCGAGGGACATGTCGAGCGCCTGCAGCAGGTCTTTGACCTCGTCGGCAAGCGCGCCCAGGGCAAGACCTGCGAGGCGATCCAGGGCATCATTGCCGAGGGCGAAGAGATCATCGATGAGTTCAAGGGCTCGCCGGCTATCGATGCCGGTCTCATCTCCTCTGCGCAGGCAGTGGAGCACTACGAGATCGCCCGCTACGGCACGCTGAAGACCTGGGCGCAGACCCTCGGCAAGAAGGACGTCGTTGCCCTGCTCGACAAGACGCTGCAGGAAGAAGCGGCAACCGACAAGACATTGTCGAAGCTGGCCATGACGGCTGCCAACCAGAAGGCCGCGGCCTGACCGTCGATCCGGCGGGATGCCCAACGGCATCCCTCCGCTTCACCCGACATAACGGAAGAAGTCGATGAAGGCACGCAGAGCTGGCCGCATCTGGCGCCGGCTCGGATAGTAGATGAATGGCCCCGGATAGGGCGAACACCAGTCCTCCAGCACACGGACGAGCTTGCCGCTTGCCAGTTCGTGCTCGACGCGCAGGTCGAACAAATAGGCGAGCCCCACGCCATTCAGCGCCGCGATCAATCCCAGCCTGTCCTCACTGACGATCAAGGGACCATCGACTCCCACAACCAGCTCCTGGCCGTCCTTTTCGAATTCCCAGCGATAGATCGTGCCGTTTGTAAAACGCCGCTTGATGCAGCGGTGGTGAACCAGATCGGAGGGATGCAAGGGTTTCGGGTGCCGCTCAAAATAGTCGGGAGAACCCGCAATCACCGTGGTCAGATTCGGCGAGGCCCGCACGGCGATCATGTCCGCCTCGAGGCTCTCCTCCAGGCGAATGCCGGCGTCGAATCCTTCCCGAACGATATCGGTGAACCCATCCTCATTGGCGATTTCGAGCGTGATATCAGGATAGCGGTTCAGGAATTCGCCAAGCCGCGGCGCAAGCAGGATATCCGAGGCAAAACGCGGCGCGGAGATGCGCAGATTTCCGGCCGGCCTTCCACCCGCCTCGGTGACCGCTTCTAGCGCGATCCCGATTTCATCAAGCGCCGGCTTCAGGCGCTGCAGCAGCAGACGCCCCTCCTCCGTCGGCGCGACACTGCGCGTCGTCCGTGCCAGCAGCCGGACGCCGAGGCTTTCTTCCAGGCGCGAGATCGCGTGGCTGACGGCAGATGGCGCAATTTCCAGCTCCTTGGCGGCCGCGCGAAAACTTCGTCGTTCGGAAACGGCGGCGAGAACGACGAGTTGGGCAAGCTGCGTGCGGTTCATTGATCGAACGATTAGAACAGCCTGTTACGGATTGCACCTATTTTTTGAAGGCTGATGGGGCGCTAGGTTTCATCAGTACCCGGCATCGACCGTGGTTTGACCTTTCGCTCACAAAGGAGCCCCGCATGAAAACCCGCAAACTCGGAAACGACCTTGAAGTCTCTGCCGTCGGCCTCGGCTGCATGGGCATGAGCTTCGCCTATGGCGCCAGTGACGAAAACGAGTCGATCAGGACGCTGAACCGTGCCGTCGATCTCGGTATCACCTTCTTCGACACGGCCGAAATGTACGGCCCCTACACCAATGAAGAGCTCCTCGGCCGGGCATTGAAGCCCGTGCGCGACCGCGTCGTCATCGCCACCAAGTTCGGCTTCAAGCTGGATCCGAATAAATCCGGCGCCGCAGCCCTGACCGGGGTCGACAGCCGCCCGGAAAACGTGAAGCGAGTGGCAGAAGCCTCTCTGAAACGGCTCGGCGTCGAAACGATCGACCTTTTCTACCAGCATCGTGTCGACCCCAATGTGCCGATCGAGGAGACCGTCGGCGCGATGGCCGAGCTGGTACGCGAAGGCAAGGTTCGCGCACTCGGCCTTTCGGAAGCCGGCAGCGCCACGATCCGCCGCGCCCATGCCGTCCACCCCATCGCAGCACTGCAGAGCGAATATTCGCTCTGGACCCGCGACCCGGAAAACGGCGTTCTCCACACCTGCCGCGAACTCGGGATCGGCTTCGTGCCCTATAGCCCGCTTGGCCGTGGCTTTCTGACGGGCGCGATCCAGAAGCCGGAGGATCTTGGCGCCGACGATTTCCGGCGCCAGCTGCCGCGCTTCCAGTCGGACAATTTCGACGCCAATGTCGCGCTCGTGGCCAAGCTCGAGGCACTCGCTAAGGAGAAGGGCGTGACCACCGCACAGCTGGCGCTCGCCTGGGTCCTGCACCAGGGCGACGACATCGTGCCGATCCCGGGCGCTCGCAAGGTGAACCATCTCGAGCAGAACGCCGCCGCAGCCGATATCGTGCTGAGCAAGACGGAGCTGACCGAACTGACAGAGACCATCTCGCTCGATAAGATTGCCGGCAAGCGCTACTCCGACGCGTCGCTCGCGATGACCAACCTCTAGCCGAAAGGCGGAGGCATCGATTGCCCCCTGCCGCATCCGGCGATCTTGCCGCACCCATTCGCTGCACTATGCTATTGGGCATGTTCCTGGCGAGGTGAGACATGTCGGACCAGCAGGCAATCGAAGCAGTCGTCCATCTCTACGTCGAGGGCATGACCTTCGCCAACGAAGCTGCATTGCGGAAGGCCTTCCATCCGCAGTGCGACATCATCGGGCACTACGAGAACGCGGTCGAGTGGCTGAACCGGGAAGAATTCATTGCCGCGATCGTCGCCGAAGGTTCGGCACCACCCACAACCCAGCCGCACATGGACATCCAGATGCTTGACATCGTCGGCGATGCGGCGTGCGTGAAGGTCAGCGACGATTTCGCCGGCATGCGCTTCACCGATTACCTCTCGATGCTGAAAATCGACGGCCGCTGGACGATCGTCAACAAGCTCTACTATCTCCACACATAAAAAAGCCGGCGAGACGATCGCCGGCCCAGCTTGCTGACAAAGCCTTATAGCATATTGGGATGGAAGCTCTCTCCGTCGTCACCCCGGCCGATGAGCCGGGGTCCAGCGCGCGCAAGTCCTTGCGCGCAAAAGGCCTTTCGCACCACAGGCGCGGTGCCGCTGGATGCCGGCACAAGGCCGGCATGACGGAGAAACCGAACGTTCCGCAAAAAGAACACTTCGTCAGCAGTCGGAGCCGGCGAAATGATCGCCGGCCCTTTGCTAAGGGAGATCTTGGCCTCAGGCTCTGAGAACACCACCGGTGAACTTCGTCACGCTGGCAACGATCTTCTCAGTCAGCGCCTCGAAATCCTCGTCGGTCAGCGTGCGCTCGACCGGCTGGATCTGCACTTCGATCGCTACCGACTTCTTGCCTTCACCGAGTGACGGACCCTCGAAGATGTCGAAGACATTGACTGATGTGACCAGCTTGCGGTCGGCACCGGTCGCGGCCTTGATGATCGCGCCGGCTTCCACCGACTTGTCGACGACGAAGGCAAAGTCGCGCTTGACGGCCTGGAAGGCAGACAGTTCCAGCGCCGGCTTGGTGCGGGTGGCTTTCTTCTTCGGCTCGGGCATGGCGTCGACATAGACCTCGAAGCCGCAGAGCGCGCCCGAGACATCGAGCGCTTCCAGCGTCGAGGGATGGAACTCGCCGAAATAGCCGAGCACGACCTTCGGACCCATCTTGATCGTACCGGACCGGCCGGGGTGGAACCATTCGGGACCGCCCTGCTCGATCTGGATGTTGCCCATCGGCAGGCCGCAGGCTTCGATCACGGCCAGCGCATCGGCCTTGGCGTCGAAGACGTCCACCGGCTTGCCGCCGCCCTTGGCAGCGTTCGACCACATGCGGCCTGCGCCTGACATCGATGCCGTGCCGCGACGGACGCCGCCGGCAACGCGGCGCTGGCCTTCCGGCCGGTCGTTCTCATAGGTGCCGGACACCTCGAAGATCGCAACGTCGCCATAGCCCTTGTCGCCATTCCGCTGGGCAGCCGTCAGCAGGCCGGGGAGCAGCGAGGGGCGCATGTCGGACATATCGGCAGCAATAGGGTTGGCAAGCTTGAGTGCCGGCAAGCCGCCGCCGAAGAGCTTTGCCTGATCCTCTGAGATGAACGACCAATTGACGGCTTCCAGCATGCCGCGCGAGGCAAGCGCGCGCTTGGCGATGCGAGTGCGGATCTGCAGCGTCGTCAGGATCCTGCCGTTGACGGCTGCATGGCTTTCCAACGGCGCCGGCTTGATGTTGTCGACGCCGTGGATGCGCATGACCTCTTCGACGAGGTCGGCCTTGCCATCGACATCGGGACGCCAGGAGGGAACGGCGACGGAAACGCGTTCGCCCGAACCGGTAACCTTGAAGCCGAGGCGCGTCAGGATCTCGGTGCTTTCCTGCGTGGAAACCTCAAGACCCGTCAGGCGCTTGACCTCGGAGAAGGGGAAGTCGACGATCTTTGCGTCATAACCCATGTAGCCGACGACCTCTGCCTTGGCGGCCGTGCCGCCGCAGAATTCGAGCACCAGCTCGGTGGTGCGCTCGAGACCGGGAACCATATACTCCGGATCGACCCCGCGCTCGAAGCGGTAGCGGGCATCGGTGATGATGCCGAGGCCGCGGCCTGATTTCGCGATGTTCATTGGATCCCAGAGAGCGCTCTCGATCAAGACGTCGGTGGTGTTCTCGTCGCAGCCGGAATGCTCGCCGCCCATGATGCCGCCAATCGACTCGATGCCATCGGCATCGGCGATCACGACATTATTCGGCCCAAGCTTGTACTCGCGCTGATCGAGCGCAAGCACCGTCTCGCCGTCCTTGGCGCGACGGACGGTCAGGTTGCCCTTGACCTTGGCGGCGTCGAAGACGTGCATCGGGCGACCCCGGTCGAAGGTCATGTAGTTGGTGATATCGACGAGCGCGTTGATCGGGCGAAGACCGATAGCGAGCAGACGCTGTTGCACCCATTTCGGGCTCGGGCCGTTCTTGACGCCGCGTACGAGACGCAGCGCAAAGCCCGGGCAGAGCTTCGGATCGTCAAGGTCGAGCGTCAGCCTCACCGGCGTCTCGCCTTCAACAGTGAAGGACGGTGCCGGGCGTGTCTTCAGCGTGCCGAGGCCGGAAGCAGCCAGGTCACGCGCGATGCCGTAGATCGAAGTGCAATCCGGACGGTTCGGCGTCAGGTTGATCTCGATCATGGGATCGTCGAGATGCGCGTAGGCGGCGTAGCTTTCACCAACCGGCGCATCCTCGGGGAGATCGATGATGCCATCGTGGCTGTCGGAGATCTGCAGCTCCTTCTCTGAACACATCATGCCGTGGCTTTCGACGCCGCGGATGTTGCCGACGGTGAGCGTCACGTCGATGCCGGGAACATAGGTGCCGGGGGCCGCGAAGGCGCCGATCAAGCCGGCGCGCGCATTGGGAGCGCCGCAGACGACCTGGACGGGGGCGCCCTTGCCGGTATCGACGGAGAGAACCTTGAGGCGATCGGCCTGTGGGTGTTTCTCGGCGGTCAGGATCTTGGCGATGACGAAGGGCTTGAACGCCGCCTTGTCATCGACGTCCTCGACCTCGAGCCCGATCTCGGTCAGGCGGGTGCAGATTTCATCGAGGGTCGCATCCGTTTCCAGATGATCCTTCAGCCAGGAGAGTGTGAACTTCATAATCTCTATCCTCCCTTACGCGCTCAGGCCGCCGAACAGCGTCGGCATGTCGAGCGGGCGGAAGCCGTAATGGGTCATCCAGCGGACGTCGGCGTTGAAGAAGTCGCGCAGATCAGGCATGCCGTATTTCAGCATGGCGATGCGGTCGAGGCCCATGCCCCAGGCAAAGCCCTGGTATTCATCGGGATCGAGACCGCCGGCGCGGAGCACGTTCGGATGCACCATGCCGCAGCCAAGGATCTCCATCCAGTCGGTGCCTTCGCCGAACTTGACGATCGGACCGGAGCGGTCGCACTGGATGTCGACTTCGAAGGACGGCTCGGTGAACGGGAAGAAGGACGGGCGGAAGCGCATCGTCACACTGTCGACCTCGAAGAAGGACTTGCAGAACTCTTCGAGCACCCAGCGGATGTTGGCGACATTCGCCTTCTTGTCGACGACCAAGCCTTCGACCTGGTGGAACATCGGCGAGTGCGTGGCGTCCGAATCCTGGCGGTAGGTCTTGCCGGGGATGATGATGCGGATCGGCGGCTTCTGCGCTTCCATGGTGCGCACCTGTACCGGCGAGGTGTGCGTGCGCAGCACCTTGCGCTCACCGTTTTCATCCGGATTGAAGAAGAAGGTGTCGTGCATCTCGCGGGCCGGGTGGCCTTCCGGGAAGTTCAGCGCCGTGAAATTGTAGTAGTCGGTCTCGACATCCGGACCTTCGGCGATCGAGAAACCCATGTCGCCGAAGATCGCGGTGATTTCGTCGATGATCTGGCTGATCGGATGGATACGGCCGCGCTCGGCTGGCGAAGAGCGTACCGGCAGGCTGACGTCGACCGTCTCGGCCTTCAGGCGCGCATCGATCGCGGCCTTCTTCAGCTCCGCCTTGCGGTCGGTGATTGCGTCGGTGACGGCGTTCTTCAGTGCGTTGATGGCAGCGCCGCGCGTCTGGCGCTCTTCCGGCGTCATTGCACCGAGCGTCTTCAGGAGCTCGGAGACCGAACCCTTCTTGCCGAGCGCGCCAACACGCACGGCTTCGATCGCCGGCTCGTCGGCAGCGGCTGCCACATCAGACAGAAGTTGCTTTTCCAGGGTTTCGAGTTCGGTCATCTTTTCCTGCCTCACAGGGCGTCAGTCTTGTCGATAATTCACGAAAACATGCATCGAATAGCTCAAGCGCCACGATGAAGCGTCGCAGATCACTACCCATGTGCACGCGGCCAATCAACCGGGCACACCACAAAAAGCCCGCGACGTCGAGAGAGGAACGGCCCATCGCGGGCAATGCCGTCTCAATCGCCATCGCGCCAAATGCAAAGAACCCGCGCAAGCCTGGCCAGCGCGGGTCCTAAATCATCGAAGCAAAAGCTCTGACAGCGCCGGCTTAGTTGACGGCTGCTTCAAACTCGTTCTTCGTACCGGCGTCCTTCAGGTACTCGAGAGCCTTCTTGGAGGCAGCAACGAGTGCACCGAATGCTTCAGGCTCATGGATTGCCATGTCGGAGAGAACCTTACGGTCGACTTCGATGCCAGCCTTGTTCAGGCCGTCGATGAAGCGGCCGTAGGTCAGGCCGAATTCGCGGACAGCGGCGTTGATGCGCTGGATCCAGAGGGCGCGGAAGTTGCGCTTGTTGATCTTGCGGTCGCGGTAAGCGTACTGCTTCGAACGATCGACAGCAGCCTTCGCAGCGCGGATGGTGTTCTTGCGACGGCCGTAAAAGCCCTTAGCGGCCTTCAGAACCTTCTTGTGCTTGGCGTGGGCGGTAACGCCTCTTTTTACACGTGCCATTTCATGATCTCCTTAATCTAAAGCGTTCGCGGAATAGTCTTAGAGACCGTTCGGCAGGTAGTTCTTCACGACCTTGCGGCCATCGGGTTCTGCGAGAACCATCGTGCCACGTGCATCGCGGATGAACTTGTTGGTACGCTTGATCATGCCATGGCGCTTGCCAGCAGCTGCAGCCTTGACCTTGCCGGTCGCGGTGATCTTGAACCGCTTCTTGGCAGCAGACTTCGTCTTCATCTTGGGCATTTTGCTACTCCGTTTCTGGACCCCCTGCACTTCATCAAAGAAGCCTTCTTGCGATGCCCGGTTTCCGGCCGTCGCAACAAGGTGCGGGAGCGTTTGTTGTTGATCTGCGGCTCCGGTGATGAACCGTTCCGCAAGCATTCGAAACCGCCACGGCATGCCCTGCCGGTCAGTTCGGACGCGCGCTTATAACCGCAGCGTCATAAAAGTGCAACGGGGCGGCCAATGAATCTTCTAAGCAATGGCGGGAGGCCGGCTCGCCATGGCCGGAAGCATCAATTTCACCTGCAGCCCGCCCCACCGCGAGGCGGAAAGATCGAGCCTGCCGCCGTAAGCCTCAAGGATATCGCCCGAGATCGCCAGCCCTAACCCAGTTCCTGCCGTGCCTTCATCGATCCTGACACCGCGCTTCAGCATCAGGTCGTAGCTACCAGGATCGGCGCCGGGTCCATCGTCGGAAACGCTGAGCACGACATCATCCTGTAAGCGACCGGCGGAAAGATCGATGCGCGTCCTGGCAAAGCGCACGGCATTGTCGAGTACGTTGCCGAGTGCCTCGGCGATATCCGCGGGGTCCGCCTGAACCGTCAGGGCGGGGTCGATATCGAGATGCCAGTCGATCCCTTTCTCTTCGGTGAAAGGCGTCAGCACATTGACGAGCTTTCCTGCAATGCCGAGCAGCGACGTCGTGGCCATTTGCTCCACTCCCATGCGGGCGGCCTGCAGTTGTCGGTCGGCGCGCTGGCGGACCAGCTCGATCTGTTGCAGAGCCGTTTCGCGCTGGTCCTCGGGCAAGGCTTCAACCAGGTGAGACAGCACCGTGAGAGGCGTTTTCAAACCATGGGCGAGGTCGCTGGCACGCGCGCGGGCGCGCTCGATCGCCGTCTCCCGCTCGCTGAGCAGCAGGTTGATTTCACGAACCAGCGGCTTGACCTCGCTCGGCCCCTGCGTGCCGATATGTGAGCTGCGGCCGGCCCTGATATCCGCAACGCGCTCGCGAAGCCGCACCAGCGGGCGCAAGCCCACCCACCCCTGCAAGAACGCCGCGAGGAGCAGCATGCCGCCGGTCGAAAGCAGCATCAGCCGCAACGGCCGGTGATAGCTTTCAAGCGCCGCTTCCATCTCGGGCTTGGAGAAAGCCGCATAGACGGTGAAATTCTTCTTTGCGGCGCCTTCGCCAAGCGCCATCGTCTTCATCGACACCAGCAGCGGCGAGCCATCCGGCCCGTCCGTTTCCCGGAACCCGCAATACATGTCCTTCGACAGGTCATCCGCGGTGATCTCCTCGTCCCACAGCGAGCGAGACCGCAGCGGCTCCTCGTTGCCATCGGGAGAGATCTGCCAGTAGCGGCCGCCGGCGGGGATCTGGAAGCGCGAGTCGGCAGGCTCGTTCTTCAATTCAAGAGCGCCATTCTCCACGCTGAGCCGCGCCGCCAGCGAATCCATCACCGACGTCATTTCGTTGGAATACTGGTCGGCCAGATAATCCGCGAACAGGTGGCTAAGCACCGCCCAGACGAGCATCAACGCCAGCGCGATCGCGACAAGCGCTCCGGCAGCGAGGCGAAAATGCAGCGAGTGGATCACCGAGGTCGCCCCGGAAGAACATAGCCGAAGCCGCGCCGGGTCTCGATGGCGTCGCTGTCCGTCTTCTTGCGCAGCCGCGCCACCATAGCTTCCACGGCATTCTTGGCGGCATCGTCATCACGGCCCTGAACCTGGCTCGCCAGTTCGGTCGGGCTCAGGACCTCACCGGGCTTGCCGATGAAAAGCGCTATCATCCGGTATTCGAGCGGACTGAGATCAAGTTCGCGTCCATCGAAGGTGACGCGCCTTGCGCTTTCATCGAGAGTGAAGCGGTTGGCGGATTTGACGCGCGATGCGATGGCGCCGGTGCGCCGCAGGAGCGCTCTCAGGCGAGCCAGCAGCTCCTCGGTACGAAACGGCTTCGGCAGATAGTCATCGGCTCCCGCATCAAAGCCGTCGACACGCTCCATCCACGAGCCGCGGGCAGTGAGAACAAGAACCGGCGTGTTGATGCCCGCGCCGCGCCAGCGTTTCAGGATCGACAGGCCATCCATGCCGGGCAATCCGAGGTCTAGGATGATGGCTGAGTAATCGCCCGTCTCGCCCTCTTCCCATACGGCAGGCCCGCTTGCAAATACCTCGACGCGATAGCCTTCCCGCCCAAGCTGTTCGACCACATGGCCGGAAATATTGGGATCGTCCTCCGCCAACAGGATACGCATAGCCCCTACCCTCCCAGCAATGCTCCGTTGCGGGCGTCGACTCGCAATGTCCTGATCGCGCCCGTCCCGTCGCGAACTTTCACTTGATACACATCGCCGAACATGGATCGATGGAGATTGACGTCGATGACCCGACCGTAGCGTTTTGCGTCGATCCGCTGCAGAACGGTCTTCAGCGGCAGGATCCGGCCCTCGCGAACGGCGTCGCGCGCGCGATCGGAATCGGTGTTCCGGCCGCCACTGCCGCGGCCGCTGCTACCGCCGCCTCCGCCTCCGCCGTGGTCGTCGCCGCCGTCATCATCCCCGTGATCGTCGTGGCCGCCACGACCGGAATTGGAACTGYCGCTGCCCGAGTTGGAACCCGAGGATCCGGACGAACCAGAGCCCGACGAGCCGCTGCCTCCGCTCGAACCGCTCCCACCGCTGCTGCCGCCGCCATCATCGCTGCCACCATCCTTGGCCTCAGCATGGGAAACGAACATCGGGCCGGCCGCAGAGAGCGCTATGGCCAGCATCAACATCGTCATGAAACTGCGACGGCTTCTATTCATTGAACTTCAATGTACCTCAATGCTTCTGCAATCGCGGAACCTACACTGAACACTTTATCGCGACCAGACAAGGCTCCGATAAACCAGGAACTCCGCCGGGGCGCGGCGGAGTTCCTTCTTCCGAAGGGGTGGCCGGAAGACCGCGCCGGGCAGATTATTGCGCCGAAGCGGGAAGTATGTTGACGCTGGTGATTGCGCCAGGATTTCGAATAAAGTCACCTCTGTGAGGATGCGCGATCACCTCGTGTGCCCCATGCTCAAGCTCAACCTCGACCTCGAGGCGCCGGCCGAGTTGATCGACGGCGACAAGCGAACCGTTCAGCAGTCCCGTCAGGCTCGCTTCGGACACCGAAAGGGTCACTTCCGGGCGATTGTCGTTGCGGCCGCCGCGGTGCTCGCCAGGATTGTCGTCATTGGCGTCATGGTTGGCTCCGTCATCGCGTCCACGTCCACGGCCGTGATCGTCATCGCCGTCGTCATGACCGCTGCGACCGCTATGATCATCACCGCCACGCCCGCTGCCGCTGTTGTCATCACTGCCACCGCTATGGCTGGATCCACTGTTGCCGCTGCTGCTGCTTCCACCGCCATCATCGCTGCCGCCGCGAGCGAATGCCAACGACGAAAAATGCCCTGACGTGAACGTCTGCATTGTCGGGAGCGACAAGGTCACCGTGATTGCGGCGACGGAAGCCAATAACGCGTGTGAAATGGTCTTCTTCATGATCTTTGCCTTCTGCTCTCTTCTTGTTGAGAACAGATTGCCAAAGTCTCTCTGACAGACTGTTGAGTGCGTTTGTCAGCATCCTGTCAGATTGGTCCGACCACAGCCCCAAAATACAAAAGCCGCCCTTACGGACGGCTTTGATTGGAGAGTGACGACGCGCCTCACTTCGGCGCGAGTACCATCATCATCTGGCGGCCTTCGAGCTTGGGCTCGGCTTCGACCTTGGCATATTCGGTCGTGTCGGCCTTCACCTGCTGCAGCAGCTTCATACCAAGTTCCTGGTGCGCCATTTCACGGCCGCGGAACTTCAATGTCACCTTGACCTTGTCACCGTCTTCAAAGAAACGGCCCATCGCCTTCATCTTCACCTCATAGTCATGGGTGTCGATGTTAGGGCGCATCTTGATCTCTTTAACTTCGACAATCTTCTGCTTCTTGCGCGCCTCGGCAGCCTTCTTCTGGTTGGCATATTTCAGCTTGCCCAGATCGAGGATCTTGCATACAGGCGGTTCGGCATTGGGGGAGATTTCCACCAGGTCGAGGCCGGCTTCCTCAGCCATTTTCAGGGCCTGGTCGGTGGGCACAACACCCAAGTTCTGTCCTTCAGCATCAATCAGCTGAACTCGGGGGATGCGAATTTCCCGGTTCGAGCGCGGCCCTTCCTTTACGGGCGCGTCGGCTTTAAAGGGTCTGCGAATGGTCGTATTCTCCTCGCGTTGTTTCGGATCGCTGCAGCCCGGGCACTCCCGATGACGGAAGTACAAATGTCGTTTCACCATTGCTGCAACGGAGTCGGTACCATCCTTTAGCGGAAAAATCACCTGCTGTCAGCCTGTCAAGAATCTGTTTTATAGGCCAAAACAACTGGAGTTCCGCGATGTCTGACGCAAATCTCACTTACAACCAACAATATCTTACCGTCGGACAGGGCGAAGCTGCGCGCGAGATCGCCTATATTGCGCGCAGCCAACCTGGCCAAACGGCCGGCCCAACCCTCGTCTGGCTCTCCGGATACCGCTCTGACATGAGCGGCAGCAAGGCGGTGGAGCTGGACAGGTTCGCGGCCGAAAACGGCCTTGCCTGCCTGCGCCTCGACTATTCCGGCCACGGCCTGTCCGGCGGCAAATTCACCGACGGGACGATCTCGCGCTGGCTCGAGGAGGCGCTTGCGGTAATCCTCCACGCGGCGCCCGAGCGCATCCTCGTCGTCGGCTCGTCGATGGGCGGATGGATTGCGCTCAGGCTGGCGCAGGAACTCGCCAAGCGGCAGGACGGGCCGAAGCTCGCGGGCATGGTGCTGATTGCGCCGGCTCCCGACTTCACCTCCGATCTGATCGAGCCGAACCTCACGAAGAAGGAGAAGGCCTCGCTGGCCGAGCGCGGCTACTTCGAAGAGCGGTCGGCCTACAGCCCCGAGCCAAACATCTATACGCGAACCCTGATAGAGGACGGGCGCGACAACAGCGTGCTCAACGGCATCATCGAGACCGGCTGCCCGGTCCATATCCTGCAGGGGATGAAGGATCCGGACGTTCCCTATCAGCACGCTATGAAGCTCGTGGAGCATCTCCCCGCCGACGACGTCGTGCTGACCTTCGTGCGTGATGGCGATCACCGGCTGTCGCGGCCCCAGGACATCGAGCGCATGCTCGCCGCCGTCAAAGGGCTTATCCGCTAGGCCAAACGATCCATGTGTGCCAAATCCTAACGGATTTTAACCATATTGGCGGGTAGTAGCACCTTCCCCAGAAGTAACGATTGACTCTCCGAGCCTCCGTCCGTTAACTTTTTGTTAACAATACATGGGCGATGCAAGGGAACAGCGGGCGTGCGGATCAAGGGTTTCGTCGTGGCCATGATGGCCATGTTTGCTATGTCTACAGCCGCAACGCCGGCTTCCACCAACAATCTCTCGATGGTTACCGGCGCTGCGACGTCCCAGCCGATCGGCCATTACGACTTCTGCCAGAGCCATCGCAATGAATGCGGCCCAAACCGCAACGTCTCGCCGGCCGAGATGTCGGAAGGGAAATGGGGAATGGTGCGGTCCGTCAACACGATGGTCAACAACAACATCACGCCGATGACCGACAAGGAAATCTACGGCAAGGATGAGGTCTGGGCTTATCCGACGACCGCAGGCGACTGCGAGGACTTCGCCCTGCTGAAGCGCCGCATCCTGATACAGCGCGGAATTTCGCCGGCTAATCTTCTTCTCACGGTGGTCCGCAAGCCCGATGGCGAAGGTCATGCCGTGCTGACGCTGCGCACCAGCAACGGCGACTTCGTGCTCGACAACCTGGCGTCCAACATCAAGCCATGGTTCGACACGCCCTACTCCTTCATCAAGCGCCAGTCGAGCAACAATGCCGGTCGCTGGGTCACCATCGAAAATGGCCGCGACGTTCTGGTCGGTGCTTTGCGATAAGCGATAGTAGATTGAACGAAAAAGGCCGGCGAAACGCCGGCCTTTTTTATGCACGACGCCAGTTAGTCTAGCGCGTCATTCCGGCGCATCGCCTGTGCATTCGCGCGCCAGATCAATTCAGCGCGTCGATCGCTCCGTAGTGCCGGAGCTCGCTTTATCCATTGCCGATCAGAATGCCGGCACCGAGAACGAGACCGCCGCCCACGACCACCTGGAAGGCAGCGCGCAGGAATGGCGTTTCCATAAATCTGTTCTGGATGAAGGCAATCGCCCAGAGTTCGAAGATCGCGATGATCACGGCCATCGTCGTTGCGATCCAGAAGTACGGGATGAGATAGGGCAAGGTGTGGCCGAGACCGCCAAGCGCGGTCATGACGCCGCAGGCGATGCCGCGCTTGATCGGCGATCCGCGGCCTGAAATCTTGCCGTCGTCATGTGCCGCTTCTGTGAAGCCCATCGAGATACCGGCGCCAACCGAGGCGGACATGCCGACAAGGAAGGTCTGCCAGGTGTTCTGGGTCGCAAAGGCGGCTGCGAAGATCGGCGCCAAGGTCGATACCGAGCCATCCATCAAGCCGGCAAGGCCGGGTTGCACATAGGTGAGCACCAGTTGGCGGCGGGCAGCGTGATCTTCCTCCGCCTTGACGTCGGCCGGCGTGTGCTTGTCGACGAGCATGTGAGTAATGTCCTCATGGCCCTGCTCCGCCAAGGCGAGGTCACCGAGCAACTGCCGGGTCTGCGCGTCCGTGACGCGCCGTGCCGCTTCGACATAGAAGCGATAGGCCTGCTGCTCCATCGCTTCGGCTTGACCGCGGATTTTCTCGAGCGACAGGTTGCGTCGCAGCCAGTCGGGTTTGCGCTCATAGAAACCCTGAACATGTTCCCGGCGAATGAGCGTGATGCGTTCACCGAACCGCTGGCGATAGATTTCGATCAGGGACTTGCGATGGGTGTCCTCGACCTCGGCCATCTCTTCGAAAATTTTAGCGGACGCGGGATAGTTGCTGCGCAGCATGTCGGCGTAGGCGAGATAGATGCGCGCGTCCTCCTCTTCGGCCCCAATGGCGAGTGCGAGTATTTCCTGTTCCGACAAAGAATCGAACGAGCGCTTGGAGGACCAAAAAAGCCTGGACAGCATGACAACCTCAATTTTAGAATTATTCTAAAATAGAGGCTGCCGGCGCGTCGGTCAAGTTTTCACAGGCATGGAAGCCAGTGAATTGACGCATGGCCGCGGCAAGTAAAACGACGCACAGCTTCGCGTACGTGCACCGCCTTTAGCTGGCATCGGAAATAACGTGCACGCTACAGTCTACATCTACGCCGAAAGTGTATGATTATTGGGCAAAAAACCATAACAAAAGCGGGTTGAAATTTACAACTCATGGGATTGAGATATTATGGAAGGCGGGCATAGTACTATGCGTATTGATTGCATTTATAAGGGAACATAACGGTGCCAGATCCGGTAGATATTATTGTTGGTAAAAATGTACGGACACTGAGGGCCAAACGACGCATATCGCAGCTGGAACTGGGCGAGGCGCTGGGGCTGACTTTTCAACAAATTCAGAAATACGAGAAAGGCACCAACCGCGTATCCGCAAGCAAGCTTCACCAGATCGCGGTTTTTCTGGGCGTTGATATTTCGGAACTGTTCGAGGGCGCCAACCCGTCTGACGGATCAGCGCGGCCAGGGCTGAGCCCCGAAGCCTATGAGCTTGCCCTGCACTATGACAAGCTTCGCTCTGCGGCAGGCAAGGAGGCCGTCAAGACCATCTTGTCGATCATGACCGGTGAAAGCTACATCGAGGCTTTGCGCTGAACCCTGTCGGTCAGTGCTCGCACGCGTGAAGCGCGATGAGCAAGTCGTCCTGCGTCCGATGGCCAGCATGGTAGAGATCGATCGCGATGCTCGCGATGGAAAGTCCCTGCTGGCTGCGCAGCTTGATGTTGCGCTCGGCACACCAGGAATAGAGCGCGCCGGCGAGCACATCGACATCATCGGACTGCAAAGAAAAAGAAGTGGCTGCTGCCGTCATGGAAGTTGCCCTTGTTTTTGGTTGATCCCCGAAAGGATACTGGCCGCTTTGCTTCTATTTGCAAAGCGGCATTCACTGCCTGCGTTAACGCAAGGCAGACGTGCATTTTTGCTTGTTTCATAATGGAACACCCGGCAAGCGCCGGCGCTATTCTGACGCGACCCGGTACTCCAGCGAGGCCGAGCATGCCGCGATCGCATCCAGCATTTTCTCGAACCGCGGGTGATCGCGCACCGAATCGAGGTCCGAATCATGCTTGAACCATAGGATGTGATAGCAGGACGATTGCGGCAGCAGTTCTTCCAACAGATCGAGTGCGGCGTCGCATTCGTCCAACAAAGCATAGACACACGCGATGTTGTATTGCGCAACGATGTCATCCGGATCAATCATCTGCGCGCGCTTGACCCACTCCTTAGCGCGTTCCGCATCGCCCATGTGAGCCAATGCGAGCGCACCGCGATGGGCCGGCCCCGAGTTTTCCGGATGCCTCTCCAAGGCCTCTTCCGCACGCTCGATGCAGACGCGCGCCCAATGCGCTCGCTCCTCCTCGAGATCAAGCGACCGGCATGCGCTCATCAGATGAATGGGCGAGAGATAGTCGTCGGGGCGGATCTCGGCCGCCCTAGTGAAGAAGGTGATTGCCCCCTCGAACTTGCCCTCCATGAAAAGGAAGCGACCATAGTGGAAATTCGCTTCATAGAGATCGGGCTCCAGCGCCAGCGCCTTTTCGAACTCGACAAGAGCCTCCTCGTCTCGCCCGTCCTGGTGCAGCGCCAGTCCGCGCGACGCATGCGCCTCGGCAAGATTCGGATCGAGCGCCAGCGCCTTGGCGCTCAGATTGAGTATCCCCTGCAGTGTAAACTCACCCGCATGCCAATCGCGCAGCGCCGACTCGCAATCCGCCATGCCGGCATAGGCACGGGCATATTCCGGATCCAACGCAACGGCCGTTGCAAACATGCGCCGGGCCAGAAGTAGATAGGGCCTTGTCCAGGTGTGAGACAGCTGTCGTCCACGCAGATAATAGGTGTAGGCCTCGACATTGCTTGTCGGCTCGGCTGCGATCGCCTGCCTCTCCTCGGGTAGCAGCTTGATCTTGAGTTGATCGACGATTGCGTGGGTGATCTCGTCCTGGATCGCGAAAATATCGGTGAGGTCGCGATCGAAGCGGTCCGCCCAAAGGTGCCCGCCATTTCTCGCATCGATCAGCTGTCCGGTGATGCGGACGCGCTGGCCGACCTTGCGCACGCTCCCCTCGAGAACGAAGTCGACACCGAGTTCCGACGCCACCTGCTTCACCTGCACGGACTTGCCCTTGTAGGTGAAGGCGGTGTTGCGGGCGACCACGTAGAGGTTCGACACCTTCGAGAGGTCGGTGATGATGTCCTCGGTGATGCCGTCGGAAAAATACTCCTGCTCGGCATCGCCGCTCATGTTAGTGAAGGGCAGCACGGCGACAAGCTGCTTGTGCTTTTTTCGGGCTGCGGTCAAAGCCGCCTTGTTCACTTTCAGTGGCAGCGCCCGCTGCGGCGAAATCATATAGACCCGGACCGGTTCCTTGATGTTCTTGAGGCGGTGTTCCCCGCGATCCTCGAAGGACAGGTCGAGCCGTGAGCCGACATGGTCCTTGACGGTGGCCGAAACGGCAATGCCTCCTGGCTCAGCCAGCGCCTCCAGCCGCGCAGCAACATTGACGCCGTCCCCGAAGATATCGCCCTCCTCGACAATGACGTCGCCGAGATGGATGCCGATCCGAAATTCGATACGTTTGTCTTCGAGCACCGACAGGTTTCGTTGCGCGGCCTCTCGCTGCACCTCATCGGCGCAGGCGACAGCATTCACGATGCTGGAGAATTCCGCCAGCATGCCATCGCCGGTCAGCTTGACGATGCGTCCGCGGTGCTGTGCAATCTTCGGATTGAGCAGCTCCGTGCGGCAGGTTTTCACCGCACTTAGCGTTCCGGATTCATCTATGCCCATCAACCGGCCATAGCCGACGATGTCGATTGCGAGGATGGCTGCGAGACGGCGTTCCAAGTGTCCCTCGACGCTGTACGGTTTTCGTCACACTAATTTAGCCTTTTATTATCTCAATGTCCCACCATTCATTCGGTCGACCCGGGATAATAAGGTGTTTTTGACGTTCGAACGTTGAGACAACCCTGCGTAGGCGACCTGACGAAGCAAACAACAAAGGCCCGGCTGCAGCAGCAATCGGGCCTTTGTTACATTTCATATAGGGTCGATCAGCCCTCGAAGAATTCCTTCATGCGCGCGAAGAACCCGGTCGATTCCGGATTGTTCTCCTTCGAGGAGAGCTGCTCGAACTCCTGGAGAAGTTCGCGCTGGCGCTTTGTCAGCTTCTGTGGAGTCTCGATCTGGATCTGGATATAGAGGTCGCCCGTCTGCGGCGAACGGAGCACCGGCATGCCCTTGCCCTTCAGGCGGAACTGCTTGCCGGCCTGCGTGCCTTCGGGCACCGTCACACGCGACTTCGTGCCATCGAGCGTCGCCACGTCAAAGGTGCCGCCGAGTGCCGCCGTCGTCATCGAGATCGGAATGGTGCAGTAGAGGTCGGCGCCGTCACGTTGGTAAAACTCATGCGGCTTCACCGACAGGAAGATGTAAAGATCGCCCGCCGGACCGCCGCGCATGCCGGCTTCGCCCTCGCCCTGCAGGCGGATGCGGGTGCCGTCTTCGATACCGGCCGGAATGTTCACGGACAGCGAACGCTCTTCGGTGACGCGGCCCTGGCCATGGCACTTCGTGCACGGATCGGGAATGATCGTGCCACGACCATGACAGGTCGGGCAGGTCCGTTCGATCGAGAAGAAGCCCTGGGCAGCGCGCACGCGACCCGAGCCCTGGCAAGTGCCGCAGGTCTTCGGCTGCGTGCCGGGTTTCGCACCCGAGCCGGAGCAGACGTCGCAAGTGATCGAAGTTGGCACGCGGATCTGCGCCGTCTTGCTGGAGAAGGACTCCTCCAGCGAAATTTCCATGTTGTAGCGAAGATCGGCGCCACGCTCGCGGCCGCCCGAAGAGCGCTGCCGCTGGCGGCCGCCGCCCATCATCTCGCCGAAGATATCCTCGAAAATGTCGGAAAATCCGCCGCCGCCAAAGCCGCCGCCCATGCCGCCGCCGCCCATGCCGCCATGCTCGAAGGCAGCGTGACCATATCGGTCATAGGCCGCACGCTTCTGCGGATCCTTGAGCATTTCGTAGGCTTCGTTGATTTCCTTGAACTTGCGCTCGGCGTCGTGGTCGCCCGGATTCTTGTCCGGATGGTACTTCATGGCGAGTTTGCGGAAGGCGCTTTTCAGCTCTTTTTCGTCCGCCGTCTTGGCGACACCCAGCGTTTCGTAAAAATCGGCTTTTGCCATTAAGGATTAGACCCCGGAAATGGTTTTCCGGCTGCCGTGGTGGGCAGCCGGAACGTCAGTTTCAAGCTAGACCGTCTCGTCTCGCTTAGGCGGACTTCTTGCGGTCGTCGTCCTTGACTTCTTCGTAGTCGGCATCGACGACATTGTCGTCGCCGGCTTCCGCGGATGCGTCTGCTGCCGCACCGCCTTCAGCCTGCTGTGCTTCGTAGATCGCCTGACCGAGCTTCATGGAGACTTCCATGAGGGTCTGGGTCTTTGCCTTGATGTCTTCAGCATCCGGCTCGGTTGCTTCGACGGCAGACTTCAGAGCAGCGATCGCATCGGAGATCGCGGTGCGGTCGGCCTCGGAAACCTTGTCACCATAATCCTTCAGCGACTTTTCCGTGGAGTGGATCAGGCTTTCAGCCTGGTTCTTGGCTTCCACGGCCTCGCGGCGCTTCTTGTCGGCTTCGGCATTGGCTTCGGCGTCCTTGACCATCTTTTCGATGTCGGCGTCGGAGAGACCACCAGAAGCCTGGATACGGATCTGCTGTTCCTTGCCGGTGCCCTTGTCCTTGGCCGAAACCTGCACGATGCCGTTCGCGTCGATGTCGAAGGTGACTTCGATCTGCGGAACGCCACGCGGTGCCGGCGGCAGGCCAACGAGGTCAAACTGACCGAGCAGCTTGTTGTCGGCAGCCATTTCGCGCTCGCCCTGCGAAACGCGGATGGTGACGGCCTGCTGGTTGTCGTCGGCGGTCGAGAAGGTCTGCGACTTCTTCGTCGGGATCGTCGTGTTACGCTCGATCAGACGGGTGAAGACGCCACCGAGGGTCTCGATGCCGAGGGACAGCGGGGTTACGTCGAGAAGCAGAACGTCCTTGACGTCGCCCTGCAGAACGCCAGCCTGGATGGCTGCGCCGAGTGCCACGACTTCGTCAGGGTTGACGCCCTTGTGTGGCTCCTTGCCGAACAGCTGCTTGACGACTTCCTGGACCTTCGGCATGCGGCTCATGCCACCGACGAGAACGACTTCGTCGATCTCGGCTGGCGTGACGCCGGCATCCTTGAGAGCAGCCTTGCACGGTGCGATCGTGCGCTGGATCAGATCCTCGACCAGGCTTTCGAGCTTGGCGCGGGTCAGCTTCAGCGTCAGGTGCTTCGGGCCGGTTGCATCAGCGGTGATGAACGGCAGGTTGATTTCGGTCTGCTGCGAGGACGACAGTTCGATCTTTGCCTTTTCGGCAGCTTCCTTGAGGCGCTGCAGAGCCAGCTTGTCGCCCTTGAGGTCGATGCCGTTGTCCTTCTTGAACTCGGCAACGAGGTATTCGACGAGACGCATGTCGAAGTCTTCACCGCCGAGGAAGGTATCGCCGTTGGTGGACTTCACTTCGAAGACGCCGTCGCCGATTTCGAGGATCGAGATATCGAAGGTACCGCCACCCAAGTCGTAAACGGCGATGGTCTTGCCGTCCTTCTTGTCGAGACCGTAGGCAAGGGCTGCCGCCGTCGGCTCGTTGATGATGCGCAGAACTTCGAGGCCAGCGATCTTGCCGGCATCCTTGGTTGCCTGGCGTTGTGCGTCGTTGAAGTATGCGGGAACGGTGATGACGGCCTTTTCGACCTTTTCACCGAGATAGGATTCAGCGGTTTCCTTCATCTTCTGAAGGATCATCGCGGAGATCTGGGCAGGCGAATAGCCGGTGCCGCGGGCCTTGACCCATGCGTCGCCGTTGTCGCCCTTGGTGATCTCGAAAGGAACGAGAGCCTTGTCCTTTTCAACCGTCGGATCGTCGTAGCGGCGGCCGATGAGGCGCTTCACTGCGAACAGCGTATCCGTGGGGTTGGTGACTGCCTGGCGCTTGGCCGGCTGACCGACGAGGCGTTCGCCATCTTCGGAAAATGCTACGATCGAAGGCGTCGTGCGCGCACCTTCGGCGTTCTCAATGACCTTCGCGTCCTTGCCGTCCATGACAGCGACGCAGGAATTTGTCGTTCCGAGGTCGATACCAATTACTTTTGCCATGTCATTCTCTCCTTGAAGCAAGCTGTCGGAACCCCGAGAAGGCATTTCCCTGACAGCCCCTTACGGGATGGGTCTTTAAGATTAACGCAATCGTGATTGCGGTGATGCCGCGTATATAAGGAGCGGTTTTCGGGACTGCAAGGCGAGAACTAGCCAGAAAACCGGCAAAAAAAGCGCCCAACAGCTAATTTTGGCACGCACAGGACGATGGCGTTTTTCTGGCCAAAACCCGTCGACTATTGTCCCATGATCAAGTCAAGCAAGGTCGTCCGTTTCCGATGGTGCGCCGGCGACGGTTCAGGCTCGCCAATATCACCCGGCGGCAGCGCATCACCGTAGCCATAACCACCGTCATCGGCGATGTCGGCGGGCGGCACCGGACCGCCATTGACCGGGGCGATCGGCTGGCGTCTTGGCCGGTCATTCGCCTGTGGATAGCGCTCGGCGCTTTCACCAAAGACACCGGAGAGAATGCTGCCGATTGTCGTCGGCTCTTCAAGCGGCGGCGCCATACCGGGCTCCGCAGACGCCATCGGCTGGTCGCCGAAGCCGGGATTGGCTGCCGGATCAGCCATGAATTGCCCGTTGCCGAACAGTGGCGCCGGCGACAGTCCCTTGTGCGCGGCGACCATGAATTCCTGCCAGGCCTTGGCCGGCAAGCCGCCGCCCGTCACCTTCTTCATCGGCTTGCCATCGTCGTTGCCAAACCAGACGCCGGTTGTGAGGTTGCTGGTGAAGCCGACGAAGAGCGCGTCGCGCGAATTCTGGGTCGTGCCGGTCTTGCCCGCGGCCTGCCAACCGGAAAGCTTGGCGCTCTTGCCCGTTCCCTGGTTGATGACGCCCATCATCATCGTGTTCATGTTGGCGGCAATCGCTTCCGACAGGACACGGGGCGGGTTGTCGTAGGTATTTTCGTAGAGCACCTTGCTGCCGTCAGCCGTCGTTACGCGTCGGATCACATGCGGCGTCGCCTTGTAGCCGCCATTCATGAAGGCGGCATAGGCGCCGGTGAGCTCGGTCAGCGACACTTCCGACGTACCAAGAGCGATCGAGGCATTGGGCTGCAGTTCCGATTCGATGCCGAGGCGGTGCGCGAGCTTGATCACCTGGTCCGGCCCGTCATACATGACCAACTGGGCCGCGACGGTGTTCAGCGACTTTGCAAGCGCCGTCGCGAGCGTCACTTCGCCATTGTACTTCTTCTCGTAGTTCTCAGGCGTCCAATCGCCGATGCGGATCGGCGCGTCGTTGAACACCGAAAACGGCGTCAGACCTTTTTCCAACGCCGCTGCATAGACGAACGGCTTGAAGGACGAGCCCGGCTGGCGCTTGGCGGTGACGGCGCGGTTGAACTGGCTGTCGGCATAATCCCTGCCGCCGACGAGCGCGCGGATTGCGCCGGTGCCATCGAGTGAAACCAGGGCTGCCTGCGACGTATCGAGCTTGGCGCCATCCTTGCCGAGCACATCGTTCAGCGACTGCTCCGCGCGCTTCTCCAGCGTCTTGTCGATCGTCGTATCGACGACGATGTCTTCCTTGACGTCGCCGATCAGGCCAGGGAGCTGGTCCATGACCATATCCGCGACATAGTGGCCGGCGCCCGACCAGTAGCGCTTCGCCTTGGCTGGCGTCTGCGACATCGCGGTCTTCACCTCGTCGTCGGTGATATAGCCTTGCTCGCGCATCGTCTGCAGGACCACCTGCGCGCGGGCATTGGCGGCCTCGGGATCGCGCGCCGGCGACAGCCGCGACGGCGCCTTGACGAGTCCGGCAAGAAGGGCTGCTTCACCGAGGTTCACGTCGCGTGCGGACTTGTTGAAGTAGCGACGCGAGGCCGCTTCGACGCCATAGGCGTTCGAGCCGAAGAAGACGCGGTTGAGGTACATCGCAAGGATCTGGTCCTTGGTGTATTTCTGCTCCAGCCATAGCGCGAGCAGGACTTCCTGCACCTTACGCTCAAGCGTGCGGTCCGGCGACAGGAAAAGGTTCTTTGCAAGCTGCTGTGTCAGCGTCGAGCCGCCCTGAACCATGTGGCCGGTCGTCAGGTTGGTGACGAGGGCGCGTGCGAGGCCAAGGGGATCCACGCCGAAATGCGAATAGAAGCGGCGGTCTTCAATGGCGACGATCGCTTCCGGGATGTAGGGCGACATGTCTTCGAGCGCGAGCGCTTCGCCGCCCGTCGTGCCGCGATTGGCGATGACGCTGCCATCGACGGCAGTTATCTTGACGTTCGGCGGGCGATCCGGAATGGCCCAGGTGCTGGCGCTCGGCATGCGCGACCCGTAGTAGACGACGAGGCCAGCCACGCCGATCCCGGCCCAGATGCCGAAAACGATGCACCAGTAGAGGATGCGACGAATGAAGCCGAAGAAGCTTCCACCCTCGCGTTCGCGACGACCACGTCTGCGTCTTTCGGGTTGGCGCGCGCGAGACGATTTTGACGGCGATCGCTTGGTCGAACGTCCCCTGACGACACGGTCATCGGCGTCGAGCGAAAAATCGTCATCATCGTCGCGGTCGTCGCGACCGCCGAAGGAAGGTTCGATCCTGTCGCGTGATTTGCCTCTGCCCGCCATCTAGTACCGGTACGCCCCTTCTTCGCTCCTTGCGCGGCGACGCCGCAGAAACCGTGCTTTGCCAAACGGTTCTCCGCCCGGTTGAACTTTAAATGCGGCGATTTAAGGGGTGGTTAAGAAGTGGCTAGACCGGCCCGCCCTTGCCCCAACAATGTCAAATTTGGTTCAGCCCCCGTTCACCGAACCGGCTCTCTAATCCATGTGCAAGGGACTTGCATAACAGAGGTGCAGAGATGCGTATGAGAATGATTGCAGCTGCGATCGCCATGTGTGGATTTGGCGTTACCGCGACTGAAGCGATGCCGGTCGCGCCGCTGAACGGCGTTGCGGCCAAGAATACGGTACTCGTCGATTACGCCTGCGGGCGCGGCTATCACCTGACCCGGTGGGGCAATTGCCGGCCGAACTGGGACCGACCGCCACCGCCGCGTTACGGCTGGCGCGCCGATCGCCGCTACGGATGGGGCGGCCCGCCGCGCCATGACTGGCGCTATGAGCGATCCTACGGATGGGATCGCCCGCCACCGTGGGTGCGCGGACGCGATTGGCGCTGATTAAGACAGCAAGGCCCGGGCCGCTCAGCCTGGGCTTTGTTATAATTCGTTTACCAAGCCCCGCTTTTTTGGCATGGCTGCCATTCGTTGCGACTGTCACAAATCTGACGTATAGCACGCCGAATTGCGCCTGAGATTAGCGCAGCATGCGCAATATGTAGGCATCCATGACCATCGACATTACCAAAAGCGAAGAATTCAAGCTGCGTGAAGTCTGGGACGTGCACGAGTTTGCACGCCGCTACCGGCTGACAAAAATGGAAGAGAGCCGCCTGAAGATGCTTCACGGCCCGTTCGCGGAATTGCGCGACCTCCTCGCCGGTCGGCAGCGTTCCGTTTCTCTCTGGTAACAGGGAACCATTAGCGAGCTGGTGGATTAACGCCCTAGCGAAACACGCCCTACACGTTTCGCTAAAGGTCGGCCGTCTCCCCCTCAAACGCGCCGATCGCGATCAGGCCCGGTGTCTCTCCCAGAGCGCCGGGCCTTCTCATCTCCCCAATATAAAGGGCGGTCTCGCGGCCGCCCCGATGCGTCACTGCTGGTTGCCGCAGGCCGGATCACCCGGCGGGCAGCGTGGAGGCCCACGACGGCCCTCACCGCCGCGACGCCAGTTCCCATCGTCGTTGCCCTGCGGCGGGCGCTGGAAATCCGGACGATTGTCATGGGGCCGTCCCTGGAAATCCTGGCGGCCGGGGCCGCGGTCGAAATTCGGTTGCTCGGGACGACGGTCCGGTCCGCGGTTTCCATCGGGCCTCCGATCGGGACCCTGATCAAAATCGGGTCGTGGACGGCCGGGGCCGGGGTTTCCGTCGAATTCTGGCGGCCGCACCGGGCGAACGACAGCGGGCGGGCGATCGTAAACAGGATTGCGACGCCAACGATCGCGCTCCCGATAGAAATCGCGACCGCGGTAATAGCGGTCCCAGTAATTTCCGACGCTGAAGACCACGGTCGGGATTCCGAGGGGACGGTAATATTCCGGACCCACATAGACGCGACGGCTCTGGTAGAGCGCCTGCACATAGCGACCTGCGACCCAGCCGCGCCCACCGTAGAACTCCACGTCGCACCAAGGCACATCGGCGAGGCAGCCATGGATTTCCACCGATTCACCGGCCGGAATGACGGTTACAGCGGGATATTGCGTGCTTGGTCCGGCCCGCATGTTGACGTTGGCTGTCGCATATCCCTCTGCCGCCTCGGCAATCGCCGGCGCGAGCAAGAGGGCGGCCGCTGCAGCGGCCTTCATCAAGATGGACTTCACGTTTCAACTCCTCTGACGACGCTGGAGACCGCGCCGCTTGTGTTTTCCGAAAAGGTGCGCAAGCGCCCGGGCACGGCTTCGGCGTTCGTCGCCTCGCGCCGATTTCAGCTCAATCACCTTTTCTTTCAATGATTTGTAGTCCGCGCCGATGAACCTGACTTGAACGCGTGGGCGCTTCAAAATTCAAAAATGCAACACATCTACTTGAAACGCGCGCTCGGCATTCCGACGTGCGAACCAACATATTGCAGCCGATGGAAAGCTGTGCGCGCCAGCAACGTTGCCGCTTCCACCGTCCTGATCGAGGCTCCGCGTTAACCGTTGGTTAACCTTTCCCGATCAGTCTGGCTGCAACATTCGCTTCCTCCTTGACCACGGATGTACTGGCATCGAAGTGAAGCGGATGACGAAAGGCCGGCTCGTTCCGGCCTTTTTGTTTTTCTGGCGTTCAAAGACGAACGCTTTTCCAGCCTATTTGGCCAACGCTTCCAGGATGCGGATCCAAGAACGGATGCCCTTGTGGTAGGAAGCGAGTTCGTACTTCTCGTTCGGCGAGTGAATGCGATCATCGCTGAGACCGAAGCCGACAAGCAGCGACTCCATGCCGAGCATCTTCTGGAAGTCGCCGACGATCGGGATCGATCCGCCCATGCCGATCACCACGGCCGGTTTCGGCCACTCGTCGGAGAGCGCATTCTTGGCCTTCGTCAGCACCGGCGAATCATATGAGAGGTGGATGGCCGGCGAACCGCCATGCGGATGGAAGTCGACCGAGCAGTCCGCCGGGATTTTCGAGCGGACGTAGCTGCGGAAGCTTTCGCGGATGGCGTTCGGATCCTGGGTCCCGACGAGGCGGAAGGAAACCTTGGCCGAAGCCTTGGCTGCGATCACCGTCTTGAAGCCCTCACCGGTGTAGCCGCCCCAGATGCCGTTGATCTCGGCGGTCGGACGCGCCCATGTGAGCTCGAGAACCGACCGGTCCTTTTCGCCCGACGGGATCGACAGGCCGACCTCGCCCAGGAAGGTTTCCGCCGTTTTGCCGAGCGTTTCCCAGGATGCCTTGATATTGGCAGGCGTTTCCTCGACGCCGTCGTAGAAGCCTTCAAGGGTGATGCGGCCGGTGTCATCGTGCAGTCCGGCAAGCGCGGCAGTCAGGATATGGATCGGGTTCGCCGCGGCACCGCCGAACAAGCCGGAATGCAGATCGCGGTCGGCGGCCGTCACGACGATTTCCTCGCCGACAAGACCACGAAGGGCTGCTGCGATTGCCGGCGTATCGCGATCCCACATGCTGGTGTCACACACGAGCGCATAGTCCGCCTTCAATTCCGCGGCGTTGGCCTCAAGAAAAGGCTTCAACGACGGCGAACCCGATTCCTCTTCGCCTTCGAAGAGGATGGTGATGCGGCAAGGCAGTGCACCCTTGACTTCCTTGTAGGCACGGCAGGCCTCGACGAAAGTCATCAACTGGCCTTTGTCGTCGGCGGTGCCGCGGCCCGTCAGGATCTTCCGGCCGTTGCCGACATCCTTGATCGACGGTTCGAAGGGATCATTCTCCCAGAGCTCGATCGGATCGACTGGCTGCACGTCGTAGTGGCCGTAGAACAGCACATGCGGGGCGTCGGCGCTTGCGCCGGCGTGATGGGCCACGACCATGGGGTGGCCGGGCGTGTTACGCACGGACGCCTCGAAACCCAGGGTCTCGAGATAGGAAACCAGCCATTCAGCCGCCTTGCGGCACTCGGCCTTGTAGGCCGGGTCGGTGGAAATCGACTTGATCCGCAACAGCTCGAACAGCTTGTCGAGGCTCGATGTCAAATTCTGGTCCGCACGCGACAGCACCGGCATTACGTCAGTCATTTTCGACTCCTTTTGAAATTCGGCGGGACGATAGACCAAAGGCCGGTCGCTTTCGAGACGAAAAAGCAGGCAGGGAGCCAATGGCGAGAGATGGGCGCGTCAGACACACCCGGGGGACGAGAGCACGAATAGCTGGCGGCGGGCGAGAGTTCTTTTCAGCGCATGCGGAGGAGTTCGACCATAACGGCGGCGGAACAGTGTCGATTACAGCTTCTTGGCATTGTCGAGCAGGCGGCGGATGTACTCGAGCGTCAGTTCGCGCTCGAAGCTCTTGAAGCCCTGAAACAGGGCCAGGTCCGCTTCACGCGCCGCCTCGATGGCGTCGTCTTCCATGCCTTTGGCCTTGTCCGTGAGAAAGATCAGCTGCGCGCGCTTGTCGGACGGATGCGGACGACGATCGATCAACCCGTCGCGCGCCATGCGCGCAAGCGTGTTCGCCATCGTCGCCTGTTCGATGTCGACGCGGGCCAGCAACTGCTTCTGCGTCAGCCCGTCCTCGGCCCAGAGTTCGAGAAGAACGGGGAATTGCCCGGGCGAAAAGCCGAGCCGCGCCGCGCGCTGCTGGAGCGAACGAGCGAAGCCCTTGGCCAGCTGGCTGGCAAGGTAAGCTCCCGAGTCCATTCGATTAATTCCCATCTTCTCAATTAGTCGCAGAAAACTCGATGAAACATTGCAACAAATCGCATACGACGCATCACAAATGCTTCATCGCAGGCTATGTTCGAAAGATAGAGCAGCAAAACAAAGCCGCCATAGCCTGGAGGTCTGGCTATGGCGGCTTTAAAATGGGGACAAAGGCCCGGAGAGGGGATAAGGCCTTTGTCCAAGTCCGAAGCGGCGGGGGACAAGCCAGCTATCAGACCCTCGACGCGATCAAACACGATCAAACGCCGGTAGTAATCATTTGTGATCGGGAATGTGGCTTTTCAAGGGAAAGCCGAGGATTGACTATTACAAATTAGTAACACTTTGGTGAGCCAGAAACTTTTCACCCTCGGAACTTTATATGGACCTTCCAAGGTCGCCGCGCTATCCATGACGCCATGAAAAAAGGCGATCATCTCTTCCTAATCGACGGCTCCGGTTTTATCTTTCGAGCCTTTCACGCACTTCCCCCTTTGACCCGCAAATCCGACGGTTTGCCGGTGGGCGCCGTGTCGGGTTTCTGCAACATGCTGTGGAAACTCCTGACCGATGCGCGCGACACATCGGTTGGCGCGACCCCGACGCATCTGGCCGTCATCTTCGACTATTCGGCAAAGACGTTCCGCAAGGATCTCTACGACGCCTACAAGGCGAACCGCTCGACACCGCCCGACGAACTCATCCCTCAGTTCGGTCTCATCCGTCATGCCACACGGGCCTTCAACCTCCCGTGCATCGAAACGGAGGGCTTCGAGGCCGACGACATCATTGCAAGCTATGCTCGCCAGGCCGAGGCGCTCGGCGCCGACGTGACGATCGTGTCTTCGGACAAGGATCTGATGCAGCTGGTGACGACCAACGTCCACATGTACGACAGCATGAAGGACAAGCAGATCGGCATTCCTGATGTCATCGAGAAGTGGGGCGTTCCACCCGAGAAGATGATCGATCTCCAGGCGATGACCGGCGACTCGGTCGACAACGTGCCTGGCATCCCCGGCATCGGCCCGAAGACGGCGGCGCAACTGCTTGCCGACTACGGCGATCTCGACACGCTTCTCGAACGCGCGACCGAGATCAAGCAGGAGAAGCGCCGGCAGACGATCATCGAGAATGCCGACAAGGCCCGCCTGTCGCGCGAGCTCGTGCGGCTGCGCACCGATGTTCCGCTTGAACTCAAGGTCGAAGACCTGATCCTTGAGCCGCAGAACGGACCGAAGCTGATCGGCTTCTTGAAGGCAATGCAGTTTACCTCGCTGACGCGGCGCGTGGCCGAGGCTTGCGATTGCGATGCCAGCGCGATCGAAGCCGTGGATGTTCCGGTCCAGTGGGGTGCGGCAGCGCGCGGGCCGGATCTCGACGCCGCAAAGCCCGAGCCGGTTGCCGGCGGCATTCCCGACGTTGCCGGCGAGGCCGTGCCCGTTCCGGCAAAGGCGAACGGCGCGAATGGTCGCGAGGGTACCTTCCGGCCGGGCGATCTTGCCAAGGCGCGCGCCGAGGCCTTTGCCTCCCTGCCCTTCGACCACTCGCGCTATGTCACCATTCGCGACATCGCGACGCTCGACAAATGGATTGCCGATGCGCGCGAAACCGGACTGGTTGGCTTCGACACCGAGACCACGTCGCTCGATGCGATGCAGGCGGAGCTCGTCGGCTTCTCGATGGCGATTGCCGACAACGACAGGAACGCCACCGGCACCAGCATTCGCGCCGCCTACGTCCCGATCGCCCACAAGACGGGCGTCGGCGATCTGCTCGGCGGCGGGCTTGCGGACAACCAGATCCCGATGCGAGATGCCCTGCCCCGGCTGAAGGCACTGCTGGAAGACGAGTCGATCCTGAAGGTCGCCCAGAACCTCAAATACGACTACCTGCTGATGAAGCGCTACGGGGTCGAAACCAAGAATTTCGACGATACGATGCTGATCTCCTACGTGCTCGACGCAGGCACCGGCGCGCACGGCATGGACCCGTTGTCGGAGAAGTTCCTCGGCCACACGCCGATCGCCTACAAGGACGTGGCCGGCAGCGGTAAGTCGAACGTTACATTCGACCTCGTCGATATCGATCGCGCGACGCACTACGCCGCCGAGGATGCGGAGATCACGCTCAGGCTCTGGCTGGTGCTGAAACCGCGCCTTGCCGCCGAGAAGCTAACCACGGTTTACGAACGCCTCGAGCGGCCCTTGCTTCCGGTCCTGGCACGCATGGAAGAACGCGGCATCACCGTCGACAGGCAGATCCTCTCGCGCCTGTCCGGAGATCTCGCACAAGGCGCCGCGGCACTCGAGGACGAAATTTTCAAGCTTGCAGGCGGTCGCTTTACCATCGGCTCGCCGAAGCAGCTGGGCGACATCCTGTTCGGCAAGATGGGACTTGCCGGCGGTACGAAGACGAAGACCGGCCAATGGTCGACCTCGGCAAGCGTTCTCGAAGACCTCGCCGCCGCGGGCTTCGAACTGCCGCGCAAGATCGTCGACTGGCGCCAGCTGACCAAGCTCAAGTCCACCTACACGGATGCGCTGCCGGGATACGTGCACCCCCAGACGAAGCGGGTTCACACCTCGTATTCGCTGGCCTCGACGACGACAGGTCGCCTGTCCTCCTCGGAACCAAACCTGCAAAACATTCCGGTTCGGACGGCGGAAGGCCGCAAGATCCGTACGGCCTTCATCTCGTCGCCGGGCCATAAGCTGATTTCGGCCGACTACAGCCAGATCGAGCTGCGCGTGCTCGCCCACGTCGCCGAGATTCCGCAGCTGACGCAGGCCTTCGCCGACGGCGTCGACATTCATGCGATGACCGCATCGGAGATGTTCGGCGTGCCTGTCGAGGGCATGCCGTCAGAAGTGCGACGTCGCGCCAAGGCC
The DNA here is from genome assembly GCF_056398905.1 of Rhizobium sp. 01T417. Classification (NCBI taxonomy): domain Bacteria; kingdom Pseudomonadati; phylum Pseudomonadota; class Alphaproteobacteria; order Hyphomicrobiales; family Rhizobiaceae; genus Rhizobium; species Rhizobium sp. 01T417. Next base: position 51,114 of record NZ_JBFTQH010000003.1, on the reverse strand, counting down.
ATCAACTTCGGCATCATCTACGGTATCTCAGCCTTCGGCCTTGCCAATCAGCTCTCGATCGAGCGCTCGGAAGCGGGCGACTACATCAAGAAGTATTTCGAGCGCTTCCCCGGCATCCGCGACTACATGGACAGCCGCAAGCAGATGGCGCGTGACAAGGGTTACGTCGAAACGATCTTCGGGCGGCGAATCAACTATCCGGAGATTCGCTCGTCCAACCCGTCGGTTCGCGCCTTCAACGAGCGCGCCGCGATCAACGCGCCGATCCAGGGATCAGCCGCCGATATCATTCGCCGGGCCATGATCAAGATGGAGCCGGCGCTGGCCGAAGCAGGGCTTGGCGACCGCGTGCGCATGCTCCTACAGGTGCACGACGAACTGATCTTCGAAGTCGAGGACGCAGACGTCGAAAAGGCGACGCCGATCATCGTTTCGGTGATGGAGAACGCCACCATGCCGGCGCTCGAAATGCGGGTGCCGCTGAGAGTCGACGCGCGTTCGGCCACCAACTGGGACGAAGCGCACTGAGCGCTTCGTCGAAAATTCATTAAAATTTTAATTGCCTTCCAAGACATTGATATAAAATGCTTTTCCTTTTGTTTTTCGCCGAATGACCGCGCGGATGGAAGGAACTTATTAACCTTCATTTCCTAATTCGAAAGCCGATATTAGTTGCTAATCATGAGTGAGTAGCGGTCGTATGCGCTTTCCGAGAACCAATCTGACAGGGGCCGAGGAGATTTCCGCGGAAGTCGAAGGTGAACAGCTGCAGGAACACGCAGGCGAGAAGCCTACGGCACCAATTTGGCAGAGCAATTTTTCACTGGCTCCGAATGTGCGGTTCACCCGCACGCCCGAGAATCTGATCAATCCGAAGCGCGTACCGGCGCCGCCCTTTCGCACGCCGCCGCTTGCGCTGCAGGAACGCGTTGCGACGGAAATCGGCGCGAGCGTGGAACAGCAGGCACCTGTTGTCGCGAACGCTCCGGTCGAGGTCTACGAAGCGGAGATCGCGCCGGCGATCGAGGTGCAGCCGACTGCCACCGCATTGCCGTTGATGTCGGTCGAGCCCGAGACTCACACTGTTGTCCGCGCAGCCACGGAACTGGCTGCCATCTCGGACTTCGCATTCTGGGAGGTCATGGCCTTCGAGGAAGCGGCGGCCGAACCGATCCTGTTGCCGCCGGTCTCCCTGCCGAAGGCAGAGGTCAGCCCCGAATCGATCATCAGCCGGTTCCGCGTCATGGAGTGGCGGCCTGGTCGGCAACAGCCCGCAATGGCCGTAGCTTCGGTGCCTCAGCCGGTCACCCCAGCCGCTGTCGCGCCTTCTCCCGGTTTGACGCGTGGCCGCGCCGCGCAAAACCCGGTCGCGACCGAACACAGCCGCGTGGAAGAAGCGGCGCAAGTCGAGCCGAAAGTGCAGCCTATCGCTCCGCTGCCAGTTCGCGCTTTGGCGCCGCAGCCGCTCGCACCGGCACCGCGTTTTACCGCACCGAAGGTCGTCGCCTCGAGGGTCGATGCCTCAGGCTACGAATTCCCGTCTCATTCGCTGCTGCAGGAGCCGCCTGAACGTGTCGGCGAGATCATGTCGCAGGAGACGCTGGAGCAGAATGCCGGCCTTCTGGAAAGTGTTCTCGAGGATTTCGGCATCAAGGGCGAGATCATCCATGTCCGCCCCGGCCCTGTTGTCACGCTTTACGAGTTCGAGCCGGCACCGGGCGTCAAGTCTTCCCGCGTCATCGGCCTCGCCGACGATATTGCCCGCTCGATGTCGGCCCTGTCGGCGCGTGTCGCCGTGGTTCCCGGCCGCAACGTCATCGGTATCGAATTGCCGAACGCGCTGCGCGAGACCGTCTACTTCCGTGAGATGATCGAAAGCCAGGATTTCGAGAAGAGCGGCTACAAGCTGGCGCTCGGCCTCGGCAAGACGATCGGCGGCGAACCCGTCATCGCCGAGCTCGCAAAGATGCCCCACCTGCTCGTTGCCGGCACCACCGGTTCGGGTAAGTCGGTCGCCATCAACACCATGATCCTGTCGCTGCTTTACCGGATGTCGCCCGAGCAGTGCCGCCTGATCATGGTCGATCCGAAGATGCTGGAACTCTCCGTCTATGACGGCATCCCGCACCTTTTGACGCCCGTCGTCACCGACCCCAAGAAGGCCGTCATGGCGCTGAAGTGGGCGGTGCGCGAGATGGAGGATCGGTATCGCAAGATGTCACGCCTCGGCGTGCGCAACATCGACGGCTACAACAGCCGCGTGGCGCAGGCGCGCGACAAGGGCGAGACCATCCATGTCATGGTCCAGACCGGCTTCGACAGAAGCACGGGCGCTCCGATCGAGGAGAGCCAGGAGATGGACCTGACGCCGATGCCCTATATCGTCGTCATCGTTGACGAAATGGCCGACCTGATGATGGTCGCCGGCAAGGAAATCGAAGGGGCGATCCAGCGCCTGGCGCAGATGGCGCGTGCTGCCGGTATCCACCTGATCATGGCGACGCAGCGCCCGTCGGTCGACGTCATCACCGGCACGATCAAGGCGAACTTCCCGACCCGTATCTCCTTCCAGGTGACGTCGAAGATCGACAGCCGCACTATTCTTGGCGAACAGGGCGCGGAACAACTGCTCGGCCAGGGCGATATGCTGCACATGCAGGGCGGCGGGCGGATTTCGCGCGTGCACGGACCGTTCGTTTCCGATGCCGAAGTCGAGAAGGTCGTCGCGCATCTGAAGACGCAGGGTCGGCCGGAATATCTCGACACCGTCACCGCTGACGAGGAAGAAGAGGACGGGGAAGAAGAGGACAGCGCAGTCTTCGACAAGAGCACCATGGGCTCCGAAGACGGCGACGAGCTTTACCAGCAGGCGGTCAAGGTCGTGATGCGCGACAAGAAGTGCTCGACCTCCTACATCCAGCGCCGGCTCGGCATCGGCTACAACCGTGCGGCTTCGCTCGTCGAGCGCATGGAGAAGGAAGGTCTCGTCGGCCCGGCAAATCATGTCGGCAAGCGCGAGATCGTCGCTGGACGCGGCGAAGGCGAATAACGCAGTGGCAGCGGCATCCCACAAGGGGTGCCGCTGCCAGCAGTAATGTCCGCGCCGGAGAATGCTCCGGTACGGCTTGGCCTGGCTGGGAATGGGCAGGCAGCGGTTGTGGTCTATGTGGATTGTCAGGCGGTACCGCCTGCCCGATTGCATCGAGGTCCCCGCGCTTCCAGGCCGACAGGAGCGTCTCTCGGCCTTTCCGTTGCGGTTGATCGCCGGTCCTGACGCCTGCGATCCTCCTCCTGCAAACATCATCGAACGCTGGACTTTCAACCCGTTTTGTCAGATCCGGCTCGCGACCCGGCTCCCTGTCCAATGACGTCATCAGTGTGCGCCAGATCGTTGGCGCGGGGATCGACGAGGAAGATCAGTTCGTCCAAATCACTGAAAGTTCGTTCGATTTTTTCCACGCACAACAAAATTGCGCCGTGACATCAGTCCACTTCGCCAGCCGCGAGACGTAAGGTCTCGCGTACGAAGTCGGTCTTGCCGCCTGTGTAATAGGCCCAATCGTCGTTCGCCTCGCTCATCAGGCGAAGCTTCAGCGCCGCGTATGCTTGCGCCCGCTGGGGATGCGCCCGCAAGTAATCGCGGAAGACGATGCGATCGCGGAGCACACGGTTATCGGATGAACAGAGATAGAGCCGCGCGCCATAGGAGCCCTTGCCGCAGGTGAAGGTCCAGCTCTGGTCGTTGTATTTGTCACCGTGAAACGCGTAGACGGAGAGGCCTTTTACCCGCTCGATCGCGGTCAGCAACCCATCCTCGTTGCGGAAAGCAGCGTGCAGATCGATCTTGGGCTTCGCGGCAAGGCCCGGAACCGATGTGCTGCCGACATGATGAAACACCGGTGCCAAGTCGGATAGCACCGGCTGCAGCTCTGCTTTGACCTCGTTGAAAAGCCGTGGCCACTCGGGATCGTAAGGAACGACAACGATTGCCATCGTACCTCCCGATCCTAAGCCACTTCGGTGAGGAAGCGGTTCAGCGCATCCACGATCCTGCGCTCGCCGTCTTCAAGCGAGCCGCTGTTATCGACGTCGGTCACGTCGTAGTCGCCACGCACCGTCAGCGGGCCGCGGGCGAGCCGCGCCATGATGTCTTCATGCGTCTCGCGACCGCGCGCCTCGAGTCGGCTTGCCAGAACCTCGGCAGTCGCCGTCACATTGATGACCTTGAGCCGCGGGAAAACAGCCTTGAAATGGTGAAGCGCCGAGCGCGAGCCATTGGCGATGACCAGATTTCCCTGCGCGAGCGACACCGACACTTCAGCTGGAATGCCATATTTCAAGCCGTGCGCTTCCCACCAGACCGCGAAGCTCCCGGCCTGCTCCATCGACGCAAAGCCCTGGTCGGACACGGCGAGATGCTGCTCGCCGCCGGCATGGGTGTGGCGAGTAATGACGCGTCGGACGAAATGCACCTCAGGACGACCCCGAAAGTGCTTGGCGGCGAGCGCCATCAGCGTGTCCTTGCCGGCGCCACTCGGGCCGACGACGACGACCATGATGCCGTGCTCGGTACCTGGAACGATGTGAGGTTCGTGCGACGGGTTCATGCGACACGGCGCCCTTCACGCCAAACAGCACGGGTGACCGGCACGCCGTGATCACGGAAAACGCGGACGAGATCGGCGCGCAGGCCAGTGGCGATGCGGCCGCGGTCGTTGAGGCTAACCGTGCGAGCTGGCGTCGCGGTGACCATGGCGATCGCCTTCGGCAGCGAAATGCTCTCCACCTCGTCGGCAATCAGGAAGGGTGCGTAGAGCAGGCTGAGCGGGACGTAATCAGAGGACAGAACGTCGAGCACGCCGCGTTCGGCGAGATCGCGGGCGGCGATATTGCCGGAATGCGACTTGCCGCGCACGATGTTCGGGGCGCCCATCAGCACGCTCATGCCATGCTCGTGCGACGCCTTGGCGGCGTCGAAGCTGGTCGGGAATTCGGCGAGGCGTACGCCGTTCTCGATGGCTTCGTCGACATGGGCGAGCGTCGCGTCGTCGTGGCTGGCGACGGTGATGCCGCGCTCGGCGCAGACCTTGGAAATGGCCGTGCGGTGCGGCGTGGAATTGCGGTCAGATTCGGACACGCGACGATCAACGAACTTGGCGAACTCCGCATCGGAGAGACCGCGCTTCTTCTGGTAGTAGAAGATGTACTGGTCCATCGTCTGGAACTGCCGCTGGCCGGGCGCGTGGTCCATCAGCGAGACAAGACGGACATAGGGATCGTTCTCGAAATCGGCGAAGTGCTGCAGCACGTTGTCGGCGGAGACCTCGCAGCGCAGGTGAAGCAGGTGCTCTGCACGCAGGCGGCCCTCCTGCTCGGCCTTCTGGATCGCATCGGCCATTTCGCGCATCTCGCCATGTTCGAAGCCGCCGTCCTCGTCGGCGCCCATGCGCAGGCAGTCGAAAACCGTGGTGATGCCTGAGGTGACGATCTGTGCGTCGTGCGCCTGGATTGCCGCCGTCTTGTGCCAACGCAGGCCGGGGCGCGGCGAATAGTGACCTTCCAGATGGTCGGTGTGCAGTTCGACGAGACCCGGGATCAGATAATCGCCTTCGAAATCCTCACCGACGCGGGAACTGCCCGTCGAGATATCGGCGATCTTGCCATCGCGGACGAGGACCGATCCTTCAACGATCTCATTCTCGAGAACGATGCGGGCATTTGAGAAGACTGTTTCTTTGGTCATCGAATATGGTCTTTCAATTTTTAGCGCCGGCGAGCGGCCACCAGGAATGGGCTTTGAACGGCGCGCCCCGCGCCTCCTCGACGAAAACGGCAAGGCCGCTAATGAGGAGCGGGCGGCCGATAAAGGCGGCGAAACGCTCCGCCAGAATGGCCTTCATCACGCCTGCACGCTCCTGCGGCACCTGGCCGGTCAGCGTCATGTGGAACCCGAAATCATCCATCACATAGGGATAGCCCCAGCGCAACAGATTGGCCCTCTGGCTTTCGCTCAGTTTCTCCGGGTTGCGGCGCGCTATATCCGCATCCGACAACGCGGCGCGAAACGGTTCGAAGGATTTTACCACCGTGGCGGCGAAATCCTGAAGCGGCGGATGCAGAAAAGCGGGCACCAGCGCAAAGAATTTACCCAACTGCCCAAGCACCAGCTCGGGAATGTCGAAGGCGGACGTGCGGGCGGCGAAATCCTCGACCACCTGGATCAGGTCCTTTTCGGTGACGGAGGCGGCCAGATGGAACGGTGCCTTGATCGTCGCGTGGAAAGCGTAGCGGCGAGGATCGGCTGTCAGTTCGAACTGCTCGGCGGCTGGCAGGTCCGGACAATCGGGAGCCGGATAAATTTCACCGGTGAAGGCATCGCGGCCGAGCCAGAGCGCGGCCGTGCCGTTCAAGGGGTCATCCTTCGGCGGTGTGAAATAGAGTGCGTAGCGCAAGGCTCGTATCCTGGGAATCGCTCGGAGTGCGGTCGCAGTCTTCAGTGATTTGACCACGACCGCAAGCTGGCTTCCGGCTAAAAGATTTCCGTGACAGAATGATGATGGTCCTGAACGATCCCGCGCTTTTTTCAGTAGGCCTTGGTCCCCATCAGACGGTGACGCAGGGCGTTCGACGCCATGTCGAACAGGAACACGACGATCAGGATCAGCAGCACCATGTAGGCGACGTTTTCCCAGTTCGCGTTGGTGCGCATCGCTTCCCACAGCTTGAGACCGATGCCGCCAGCGCCAACCGCGCCGATGATCGTTGCGCCGCGTACGTTCGATTCCCACTGGTAGAGCGTCTGGCTGACGAAGACCGGGACGATCTGCGGGATGATGCCGTAGCGATGGGTGAGCACGGTGGAGGCACCGGTCGACTTGATGCCCTCGCGCGGCTTGTTGTCGACGTTTTCCAGACCCTCGGAATAGAGCTTGCCGAGCGTGCCCGTTTCCGTGAGGAAAATCGCGCCGGAGCCGGCCAAGGGACCGGGACCGAAGGCGCGGGTCAGAAAGAGCGCCCAGATCAACATGTCGACCGAGCGCAGGAAATCAAAGAACCGCTTCAGGACCTGGTTCAGGACCTTGTTCGGGGTGATATTGCGCGCAGCCAGAAAGGCCAGCGGGAAAGCAAGCAACGCGCCGAGCAGCGTTCCCAAAAAGGCCATCACGATGGTCTGGAACAGCTTGGTCCAGACGTCGCCGTGCTGCCAGGCGCTGTTGTGCCAGATATTATCGAAGGCAAGCGACAGGTTGGACTGGCCGGGCTTCAGGTCCGGACCCGAAACGATCAGGCTGATAACCTCGGTCGCCGGCTTGTCGAAGAACGGCGACTGCGTGTCGAAGACGAAATTCGCCCAACCGAGGAAGCGCTTGCGGACTTTCACGCGATCGACCGAGATGCTGACATCGCCGGCAAATCCGAGATCGGCAAGGACGTTGTCATCGTAGACCGTCATCCAGGCAGGGACCGGGCCGACGACCTTCGGGGCGCCGCTGGAGACGTCCACCGGCACGCTGATGCCATGAGCCGTGAGAACCGTTTCCTTGCTGGAGATCGTGACTGTGCGGCTTGTGCCCATGACGGAGGCTGTGACGCTGCCATCGGGATTGTTCACAACCCAGTCGGGATGCGGATCGTCGCCGAGCGGCGAGAAGCGCGGATACTTGACCGTGATGCCATCATCACCGATGCGGAACTCCGGCTGCACGTCATAGCTGACCCACTGGCTGAGATAGAGGCCGACGCGCTCCCAGTGAGCTTCGGCAAGCAGCTTCGGCAGGTCGAAGAACCAGGTCGCGTAAAGCGCATAGACGAGAGTCGCGATCACGATCATCAGGCCGCCGAAGCGCTGCTTGAAGGACCGCTTGAAATATTCCGGATAGCGCTGCTCGATCTCGTGCATCCGGTTGGCGTCGATCACCGTCATGGCGGACCTCAATGCTGCAAAAGGAAGGCGTGCTCGCCGACGAGGCGGCGGCGCAGCCATGCGGAGAACTGGTCGACCGCAACGATTGTGATGAAAAGCAGGAGAACGAGCGCCATCGTCTTGGCGCCGAATCCACGCGAGATGGAGAGCTTCAGCTCCTCGCCGATACCGCCGCCGCCGACGGCACCGATGATGGTGGAGGCGCGGACGTTGATCTCGAGGCGCAGCAGTGCGTAGGAGACGAAGTTCGGCATGACCTGCGGCATCGCGGCGAAGCGGACGCGCTCCGACCAGCTGGCACCGACGGCTTTCATGCCTTCATCCGGCTTCATGTCGATGTTTTCGACGACCTCATAGAAGAGTTTACCGAGCGCCCCGATAGTGTGCAGGCTGACCGCGATGATCGCGGCAACCGGACCGATCGATAGGATGGCCGAAAACAGGCCGGCGATGACGATCTCGGGGAAGGCACGCAGGAATTCCGTCAGACGCTTGGCGACGATGCGCAGCGGATTGGATGGTGCCAGATTGCGGGCCACGAGAAAGCTCAGCGGCACGGCGAAGATGAAGCCGATGAGAGTCGAGACCAGCGCGACGTTGATCGTGATGATCATCAAATGGAAATATTCGGGAATATAGAAATCGCCCCAGACATAGACGCGACCCTCGGCGAAATTGTACTCCTCGCCGGTCTTCTGGATCGGGCTTGCGACATCGAACAGGGCGCGCCAGACGTCATTCCAATCCTTGGGAATGAGCCAGCTCAGAAAATCGAAGAGATGCGGCAGGCGTTCGAAGAAATGGCCGGCATTGCTTTCGTCTGCGAACCGTACCGAGGCGACAAAGGCAGCCAGCAGGATCACCAGCCCGAGACCGGTATAGAGGCGACGGCGGGCCACCATCTTGCTCCAGGCGTCACCGATTTCACTTGCGCTTTGCTGGACGGCGGGCGCTTGGGCGTTGGGATCGGCAAAAGTCATGAAGGGTGTCCGCTTTCTTCGCAGGAAAAAGGGCGGCTTGTGACGGCCGCCCTCCAACTGTCAGGATCGATCAACCGCCGATGGCAGCCTTACGAGCGTCGATGATGGCGTTGTAGAAGTCAGCCTGAACCTTGGTGTAGCCCTGGTAGTCGCCGCCTTCGATGGCTGCGAAGCACTTGGCATCCTTTTCCGGGAGCTTCATGAAGAAGTCGGTGAGCTTGGCCTGCCAATCAGCGCCGAGTTCGTTGCGAACGACGAGCGGGCCGTTCGGGATCAGCGGCGAACGCCAGACTTCAACCAGCTTGTTCGGGTCTACGGTGCCCTTGTCGACGGCCTTGCGGAAGGTGCCGGAGGTGTAGCCGTCCTTGAAATCGCCGATGCCCGAGGAGTCATCAACAGCGATGTCGACCTTGCCGTCGTAAGCGGCGAGAAGGTTGTTCTCGTGGCCGCCGTTGAACTGCGTGGACGCGAAGTACTGGTCGTTCGGCATGCCAGTGTCCTTCGGGATCTGCGTCAGCGGGATCAGGTAGCCCGAGGTGGAGTCCGGATCGGCGTAGCCGAGCTTCTTGCCCTTTGCGTCCTTGATGTCCTTGATGCCGGAGGACTTCAGGGCGAGACCGATCGAGTGGTAGCCCGTCGAGCCGTCCTTCTGAACCGTCGTCAGGATCGGCGTAACGGCCTTGTCGTCCTTGATGGCGATGGCGGCGTAGCCGGAAGCGCCGAGCTCCGCGAAGTCGAGCGTGCCGCCGAGCAGACCCTGGATAACGCCGTCATAGTCAGCAGCCGGGAAGAGCGAAACCTTCTCGAAGCCGAACTCGGTCTTCAGGTGGTCAGCCAGGCAAGCGTAGTTGCGCAGGCGGTCGGCTTCGTTTTCGCCGCCGAGGATGCCGACGCGGAATTCCTTGAGGTCTGCGGCATGCGAGACGCCGGCAAGCGCAAACAGCGCCGTCGCGGCAAAGAGTGCTTTCTTCAACATGGTACTCTCCTGATTGACCGGTGTCCCCGGCGATCTCTGGTTAGAAGAAGGTGCCCATAACGCGGGCTTACGATCGAGGCCGCCCCTCTCAGAGACCGGCCAGCGCCAGCGGTTGCAAGCCGGCGGATTGATTGGCGGCAACGGCCGCGGGAATGTTGATCGAGGTCGAGGTCATCGTCTCGTCGATGCTGGCGCCATCCTTGTCGGTGCCGTAGATCTGCTTGACGGCATCGGCGGTCAATTCGGAAGGCCTGCCATCGAACACGACGCGGCCAGCGGCCATCCCGACGATGCGTTCGCAATAGTTGCGGGCCGTATCGAGCGTATGAAGGTTGGTGATGACGGTGATGCCTTCGCGCTCGTTGATATCGCGCAGCGCGTCCATGACAATCTTCGCATTGAGCGGGTCGAGCGAGGCGATCGGCTCGTCGGCGAGCACCATCTTCGGGTTCTGCATCAGGGCGCGGGCAATCGCCACGCGCTGCTGCTGGCCGCCCGACAGAGTGCCGGCCATCTGCAAAGCCGTCTGCTCGATGCCGAGACGCTCAAGGGCAGCGATGGCGTGGATGCGCTCTTCGCGGCTAAAAAGACCGAGCAGGCTCATCGTGGTCGAACGATGGTTGAGACGACCGAGCATGACGTTGGTCAGAACGTCGAGACGCGGAACGAGATTGAACTGCTGGAAGATCATCGCGCAATCGCGCTGCCAGTTGCGCAGCGCCTGGCCACGGAGACTGGAAACCTCGACGCCGGCGAAATGGATCGAGCCCGACGTCGGCTCCTGCAGACGGTTGATCATGCGCAGAAGCGTGGACTTACCGGCGCCGGAACGGCCGATAATGCCGACCATCTGGCCCTGAGGAATGTCGAGCGTCACGGAATCAACAGCTGTCTTCTTTCCGAAACGGCGGGTGACATTCTTCAGTTCGAACATCATGCTCTTCCTCATAGTCCAGATGCGATATGAGGGAGTGCATTAGTCCCGGTTCATGAAGCTCCAATGTCAGTTTTATGTAAGGACTGTCATAATCGAGTTTTGGGGGATAACGAAGCCCGGCCGGTTTGCCTGAAGATAAGAGCCTGCCGGTCGGCGTCTCGCCTCGCGATTTCAACCCCCGGCCTGTCGCCATTGACGGTTGACCGGACCGCCAGTCGATGGCAGGCAATCCGGGACCCGACGATAGTGGAGTAAAGCGATGGACCAGACACTCTTCAAAAGCCTGTGCAAAGACGGGAAGTTCAAAGAGGCCCTCGCTCTCGCCATCCGCGGACACGAGGACGAGAAGTTCACGCCCAGCCGCTTTTCCATGGACAAGAAGACCGGACTGCCGATCTTCTACCGCGGCAACAAGCGCGTCGAACCTGACGAGACCGGTGAATGGCAGCTGGCGAAGAACCCATGGGCGTGAGGGCCGAAGCCAAGAGTTGATTGCGGCAACGGCGACGGCGGCGCGTGCAGCCACCTGGCCTCAAGGCGTTACGGACAGCTGCGAGCGATGGTTACGTGCCGGCGGCGCCTATCGGAACCTCACTTCCGCGCGCGGGCCGACTTGGGTCAACTTTCATCGGATACCCTTGCCACGCAGTGACAGGCGGCCGCGCTCGGCGAGTTCATCCGCGCGCTCGTTGCCGGCAAGGCCCGAATGACCCTTGCACCAGGCGATCGTCAGCAGGCGATTGCGCGAGAGTTGAGCGTCTATCGCCTTCCAAAAATCCGGATTTGCGATGGTGCGGCTTCGGACCTTCGCGTTGGCGCTTATCTTCTTCCAGCCGTTGTTCTTCCAGATGTGGCGCCAGTGATTGCAGCCTTTGACGGCGTAAACGGAGTCGGACCAGACGACGGCTGTTTCCCCCGCTGCATTGCTGTTGATCCACGCCACCGCTTCGAGCAGCGCGACCAGTTCGGTCGCATTGCTGGCGGTGTCCCTGACGCAGCCAAAACCGGAGGCGACTTCGGCATCGTCGCGAAAGACCACAAATGCCCAGCCGCCCTCCCCTGAATCGGGTTCGTAACAACCGTCGGCGAAGACGTGGAGATCGTGCCTGGAGCCAATATTTTCAGCAAGGAGAATAGTGTCGGTGTTGTCGGTCATTTGCGCCTTGTGACATCCATCCGCGAGGACCGATCGCGGGAGGCTCGGTCTTATACCGAACCACCAGGAACGCCAGACCTATTCGGCAGCCGCCAGAAACACCGTGTTCTCTGAAGAAGACGCAAGGGCGCGAACCTTGGCTTCCGTCTTGGCGATCAACCGGTAGAACTCGTCCTGCGCGTCGACATCGAGCTGGATGACGGCATTTACGTCGTCCGGCGTATCGCAGACGCAGGCGACCGCCGATATCGGACAGATACCACCCGGATAGCGCTTGCCGGTTCCCGTGTAGGCGCGGCGGCCCCAATGCTCGGAATAGACCGTTTCCTCACGATCAAGCTCCAGGATCGTGCCCTTGCAGGCGGTCACGATCGCAGCCTTGCCGTAGGCGAACCAATGATAGTTGAGCTTGCGCAGAATATACTTACCAGTGATATCTTCGCCGGCCAATTCCGCCGGATCTTCAATCATTCTGATCATGATGACTTCCTCAAGATCAGTCTAATATCCATGAAGTAGGTTTACGAGACAAGTCGGAAAAGGGTAGCTTTTGTAAAGACTTAGTCACAATGTGTTTCCGATTCTTACAGGAATTGGCATTCACGCAAGCTCATCCACGCCCAAGACGCGTGGTTATCCTTGCGGCAAACAGGGGTCGTCTCCTGTTCTTTCTTAGCAGAGACAGGCGCGACTATTGTGACAATGGGGTGAGCCGATGCTTCGTCGGCTGCAAAGTTTTAGGCACCCAGGCGTGCCGCGAGCAACGGCGGTCGGCCGGCCGATTTTGGGCCGGTCAAGCTCCGGGCAGAATGAGCGCCCCAGTCTGGGGCGCCCGATCATGCTTCGTAGCGGGCGAGGAAATCTTCGGCGCTCAGCGCGCGGAAATCGGCCAGCGCGACCCGCAGGCGGTCGTGCTCCCAATCCCACCAGGCGAGCTTGTCCATCCGTTCGCCGACCTCCTTCGGGAAGCGTTCGCGGATCAGCCTGGCGGGGACGCCGCCGACGATGGTGTAAGGGGCAACATCCTTGGAGACGACGGCACCGGCGCCGATGACCGCGCCATTGCCGACCGTAACACCGGGCAGGATGGTCACACCGTGGCCGATCCAGACGTCATGCCCGATGACGACGCGGTTGGAGCGACGCCATTCGAAGAAATCGGTCTCCATATCGGCATCCGGCCAATAGTCGGCGGCGCGATAGGTGAAGTGGTGCAGCGTTGCGCGCCAGGTCGGGTGGTTGGTGGCGTTGATGCGCACCGAGGCGGCGATGTTGACGAACTTGCCGATCGTCGCGCACCAGATGGCGCCGTCCTGCATGACATAGGAATAGTCGCCGAACTCGACTTCCTCGATGCGGCAACGCTCCGAGACCTCCGTGAAGCGGCCGAAGGTGGCGTTCTTCACGGATGCCGTTTCATTGAAATAGGGCTCGAGGCCAATCCTGCGGCTCATGCGGCGATTGCCTTTCGCGGCGAGAACTTCTGAACGTCGATAATGCGGTCGGCGACGGCCTCGCGCACTTCCTCATCGTGGAAGATGCCGAGAAGGGCGACCCCCGCCTTCTTCTTTTCCTCGATCATGCCGACGACGACGGCGCGGTTCCTGGCGTCGAGCGAGGCCGTCGGCTCGTCGAGGAGCAGGACGGTATGCTCGGTGATGAAGCCGCGGGCGATGTTGACGCGCTGCTGCTCGCCGCCGGAGAAAGTGGCGGGCGGGAGCTGCCAGAGCGCTTCCGGCAGGTTCAGCTTCGAGAGAAGGTTTGCCGCCTTCTCCCGCGCCGTTTCCGCCTTCTCGCCGCGGGCGACCAGCGGCTCGGCAACAACGTCAATCGCCGCGACACGCGGCACTGTTCGCAGGAACTGGCTGACATAGCCGAGTGTGTGGCGACGAACGTCGATGATCGTGCGCGGGTCAGCGGTCGCCAGATCGACGATCTTGTCATGATGCTTGATGAGGATCTGGCCGCTATCGACGGCATAGTTGCCATAGGTCATCTTCAGGAGCGAGCTCTTGCCGATGCCCGAAGGGCCGCCGAGGACCACGCATTCCCCGGATGCGACGGAAAAGGATACGTCCGAAACGACCGGCAGCTTGATGCCGTCGCGCAGGTGCATGGTGAAGCTCTTGACGACTTCAGAAACAACGAGTGGCGTTGCCATGATTTCTTTCCTTAGTTTCGCTTGCCACGGACACCTGTAGCCGGAGTCCGAACAGCATTCGCGATCAGACCTGCAGGATGGAGGAAACGAGGAGCTGCGTGTATGGCTCGCGCGGATCGTCGAGGACGCGATCGGTCAGCCCCTGCTCGATGACATGGCCATCCTTCATCACCATCATGCGGTGCGACAGCAGGCGCGCGACGGCGAGGTCGTGGGTGACGATGATCGCGGCAAGGCCTAGATCGTTGACGAGACCACGCACGAGATCGAGCAAGCGTGCCTGCACCGACACGTCGAGGCCGCCGGTCGGCTCGTCCATGAACACCAGACGCGGGCCGGTCACCAGATTGCGGGCGATCTGCAGACGCTGGCGCATGCCGCCGGAGAAGGCGCGCGGCTGGTCATCGATACGGCCTTCGTCGATCTCGACGCGCTGCAGCCAGTCGATAGCTGTGGAGCGGATGTTGCCGTAGTGGCGGTCGCCGATCGCCATCAGGCGTTCGCCGACATTGGCACCCGCAGACACCGTCATGCGCAGACCGTCAGCCGGATTCTGATGCACGAAACCCCAGTCCGTGCGCATCAGGAAGCGGCGCTCGGCCTCGTTCATGCGGTAGAGGTCGCGATAGGCGCCGTCGCGCATGTGGTATTCGACGCTGCCGGCGGTCGGCATCAACCGCGTCGAGATGCAATTGAGCAGCGTCGTCTTGCCTGAGCCGGATTCACCGACGATGGCGAGCACTTCGCCGGGCCAGAGCTCGAAGGAGACCTTCCGGCAGCCGATACGGTTGCCGTAGAACTTCGAGACGTCGTTGACTTTGAGAAGCGGGGTGTCGCTCATTCGGCGGCCTCCTGATTGGGTGCCAACATCTCGCCGGCATGCCCATGGGCGCGGCGATCTTCGCAATGGTCAGTGTCGGAGCAGACGAACATGCGCCCGCCCTTGTCATCGAGGATGACCTCGTCGAGATAGACCTCTTCCGCGCCGCAGAGCGCACAGGGCTTGCCGAAGCGCTGGATCTCGAAGGGATAGTCGTCGAAATCGAGGCTGACGACTTCGGTATAGGGCGGAACGGCATAGATACGCTTCTCGCGCCCTGCCCCGAAGAGCTGCAGCGCCTCCGACATGTGCATTTTCGGATTGTCGAACTTCGGCGTCGGCGACGGGTCCATGACGTAGCGGCCGGCGACCTTGACCGGATAGGCATAGGTCTTGGAGATGCGGCCGTTATGCGCGATGTCCTCATAGAGCTTCACATGCATGAGACCGTATTCCTCAAGCGCGTGCATCTTGCGGGTTTCGGTCTCGCGCGGCTCGAGGAAGCGCAGCGGTTCCGGGATCGGAACCTGGTAGACCAGCACCTGGTTGGCGGCGAGCTTTTCTTCCGGGATACGGTGGCGGGTCTGGATGATCGTTGCATCCTTGGTATGCGTCGTCACTGCGACGCTTGCGACCTTCTGGAAGAAGGCGCGGATCGAGACGGCGTTGGTCGTATCGTCGGCGCCCTGGTCGATGACCTTCAGCACGTCATCCGGCCCGACGATCGAGGCCGTGACCTGCACGCCGCCGGTGCCCCAGCCGTACGGCATTGGCATTTCGCGCGAGGCGAAGGGTACCTGGTAGCCGGGGATGGCGATCGCCTTCAAGATCGCGCGGCGGATCATGCGCTTCGTCTGTTCGTCGAGGTAAGCGAAATTGTAGCTGGCTAGATCGGTCATTCCGCAGCCTCCTTGATCGTGTCATCGCCGCCGATGCGGTTGGCTTCGAATTCGTTGCGCATGCGGCGAACCAAATCGAGTTCCGCCTGGAAGTCGACGTAGTGGGGCAACTTCAGGTGTTCGACGAAGCCGGTCGACTGCACATTGTCGGCATGCGAGATGACGAATTCCTCGTCCTGTGCCGGAGCCGTGATGTCCTCGCCGAGTTCTTCGGCGCGCAGCGCACGATCGACGAGCGACATGGACATCGCCTTGCGCTCGCTCTGGCCGAAGACCAGGCCATAGCCGCGGGTAAACTGCGGTGGCGCCTTGGACGAACCCTTGAACTGGTTAACCATCTGGCACTCCGTCACCTGGATGGTGCCGAGCGAGACGGCGAAGCCGAGTTCGGGAACGTCGAATTCGACGTCGACCTCACCGATGCGGATCTCGCCGGTGAACGGATGGTTGCGGCCGTAACCGCGCTGCGTGGAATAACCGAGCGCCAGCAGGAAACCTTCGTCGCCACGGGCGAGCGCCTGAAGGCGCAGATCGCGCGTCATCGGGAATTCCATCGGCTCGCGGGTCAGGTCGCCGATCTCGTGATCCTCGGGCATTTCGCCATCGCCCTCGATCAGGCCTTCCTGCGCCAGGATTTCCGAAACGCGCATGACGCGGCCGGTTTCTGCCTCGCGAAGCGTCGGTTCTTCGACGGCTTCGTCGGTCAGTAGCGAAGGGTCGAGAAGGCGATGCGTGTAGTCGAAGGTCGGGCCGAGCAGCTGGCCGCCGGGCAGATCCTTGTAGGTGGCGGAGACGCGACGCTCGATCTTCATGCGGGCGGTGTCAACAGGCTTGCTATAGCCGAAGCGCGGTAGCGTCGTGCGATAGGCGCGAAGCAGGAAGATCGCTTCGATCATGTCGCCGCGCGACTGGCGGACGGCAAGCGCTGCAAGCGTGCGATCGTAGAGCGAGGCTTCGGCCATGACACGGTCGACGGCCAGCGCCAGCTGCGCCACGATCTGGTCGATACCGATAGCCGGCAACGAACGGTCGCCGCGACGGCGATCCGCCAGCAGGCGATGGGCGTTGGCAATGGCGGCCTCGCCCCCTTTGACAGCAACATACATGGGTCACATCTCCGTCGCGGTGATCTTGGTGGTGCGCGGCAGGCAGACGAACCGGCTGCCCGAGGTCAGCACGATGTCGATGCCGCGCGGGAAGAGGGCGCGGTTCTCCGTCCAGAGGCGGAGGAAGGTATCTGGCAGGCCAAGCGGCGCGATGTCGGTGACCGTCTTGATGCCGGGGCCCATGAGCGCCAGCTTGCGGCCGCCTTCGATATCCGCCAGTTCGATGACAACGGTCGTCGAACGGTCCGGATACTCCTGCGTGCCTGCGGCGAAGAGACCGAACGACGACAGAGGTGTTCCGGCTTCGACAAAGGCGAAGCGCGCTTCGGCCTTCTCCGGCGTCACCGGCGCACCGGTATAGAAGCCGAGCCATTGCGGCACAGCGGATTTTGCCAGCCCTGATGACAGCCAGACGGGCGTGTCATGGTCGCAGAGCGTGAGGGCGATCGCGCCTGATGCAACGCCGAGCGGGGCCGGCGGCAGAGCATCGGGGGCGACCGTCTGGATCGTGCCCGGACGCGCCATCGCATCCATCATCAGCTTGAACACGCTCTGGGCGTGGAAGACCGGCTCGGCGAAGCCTCCGGCCAATACGTCATTCTTAGGAACTTCCGTCTTGAGGCTCATCAGTCGTCTCCGCGAACCATGGTGAAGAAATCGACGCGCGTTGCCGCCGTCTCGTCGGCCTTGCGGCGATCGGCATCGGCGACGCGGGAAGCGATCGGCTGAAGAAGCGCCTGCTCGACAAGCGGCTGCGTTACCGGCTCCTGCCAGAGGGCGTCGAAGATGGCTGAAAGTCGGGCCTTCTCGTGATCGGTGCCGAGCGCCTGGGCGTGACCGACGGTGCCCGATGCGAGGCGCACGGTGGCGCGGGTGACCGTTACCTCGCCGAGGTTGAATGGCGCACCGCCGCCACCCATCCGGCCGCGAATCATGACGAGGCCCGTTTCCGGTCCACGCACCGGCTGGACCGCAGGCTTTTCCGCCAGCTTGTCCCATGCCGCCAGCAATTCCTGCCGTTCCGCGCGAGCAAGCAGGTCGACGACGCGCTTGCGCCCACCTGCCGCCGTCTCATTCTTTTCCGCTAAGGTCATCGCCACATCCTTTAAATGTCTATTGATATAGACAACTATACAAGATATGTTTAGGCTTAAAACGCGGACGTGACAAGCGTGTGACATCGAGGAGCGAAATGGCTGGGCAGGTACAAAGACAGACGGGCGTGGCGCTCTGGCGGCAGATCGCCGATCGTATCCGCCAGGCGATCAGCGCCGGTGCCTATGACGAGACCGGCATGGTGCCGGCCGAGACGCTTCTGGCGCAGCAGTTCGGCGTCAACAGGCATACGGTCAGAAGCGCGATCGCAGCCCTTGCCCAGGAAGGGATCGTGCGCGCCGTGCAGGGACGCGGCACGCTGATTGAGTGCAAGGAGCGTCTGAACTTTCCGATCACCAGGCGGACGCGGTTCACGGCCGGGATCGGCGAGCAGGCGCGCGCGATGCGCGGGCTGCTGCTCAGTCACAGAGAGGAAAGAGCGGACGAAGAGGTGGCGCGCTGGCTGAAGCTGCGGGCGGGGGCGCCCGTGATCCGCATGGAGACGGTGCGCAAGGCCGACGACCGGCCGGTCTCGTGCGCAACGGCTTGGTTTCCGGCGGAACGCTTTGCGGGCTTGCCCGCAGTCTACGAGAAGACGGAATCGATCACCCGCGCCTTTGCCGACCTCGGCCTCTCCGACTATGTCCGCGCGACGACGGAGATCACCGCCGCCCATGCCGATGACGCCGACCTTGCCGCGCTCGAACTGACACCGGGAGCGATCGTGCTCATCACCAAGGCTGTCAACACCGATCTCGAGGGCGTTCCGGTGCAATACGCGATCACGCGGTTTTCAGCGGATCGCGTGCAGTTCACGATCGAGAACTAAGCGAAGGCGAGTCGTGTCGGGGACCCAGGGATTTCTGCCATAGCCCGCGAGCGAAAAGGCTATTTTCCCTCCCAAGGGAACTTTCCCGCACCCGCCCCGGGTTCGAAATCGGTGGAGACGCTGAGGTCGCGCCATTGCCGATGGGCCTCCGCCCTGACGGCATCGTTCTGTTCGACGCCGCGCACCGCATCGCTGCCGAGCAGCAAGCGCAGCGGCGGTTCGGCGAGGCTGGCGATGTAGACCACAGCAGCAGCCGCCTTCGCCGGGTCGCCCGGCTGCTTGCCGTTATAGTCGCGCTGGTAGCGAGCCATCTTGCCGACCGTGTCTTCGTATTCCGGGCGACCCTCGCGAAGTTGCGTGGACGCACCGGCGAAATCGGTCCGGAAGCCGCCCGGCTCGATGATCGTTACCTTGACGCCGAGCGGGCCAACCTCTCTGCTGAGAACTTCCGAGAAACCCTCGACGCCCCACTTGGCCGCGGCATAGGGCGCGCGACCGGCGGGGCCGATGCGGCCGCCGACGGAAGAAAACTGGATGATGTGGCCGAAGCCCTGCTCACGCATCAGCGGCAGGGCCGCCTTGGTGACGATGATCGTTCCGAACAGGTTGGTTTCGATCTGGGCGCGGAAATCGGCAAGGCTGGTGTCCTCGATCGATCCGACGTCGCCGTAGCCCGCATTGTTGACGAGCACGTCGAGGCGGCCGAACGTTTCTACCGCCGCCTTCACGGCGGAAGCAGCCGATTGTTCGTCGGTGACATCCAAAGATATCGTCAGGACGTTGTCCCCATAGCGCTCTTTAATGTCTTCAAGCTGCGAAGGATCGCGCGCTGTCGCGACCAGCTTGTGCCCTGCCGCCAGCACCGCCTCCGCAAGCGCCCTGCCGAGGCCGCGGGAACTGCCTGTAATCAACCAAACCTGTGACATCAGAAACCTCCTTGATCCGTCACGAGGGATATAGGCGAGGCAGTTTCATCTTGAAAGAAGGTACCCTGAGGATCTATACATACCTTATGGTAACTGTCCTGAACGATCATACATTCGACTTCTGTGAAACGCTGACGGACGAGGAGGACGCGCTTGCGCGCGCGATGCTGGAGCGCGCCAGTGCCAAATGGCCGCTGCGCGTCATGCACATATTGGCTGAGGCAAAAGGCCCCTTGCGCTTTTCGCGCGTTCTGGAACGGGTGGATGGGATCAGCCAGAAGGTGCTGACGCAGACGCTGCGGACGCTTGAGAGCGACGGCCTAGTGACGCGGACGCTCTACCCGCAGGTGCCGCCACGCGTGGAATACGAATTGACGCCGCTTGGCGGTGAGCTTCTGGTGGAGGTGGTGACGCTCTGGCAGTGGATCGCCAATCGTCTACCGGATTTCGAGGCTGCCCGGAAGAAGGCGCCTCAGGCGGAAAGCACGTCAGAAGGCTAAAAAGCCGGTGCCAACAAGTTGGAAAAGCGCCGCGCAGCAACAACAGATGCGCGGCGCCTTGATGTCAATGCGCGCCGGACATATCGCCGAGCACTTCCTTGGAAGCGACGGTCGAGTCGGCGTTGAGCTTGTAGACCATGGGAACGCCCGTCGCGAGATTGAGCGCGAGGATCTGTTCCTTGGACAGGCGGTCGAGCACCATGACAAGCGAACGCAGCGAGTTGCCATGGGCAGCGACCAGCACCTTTTCGCCGCGCAGGACCCTGGGCAGGATTTCCGTCAGGTAGTAAGGCCAGACGCGGGCACCGGTGTCGCGCAGGCTTTCGCCGCCCGGAGGCGGTACGTCGTAGGAGCGACGCCAGATGTGGACCTGCTCCTCACCCCACTTGGCGCGGGCGTCATCCTTGTTGAGGCCGGAAAGATCACCGTAATCGCGCTCGTTCAGCGCCTGATCCTTGAAGGTCTTGAGGTCCGGCTGACCGACGTTGTCGAGAATGATCTTCAGGGTGTCCTGGGCGCGCTTCAGGTCCGAGGTGAAGGCGACGTCGAACTTGATGCCGTAATCGGCGAGCGCCTTGCCGCCGGTGTTGGCTTCCTGAATGCCGAGCTCGGTCAGTTCAGGGTCCTTCCAGCCGGTGAAAAGGTTCTTGAGGTTCCAGTCGCTCTGGCCGTGGCGAACGAGGACGAGAGTGCCGCTCATGAAAAATGCCTCCGAAATAGATTACTTTGAAGAAAGCCCGAGCACGTCGAGCATGGAATAGAGACCGGGCTTCTTGTCGCGCGCCCAGAGCGCTGCCTTGACGGCACCGCGGCCGAAGATCGAGCGATCGGTGGCGCTGTGCGACATCGTCACCGTTTCGCCTTCTCCGGCAAAGATCACCGAATGCTCGCCGACAACCGAGCCGCCGCGCAGCGTGGCAAACCCGATTGTGCCCTGCTCGCGCGGACCGGTGTGGCCGTCGCGCACCCGCACCGAATGCGAGGCGAGATCGACGCCCCTACCCTTGGCAGCCGCATCACCCAAGAGCAGCGCCGTGCCCGAAGGGGCATCGACCTTGCGCTTGTGGTGCATTTCAAGCACTTCGATATCCCAGTCTGCGGGATCCAGCGCACGAGCGGCCTGCTCGACAAGAACGCTGAGCAGGTTCACGCCGAGCCCCATATTGCCTGATTTGACGACACGGGCGTGACGCGCCGCAGCCGCGATCTTCGCATCGTCATCAGCAGAGCAGCCGGTCGTGCCGATGACATGGACAATGCGCGCCTGCGCAGCCAGCGCCGCGAACTCCACGGTGCCGGCGGGCGACGTGAAATCGAGGACGCCTTCGGCATGCAGAAAGGCCGCCAGCGGATCATCGCCGATGATAACGCCATTCGCGCCGAGACCGGCAATTTCGCCAGCATCCTTGCCGACGAAGGGAGAGCCCGGACGTTCGACCGCGGCATGCAGCGTCACGCCATCGATGGCGTGGATGAGACGGATAAGCGTCTGCCCCATGCGCCCTGCCGCGCCAACTACAACCAGTTTCATCGCAGCATCGGTCATGTCAGTCGATCATCCTATCAGCGGGCATCCGAGGCGGCTGGCCTCTGAAGATTGTTGAGGCGAGCGTAAAGACCGTCGCTACGCTGCGCAAGGCTATCGTGATTGCCTTCTTCGATGACGCGGCCCTGTTGCATGACGACGATCTTGTCGGCGCGGACAACGGTGGACAGGCGGTGGGCAATGACAACCACCGTGCGTCCGACCATGGCGCCATCGAGTGCCTTCTGCACCGCGGCTTCCGACTCCGTGTCCAGTGCCGAGGTCGCCTCATCCAGGAGCAGGATCGGCGCGTTGCGGACAAGGGCGCGGGCGATCGAAAGCCGTTGGCGCTGGCCGCCGGAAAGCGTCACGCCGTTCTCGCCGACCGGCGTGTCGTAGCCTTGCGGCTGCGCCAGGATGAACTCGTGCGCATAGGCAAGGCGCGCGGCGCGCTCAACATCCTCATCCGTCGCCTCCGGGCGGCCGTAGCGGATGTTGTCGCGGATCGAACCTTCAAAGAGATAGGGCTGCTGGGAGACATAGGCCAACTGCTCGCGCAGCGACCGTTTCGTCACATGCGCAATGTCCTGACCATCGATCAGGATCTGGCCTGCCTTCGGATCGTAGAAGCGCGGAATGAGCGTGATGATCGTCGATTTGCCGGCGCCCGACGGCCCGACGAGCGCCGTCGTCTTTCCGCCATCGGCAACAAGGCTGACATCGCGAAGAACTTCATCGTCGCCATAGGCGAAGGAGACATTGCGGAACTCTATCTTGGCTTCCGTCACGACGAGCGGCTTTGCGCCGGGCACATCGCGCTGATGCGGCACCGTATCGAGGAATTCATAGATCATGCGGGCGTTGACGACAGCACGCTCCATCTGCACCTGAAGACGTGCGAGGCGGCGCGCCGGATCATAGGCGAGCAGCAATGCCGTTACGAAGGAGAAGAACGCGCCCGGCGGAATGTTGTTATAGATCGTCCCGTAAGCGGCATAGGCAAGGACGCTCGCCACCGCCAGGCCGGCGAAGCTTTCGGTAAGTGGCGCCGTGCGTTCGGACAGGCGGGCGATGCGGTTGGCGCGCCATTCCGCGCTTTGGACAAGCTTGTCGACCTTCTGCTCGAGCTGGCGCTCCATGGTGAAGGCCTTGACGATGGCGATACCCTGGATGGTTTCCTGCATCGCACCGGCGACGTGGCTGTTGACGTTGATCGCCTCCTTGGTTGCCACGCGAAGCCGCTTCGACACGTATCGCAGTGCATAAAGAAGAGGCGGCGCCAGAACAAACACCGCCAGGCTGAGCAGCGGATCCTGAATGATCATAACGGCGAGCAGGGAGACGAACGTCAGGAGATCGCGCACCGTCGACGTGATCGTCAGGTTCATCACATCACGGATGCCGCCGATGTTCTGATTGAGCTGTGCAACGACGTGAGCCGAGCGTGTCTGGTTGAAGTATCCGAGCGACAGCTTCATCAGGTGCGCATAGGCACGCTGCTGGTACCGCGCCACGATGTTGTTGCCGATCTTCGACAGCACCACCGCCTGACCGTAGCTTGCAAAGCCGCGCAACACGAAGGCTACGAAGATGGTGAAACAGATCACCCAGACGATGTCGGCACGTCGGTGTTCGAACGCCTCGTTGATGACAGACTTCATGATCCAGGCGGTGTACGCCGTCGACAAGGCAACGATGACGAGGCAGCTGATCGCGAAAACATAGCCCCAGAGATGATCCCGGCCGTTCTCTGCGATGATGCGCTTCAAGATGCCGGTGATGCTGTCGCTGTTTACGGGCGTCTGCTTGGTGTCCGGTGCTTGCAAAAATCAGTCTTCCTGTGTGTCAGGACACGCATGTCCTCATGACTGCGTGCGCTCGCGCGGGTCTATAAAGAGTTGGCAGCCTTTTGACCAGAGTGTTACGCCCGCCAGCGGCGGCCGTCGGTCGAGACGCCGAAGCTCTCGGGGTTGCGGGCATAGGACGAGAGCCCTGCGACAGCCGCAAGCGGGTGGGTGACGACATAGGTCGGGATCGTCGAAAGCAGCTCGGAATGCGGCGCCTTGTCCTCGAACGCGGCACGGAATTC
This sequence comes from Rhizobium sp. 01T417, assembly GCF_056398905.1. Classification (NCBI taxonomy): domain Bacteria; kingdom Pseudomonadati; phylum Pseudomonadota; class Alphaproteobacteria; order Hyphomicrobiales; family Rhizobiaceae; genus Rhizobium; species Rhizobium sp. 01T417. The sequence goes on along the minus strand of NZ_JBFTQH010000003.1, from coordinate 27,191 downwards.
CGGCTTCTTCAGCGCCGGCAGGATCTTCTGCGAGATACCGCCGGAAAGGAAGACTCCGCCGCGGGCCATGAAGATCATCGCCATGTCGCCGGCGACACGGCCGAGATAGGTCGAGAACAGGCTGATCGTCTCGACGGCAACCGGGTCGGAGCCGGCGAGCGCGTGCGAGGTGATATCAGCAGGGTCGGCGTAAACGGGCTCGATGCCATCCGCCGTGCAGATCGCCAAGTAGAGATTGACGATACCACGGCCGCAAAGGATCTGCTCTGCCGAGACACGGCCCTCAATCGTTTCCACATGCGGGAAGATCTGCAGGTCTCGCGCGGTGCGTGGCCCGAGATCGACGTGACCACCCTCGCCCGGCACCGGAATCCATGAGCCGCGTGCATGGACGAGGCCGCCGACGCCGAGGCCGGTGCCGGGGCCGAGGACGACACGGGATGCGACCATTTTGCCCGACGCATCGCCAAGGCGCTCGCGGTTCTCGTCCGAGAGGTTGGCAATTGCCAGGGCCTGCGCCTCAAAGTCGTTGACAACGAGCACGTCCTCGATGCCGAGTCCAGCGATCATCGTGCGCGGGCGGACAACCCAGTCGCAGTTCGTCAGCGGGATCTCGTCCGCGCTGATCGGTCCGGCGACGGCGAGAATCGCCGAGCGCGGCCGCAGGCTGCTCTTTTCGAGAATGCAGCTTCGGATCGCATCGTCGATCGTCTCGAAATCGGCGGTGCGGACATTCGGAAAATGGATCTGCTCTGCCGTGGCGTCGGGGATGATCGCAAAACGGGCATTGGTGCCGCCGATATCGCCGATCAGGATCGGGAAGGGCATGGCGGTGTCGCGGGTATCGAGCTGGGGCATGGCAGGTTCCGTGCGTGCGCGCTATTCAAGCGCCGGTTACGCGTGAAGGGTGGCAATAAGCTTGTCGGCGGTCGCTTCGTTCAGCGCCATCGGGATATCGTAAACGATTGCAAGCCGCATCAAAGCCTTGACATCGACATCATGCGGCATCGGCGTCAGAGGATCGACAAAAAAGATCAACACGTCGACTTCGCCTGTGGCAATCAGGGCACCGATCTGCTGGTCGCCGCCGAGCGGGCCGCTCTTCAAGCGTGTCACGTCGAGGTCTGGAGCAGCCTCCAACACGCGGCCGCCGGTCGTGCCGGTGGCGACGATCTTCCAGTTCGCGAATGTCTCGCGGTGGCGGCGTGCGAACTCCGCCATGTCGTCCTTCTTCTGGTCATGCGCAATCAATGCAAGGCACTTGCCGCCGGCCATGAAAAGGACCTCCGCCTGAAAATTCAATCGATTTGGCTGCTTCTATACGAAGCGTCCGTCTTTTGAAAGACCGTCGCCCCCATGGCAACGCCTACTCACCGGACGGCTTGTCGTCCGGCACCGGGCCAATGTCAGGCAGTGCATCGTCGGATGCCGCTGCAGGCATCACCGCCATCGGCGCAATCGCCGGAGCGCCGGGGGTTCCACCAAACGTCGCGGCCTGAATGGAGTCGACGGATGGCGCTGCGAGAACCGACGAGCAGGAGTTCGGAAGATCGGAGACCATGACTTCGCGCGGCTTGGCGGGCTTCGTGCCGGGCTTTGGCGGCTTCGGCGGCGCCCATGGTTCCTTCGTGAACCACCATGCGAGCGGCTTGCCGCATCCATCATCGGCGGGCACCGGCGCTTGCGGCTTGCAAGAGGTTGTGCCCGGCGGGCACTTGATGCGGATGTGGAAGTGTGAATCGTGACCGTAGATCGGCCGCAGCTTGCCGAGATTGGTGCGGTCGCCCGTCCAGGTGTCGCACATCTTCTTCTTGATGGCCGGATTGACGAAGATCCGCTCGACCTGCGGATAGCTCGCCGCGCGCATCAACAGGCGGGCGCGCGATTCGGTCCAGACATTGGGATTTATCGTCAGAAACGCATTCTTCTGCAACATCGTCGTGAAAGGCAGCGTTTCACGTTCCTCGATGCTCAGGGGATGAGCGGGCATTGGCGTCAGCCAGACATCTGCATCAAGTCCGATCTGGTGCGAAGCATGGCCGTTGAACATCGGCCCGCCGCGCGGCTGCGAGATGTCGCCGACGAGCAGGCCCGGCCATCCATCATACTGTGCCGCATCACGAGACAGCCGCTCCAGGAGCGAGATCATCGCCGGATTGCCCCAGCGGCGATTGCGCGAAAGCCGCATGGTCTGCCAGGTCGGCCCATCGACCGGCAGCGCGACAGCGCCGGACATGCAGCCTTTCGCATAGAAGCCGAAAGGCTGCGCCGCACCCTGGTTCGGCAGGGAGACGGAACCGAAAATCGCCTTGGCGCTCCCGGGACTCGGTTGCTTCTGTTCGGCGCCGGCTTCGCCGGCAACAAGGCTTGCGCCGAGCACGCCGGCGAATGCCAATTTCAAAAAAGTCTGGAAAGTCCTGGTGGTATGGAGAGCCATGCCATGTCCTGAGCGTCTGCGGGCCGCGGCCGAGTGATTTGCGATCGAATCTACCGTGAAAAGCAATTTTGGTGAATCGATGTTTTCGCCCATGCCCAGTCAGGCAGCATTGTGAGGCTCAGGCGTTAGCAAGGATGTCGGCGGTTTTGCGCACCCGGGCAAGGCGCGGGAAGATGCGCTCGCAGGCAAAGGCATGCATCTCGGCCGAGAACGTCGTCATCGCATCCTCGACGGCGATGACCGCATAATTGTGCGCGAAGGCATCGCGAATGGTGGCCTCGACACCGAAATTGGTGGCGATGCCGGTGAGAATCACGGTCTTGATGCCGCGGCGGCGCAGTTGCAGGTCGATTTCAGTCCCGTAAAAGGCGCTCCATTGATGCTTGGTGATGCGCACATCGGGCGTGAGCGCCGCGATCTCAAGCGGCTCGCGCAGGGCTTCGGCCGGCAGTCCACCCTGTGGGAAGACAATCGGCTCGTCAGTCGGCTGGTTGACAGCATCGGCATAGTCTGCGGAAAATCCGACAGTCACGAAAATCGTGGTGCCGCCGGCGGATTTCAGCGACTTGGCGATCGTGGCGGTATTTTCGATTACCTGCTGGGCGGAATGGGGCGCGACAGGCCTGGAAATGATGAAGCCCTGCAGATCGATGGAGATCAGGGCCGTGGTCTTGGGATCGTAGAGGGACATGGAAGGCTCCAAAATAGATATGAGGATATCCTCACAATTGAAAGTATGAGGATGCCCTCACAAAAATCAAGCCTGGATCCGACGAAACGTTCGCCGAAGCAGAAGCGCGGGCGGGAGCGCGTTGCCGTTCTGACCGAGGCGGCAGCCAGGGTGTTTCTCGACAAAGGCTACGAAGCCGCGACGATGACCGAGATCGCTGCCGAGGCGAAGTCCTCGATCGGCTCGCTCTACCAGTTCTTCCCGACCAAGGTGCTTCTGGCGGAAGCGCTCCATCTCGAACGGCTGCGGCAGCTCAACGCGGCGCTGGTGGATCTGCAGGCGACCGTGGACGGCAAGCGTGCGGCGGAAATCGGCGACGCGATATTTGCCCGACTTGGCGCCTTTCTCGAGGAGCATCGTGAGTTCCCTGTGCTGGCGGCGCGCCGGGACATTCCCAAGGAACGCAAGGTGCAATCGCGGGCAGAACTGCGCGGCAATATCACCGCGCTGCTGCGCAAGGCCGCGCCGTCGATTGGCGACGACGTGGAGTTGCTTGCGGCACTGGTGCTTGAACTCCTTCGGATCATCGTGACCGCAGCGCACGATCCGGATCTCGGAGGCGACCCACGCATGACGGCGGAACTGCGTGGAATGCTGAGGAAACGACTGGAGGAAGCAACGACCTGACGGGCCGCAGCCTTGGTCACGATCCCGCGAGCCGGACAAAAACTGTTGGCTCACCTGTTTTTCGCCTGTTTTTCGCCTATTGTCGGCGAAAGCAGAAAAACAATCGGGGTTGGCGAATGGCGCTTACGTGGTCGAAATTTGGTGTGGTGTTTTCTCTTCTCGGCGCAATGGCGCTGCCCTTGCAGGCCGTTGCCCAGGAGCCAAATTTCCAGATCGGCAGTTCCGTCATCAGCGCGCTGAAATACAAGCCGGGATTCAAGCATTTTGACTACGTCAATCCGGATGCGCCGAAGGGCGGCAACTTGCGGCTTTCCGCCTCCGGCACCTACGACACCTTCAATCCGCTGCTTTCGAAGGGCGAAACGGCAGTCGGTCTGACGCTGCCTTTCGAAACGCTGATGAAATCGGCCGACGACGAGCTGCTCGCCTCCTACGGCCTGTTGGCGGAAGGGCTTTCCTTTCCCGACGACGTGTCGAGCGCGACCTTCCGGCTGCGCACGGAAGCCAAGTGGGCCGACGGAAAGCCGGTGACGCCTGATGACGTCGTCTTCAGTTTCGACAAATCGAAGGAGCTCAATCCGCTCCTGTCCAACTACTACAAGCATGTCGTAAAGGCCGAGAAGACGGGCGAACGCGACGTGACCTTCACCTTCGACGAGAAGAACAACAAGGAGCTTCCCAATATCCTGGGACAGCTGACCGTGGTGCCGAAGCACTGGTGGGAGGGCGCGGGACCGGACGGCAAGCCGCGCGACATTTCCAGGACGACGCTCGAGCCGGTGATGGGATCCGGCCCCTACAAGATCGCTGCCTTCGCGCCGGGCGCGACGATCCGCTACGAGTTGCGCGACAACTACTGGGGCAAGGACCTCAATGTGAATGTTGGCCAGAACAATTTCGGCTCTATCACCTACACCTATTTCGGCGATCGGGACGTGGAGTTCGAGGCCTTCCGGGCCGGCAACAGTGACTATTGGCAGGAGACGCAGGCGGCACGCTGGGCGACCGGCTATGATTTCCCCGCCGTCAAGGACGGGCGCGTGAAGAAGGAGGACGTCCCCAACGCACTGCGCGCCACTGGCATCATGCAGGCTCTGGTGCCGAACACCCGTCGCGATATCTTCAAGGACGAAAAGGTTCGCGAGGCGCTGAATTACGGCTTCGACTTCGAGGAGCTGAACCGCACCGTCGCCTTCAACACCTACAAGCGCATCGACAGCTATTTCTGGAACACCGAGCTTGCCTCCTCGGGTCTGCCTGAGGGCCGGGAGTTGGAGATCCTTGGTGGCCTCAAGGACAAGCTGTCGCCCGCGGTCTTCACTACGCCCTATACCAATCCGGTCGGCGGCGATCCGCAGAAGAGCCGCGACAACCTGCGCAAGGCGATCGGGCTGTTCAAGGAAGCGGGCTGGGAGATCAAGGGCAACCGCATGGTCAATACCAAGACCGGCAAGCCGATGAGCTTCGAGATCCTGCTGTCGAGCCCGATGCTGGAACGCTGGGCGGTGCCTTATACCAACAATCTGAAGAAGATCGGCATCGATGCGCGCGTCCGGACCGTGGATGCCTCGCAATACACCAACCGGGTGCGCAGCTTCGACTACGACATGATCTGGAATGTGTGGGCGCAGACGATGAACCCCGGCAACGAGCAGGCCGACTATTGGGGCTCGGGATCGGCTAACCAGCAGGGTTCCCGCAACTATGCGGGCATTGCCGATCCGGCGATCGACGCACTGATCCGCATGGTGATCTTCGCCCCCAACCGCGACGAGCAGGTTGCGGCGATCAAGGCGCTCGACCGCGTGCTCCTAGCGGGGCACTATGTCGTGCCGCTGTTTTATCGCGGCACGCAATCGATCGCCTATTGGAACACCGTCACGCGGCCGGCCGAATATCCGACCTATGCGACCGGCTTCCCCGATGTTTGGTGGTCATCCGCCGCGGCAAAATGAGCAGGCTTGCATTGGCCTGACGGCTGGGCTCCAAATGAACCATGCGAATCAGGACAAGGCGTAACGTGCCTGCCCACACCACGAGGAGACCGCACGGATTGAACGGCGATAGACTGGACAGCGCTCGACGCAAGCTTTCCCGGAAAGGTCCTTACTAATGGGCGCCTATATCTTTCGCCGCCTGCTTTTGATGATCCCGACGATCATCGGCATCATGGCCATCTCCTTTACTGTCATCCAGTTCGCACCCGGCGGTCCGGTCGAGCAGGTGATTGCGCAACTGACCGGCGATGCGCAGGGCGCGGACTCGCGGCTTTCCGGAGGCGGCGGCGACCTTCTCGGCGGCGGCGGTCTTGACGAAGGCGGCTCGAAATACCGCGGCGCCCAGGGGCTCGATCCTGAGCTCATCGCCAAGCTCGAAAAGCAGTTCGGCTTCGACAAGCCGCCGCTGACGCGCTTCGGCGAGATGATGTGGAACTACATCCGCTTCGACTTTGGCGAAAGCTTCTTCCGCAACACCTCCGTGCTGAACCTGATCAAGGAGAAGCTGCCGGTCTCGGCTTCGCTCGGCGTCTGGATCATGATCTTTTCCTACGGCATCTCGATCCCGCTCGGCATCCGGAAGGCGGTCAAGGACGGCTCGACCTTCGACGTCTGGACCTCTGGCGTCATCATCATCGGCTATGCGGTTCCGAGCTTCCTGTTCGGTATCCTGCTGATCGTGCTCTTTGCCGGCGGATCCTTCTATGACTGGTTCCCGCTGCGAGGCCTCGTCTCCGACAATTTCGACCAGCTCGCCTGGTGGCAGAAACCACTCGACTATTTCTGGCACCTGACGCTGCCGCTGATTTCGCTTTCCCTGGCAGCCTTCGCGACGACGACGCTGCTCACCAAGAACTCCTTCATCGAGGAGATCAAGAAGCAGTATGTGGTGACCGCCCGGGCGAAGGGGCTGAACGAACGGCAGGTGCTCTACGGCCACGTTTTCCGCAACGCCATGCTGATCATCATCGCCGGCTTCCCCGGCGCCTTCATCTCCGCCTTCTTCACCGGCTCGCTGCTGATCGAGAACATCTTCTCGCTCGATGGCCTAGGGCGGCTCGGCTATCTCTCGGTCGTCAACCGCGACTATCCGATCGTGTTTGCGACGCTCTACATCTTCTCGCTGCTCGGCCTGTTCGTCAGCCTGATTTCCGACCTGATCTACACATGGATCGATCCGCGCATCGACTTCGAGCGGAGGGAGGTCTGATGGACACCGCCGCCAATCCGACGACCGCAACGCCGGTCAAGCCGCCGCGCAAGGGCCTGCTGTCGCCGACCAACATCCGCCGCTGGAAGAATTTCAAGGCCAACCGGCGCGGTTACTGGTCCTTGTGGCTGTTCCTTGTGCTGTTCGTGCTCAGCCTGTTTGCCGAGTTCATCGCCAACGACCGGCCGATCGTCGCCAGCTACAAGGGCGAGATCCTCTTCCCCGTCCTGGTCAACTATCCCGAAGAGAGGTTCGGCGGGTTCCTCGCCGAAACGGACTATCGCTCCGACGTCATCGCGGACGAAATCAATGCCAATGGCTGGATGATCTGGCCGCCGATCCGCTACTCCTATCGTTCGGTCAATTCGAACATCCCGCATTCTGCGCCGACTCCGCCCTTCTGGCTGATGAGCAAGGAAGAGCGCTGCTCCGGATATCCGCAGGGAGCGGCCGATCCCGGCTGCAATTTCGGCAATCTCAATTGGCTCGGCACGGACGATCAGGCACGAGACGTGCTTGCCCGCGTCATCTACGGCTTCCGCATCTCCGTGCTGTTCGGTCTGGTGCTGACCATCTGCTCGGCCGTCATCGGCGTCACCGCCGGCGCCATCCAGGGCTATTTCGGCGGCTGGACGGATCTGCTGCTGCAACGCTTCATCGAGATCTGGTCGTCGATGCCGGTGCTCTACATTCTCCTGATCATCGCGGCGATCCTGCCTCCCGGCTTCTTCGTGCTGCTCGGGATCATGCTGCTCTTCTCCTGGGTTGGCTTCGTCGGCGTCGTGCGCGCCGAGTTCCTGCGGGCTCGCAATTTCGAGTATGTCAGGGCGGCGCGAGCGCTGGGCGTCGGCAACCGGACGATCATGTGGCGCCACCTGCTGCCGAACGCGATGGTCGCGACGCTGACCTTCCTGCCGTTCATCCTGTCGGGCTCGATCACGACGCTGACCTCGCTCGACTTCCTCGGCTTCGGCATGCCGCCGGGCTCGCCGTCGCTCGGCGAGATGATCGCACAGGGCAAGGCCAACCTGCAGGCGCCGTGGCTCGGGCTGACCGCGTTCTTCACCATGTCGATCATGCTGTCGCTGTTGATCTTCATCGGCGAGGCGGTTCGCGATGCATTCGATCCCAGGAAGACGTTTCAATGAGTGACGCTGCCGAAACATTGCTGTCCGTTCGCGATCTCTCGGTGGCATTCCACCAGGGCGGCGACACATCGCTGGCTGTCGATCACGTCTCCTTCGAGATCCGCAAGGGCGAGGTCGTGGCGCTGGTCGGCGAGTCCGGCTCGGGCAAATCCGTCTCCGCCAATTCGATCCTGCGGTTGCTCCCCTACCCCGCGGCCAGCCATCCCTCCGGCGAAATCCTGTTCAAGGGCAAGGACCTCCTGAAGGCATCCGACAAGGCGTTGCGTGAGGTGCGTGGCAACGACATCACGATGATCTTCCAGGAGCCGATGACCTCGCTCAACCCGCTGCACACGATCGAGAAGCAGATCGCCGAGATTCTCGAGTTGCATCAGGGTGTGAAGGGACAGGCCGCGCGCAAGCGGATTCTCGAACTCCTCAACCAGGTCGGCATTCGCGAACCGGAAAAACGGCTGAAGGCTTACCCACACGAACTTTCCGGCGGCCAGCGGCAACGCGTGATGATCGCCATGGCGCTCGCCAACCGGCCGGAGCTTTTGATCGCGGACGAGCCGACGACCGCGCTCGACGTCACCGTGCAGGCGCAGATCCTTGAACTGCTGCGGCAATTGAAGGGCCAGCATGGCATGTCCATGCTCTTCATCACCCACGACCTCGGCATCGTGCGCAAGTTCGCCGACCGGGTCTGCGTGATGACCAAGGGCAAGATCGTCGAGACCGGCACGGTGGAAGAGGTCTTCCGCAACCCGAAGCACGACTATACCCGGCATCTCCTGGCGTCCGAGCCGCGTGGCGAGCCACCGCGTACAGACTCCTCGAAGCCCATCGTGATGCAGGGATCGGATATCCGCGTCTGGTTCCCGATCAAGGCCGGGCTCATGCGCAAGGTCGTCGATCATGTGAAGGCCGTCGACGGCATCGATCTGCAGCTGCGCGCGGGCCAAACGCTCGGCGTCGTCGGCGAATCCGGTTCCGGCAAGACGACGCTCGGTCTCGCGCTGACGCGGCTGATCTCGTCGCAGGGCCGGATCAGCTTCGTCGGAAAGGATATAGCCAGCTATTCATTTACGGAAATGCGGCCGCTGCGCAACCAGTTGCAGGTCGTGTTCCAGGATCCCTACGGCTCGCTCAGCCCCCGCATGTCCGTCGGCGACATCATCGCCGAGGGGCTCAAGGTGCATGAACGGTCGCTCTCCTACGAAGAGCGCGACCAGCGTGTCTGCTGGGCGCTGGAGGAAGTGGGACTCGATCCACTCACTCGCTGGCGGTATCCGCACGAATTCTCCGGCGGACAGCGTCAGCGCATCGCCATTGCCCGCGCCATGGTGCTCAAACCCCGCTTCGTGATGCTGGACGAGCCGACATCGGCGCTCGACATGAGCGTCCAGGCGCAGGTCGTCGACCTCCTGCGCGATCTGCAGAAGAAGCACGATCTCGCCTACCTCTTTATCAGCCACGACCTGAAGGTGGTGAAAGCGCTGGCGAACGACGTCATCGTCATGCGTTTCGGCAAGGTCGTCGAACAAGGATCGTCCGCCGACATCTTCGGTGCGCCGAAGGACGACTATACCAAGGCCCTGATGGCTGCCGCCTTCAACATCGAGGCGGTCCCGACGCCCGCCGTCCAACAGTGAAGATTATCATGCCCGCAAAGCCGCCCATTCTCGTCGATCTGAAGTTCGATCCAGACACCGTTGCCGGCATCCTGAAAACCGCCTTTGCAGATCGCGGCAGCATCAATCTCGCCGATCCCGCCAACAAGGATCGCGATCTGACCGGCATCGACTATGCGCTTCTCTGGAAGCCGGACCCGGACCTTTTCAACCGCGCCCCCAATCTCAAGGTCATCTTCTCGGGTGGCGCCGGCGTCGACAGCTTCATGAACCTGCCGGGCCTGCCCGATGTGCCGATCGTTCGCTTCTCCGACCGCAGTTTGACGACTCGCATGAGCGAATGGGTGGTGATGCAGTGCCTCATGCATCTCCGGCAGCAGCATCAGCACGACAAGGATCAGCGGGCGCGCATCTGGGGCAGGCTGGTACCGCCGGAGGCGGCCGAAATCACCGTCGGCATCATGGGCCTTGGCGTGCTCGGCCAGGACGCGGCCTACAAGCTGAAAGTCATGGGCTTCAACGTCATCGGCTGGTCGCGCAGCCGCAAGGAAATCGAAGGCGTCGAGACGTTCAGCGCCGATCAACTCGATGAGTTCCTGTCCAAGACGGACTTTCTCGTCGGGCTACTGCCGCTAACGCCCGAGACGACCGGCTTTTACAATGCAGCGCTGTTTTCAAAGCTGCGGCAGGGCGGCGCGCTCGGCAAGCCAGTGTTCATCAATGCTGGGCGCGGAAAGAGCCAGGTGCAGGCCGATATCGTCGCCGCGGTCGAAGGCGGCGTGCTCGGCGGCGCCTCGATCGACGTCTTCGCCGTCGAGCCCCTGCCCTCCGATGATCCGCTCTGGGGGCTGGAGAACGTGTTCATCACACCGCACGACGCGGCCGTATCCGACGAAACCGCCCTTTTCCGGCATGTCGAACGCCAAATCGCCCGCTACGAGGGCGGCGAGCCGTTGCAATTCGTCGTCGACAGGCAGAGCGGTTACTGACGGCAGGAACCATGCCGCTTTCCATTCGTTTTTCTCCGAGATGAGGTGCCAGGCCGATGTCGGCTCGCGTGATATCGGAAGGAGACAAGCATGGCTCAGCAGACGGAAACGCGCTGGGAAGAAGCGGATGGCAAGGTTCATACCGAGGAAACGATTTCGCCGGTCAAGGCGAAGCAAGGCCGCATGGGCACCCGTGTCCTGATGGTGTTGCTCGTCGCGCTGGTGCTCGCCTTCATCGTGTGGATCCCGGTCGAAATCTGGGGCAAGAAGGAAGCCGTGGAGGTTGCTCCGCAGCAGCCAGGACAGCAGATTCAGTCGCAGCAGCCAACACCGGCACCGTCTCAGCCGCCGGCATCGAACCCGGCACCGGCTACGCCGAATGCCCCCGCGCAATAGAAACGGGGCGGGTCACGCGGTCACTACGAAGCATCCTGTCGGACGGCCGGCAGGTTGCTTTTCTGTTTGCGCTGGACTTTACCGGCTGATTTTTCGATAAGAAACGCACGAGCCGGTCTTCGTGCGTCGGCTTATGACGCGACGTGTCCGGTTTGGGAATGGGCGGAGTTCATGGCCAAGACCGATATCGCAAGGCGCGTTTACAATCACACCTGGAAGCTCGATCCGATTGTTCGCAGCCTGATCGACACAGACTTCTACAAGCTGCTCATGCTGCAGATGATCTGGAAGCTCTATCCAGACGTCGACGCGACGTTCACGGTGATCAACCGCACCAAACGCGTGCTGCTGGCCGAAGAGATCGACGAGGGCGAACTGCGGGAGCAACTCGACCATGCGCGTTCGCTCCGCCTCTCCAAGAAGGAGATGATCTGGCTCGCTGGTAACAGTTTCTATGGGCGCGCGCAGATCTTCGAGCCTGAATTCCTGGCCTGGCTCTCTCATTTCCAGCTTCCCGAATACGAGCTGTCGAAACGCGATGGTCAATATGTGCTCGACTTCCACGGATCGTGGAAGGACACGACCATGTGGGAAATTCCGGCACTTGCCATCATCAACGAGCTGCGCTCGCGCTCCGCGATGAAGGCGCTCGGACCGTTCACGCTCGATGTGCTCTACGCCCGCGCCAAGGCACGGATGTGGGAGAAGGTGGAGCGGCTGCGCGAATTGCCGGGGCTGCGGATCTCGGATTTCGGCACACGCCGCCGCCACAGCTTCCTGTGGCAGCGCTGGTGCGTCGAGGCTCTGAAGGAAGGCATTGGTCCTGCGTTCACCGGCACCAGCAACGTCCTGCTCGCCATGGACTCCGACCTCGAAGCTGTCGGGACGAACGCCCACGAGCTGCCGATGGTGGCGGCCGCATTGGCCAAGAACGATGCGGAGCTGCGCAATGCCCCCTACAAGGTTCTACGCGACTGGAACAAGCTTTATGGCGGCAACCTGCTGATCGTGCTGCCGGATGCGTTCGGCACGGCCGCCTTCCTGCGCGACGCACCCGAATGGGTCGCCGATTGGACGGGCTTCCGGCCGGATAGCGCCCCGCCGATCGAAGGCGGCGAAAAGATCATCGACTGGTGGAAGAAAATGGGCCGCGATCCGCGTCAGAAGCTGCTGATCTTCTCGGACGGGCTCGATGTCGACGCGATCATCGACACCTACAAGCATTTCGAAGGCAAGGTGCGCATGAGCTTCGGCTGGGGCACCAACCTGACGAACGACTTCGCGGGCTGCGCGCCGACGGAAATCTCGGGGCTCAACCCGATCTCCATCGTCTGCAAGGTCAGCGACGCCAACGGCCGGCCGGCCGTAAAACTGTCGGACAATCCGCAGAAAGCGACCGGCGACGCTACAGAGGTCCAGCGTTACCTGAAGTTCTTCGGAACCGAAGACCGCGTCGACCAGGCGGTGCTCGTCTAGCGCTGCCGCCTGGCTCTCTCCAAACACATTCCCTTGCGCTCCGGCCACATTGTCGCCCAACCGTGACTGATGCTCGGCGGGATGATTCCCCGCTTATGGAGAAAGACTTTGAAGAAAGCCTCAGTTGCCGCAATCAGTATTGCCGCGGTGGCACTCGCGACACCGACCCTCGCTGCCGAGAAAGCCGCCACGTCTTCGCTGATTGGCACGCCGTGGATCGAGACCAAAGCCCAGTCCGACCTGCCAGGCCCGATGATGATCTTCCTGCCGAAAGGCAAATTACTGATCGACTCCTGCTGGGAAACCTATGCTCTCAGGACTTGGAAACAGGCGTCTTCCAAGGAGATTTCATGGGATGAGGACGGCGCCATCATACACGCCAGGATCAAGGCCGTTTCAGCCGATGGCCTCACCCTTCAAATCACTGCCGGCAAGGATATCGTCGAGCGGACCTATGCTGCTGCAAAGGCTCCATATGTCTGTCCGGATATGAAGCGGTAGTTTTCAACCGCCAATCCTGAAACGGCGGCGGCGATACGCAGTCTGGCAAAATGCCACGCCAGTCCCCATTTAATGTCGCAAGAAATGGGTGCCGATGTTTACCGCCCATTGTTTGACTGGAAAGGACGTTTCCAATGACCGTAGATCGTGCAGTACTGGCGGGCGGCTGCTTTTGGGGCATGCAGGACCTCATCAGGCGGTTCCCCGGCGTCGTATCCACTCGCGTGGGCTACACCGGTGGCGAGGTCGCCAATGCGACCTATCGCAATCACGGCAATCATGCCGAGGCGATCGAGATCCTGTTCGATCCCGCCAAGACCAGCTACCGCGACATCCTCGAGTTCTTCTTCCAGATCCATGACCCGACAACGGTGAATCGGCAGGGCAATGATCTCGGCGCCAGCTACCGGTCGGCGATCTTCTACGCCAACGACGAACAGCGTGCGACCGCCGAGGACACGATCGCCGACGTAGACGCCTCGGGTCTATGGCCCGGAAAGGTCGTTACCGAGGTTGTTCCGGTCAGCGATTTCTGGGAAGCGGAACCCGAGCACCAGGACTATCTGGAACGCATCCCGAATGGCTATACCTGCCACTTTGTACGGCCAGGCTGGAAATTGCCGAAACGCGAGCAAAGGGCCGCGGCTGGCCAATGAGGCATTCCTCGATCCGCAGTGGGGATCGTATGCTCTAGACAAAATAAGGCCTTGCCGTCACGGCAGGGCCTTTTTTGTATGGACGTCGGTGAACAGCGGACAGCGACAGCACGCATTGAACCCGCGGCCGCAGGGTGCCACTTGACCACCGAACTGCAGCTTCGCATCGAGAATGAATCGGGTGGATCACTGTCGACAATCTGACGACATGATCGTATAGGCGGCTCACCATCCGGCTCCGCGAACAAGGAAACTCCGATATGTCCTGGTCCCATCCCGTTGCGAAGATCACCGATGACGAACGGCGCCAGCGCCTCGCGCGCCTGCAGGCCGCACTCGAAGATAAAGCTCTTGACGGCTGCCTGCTCGGCTCGACGGAGAGCCTCCGCTATTTCACGGGCCTCGACTGGCACCCGAGCGAACGATTGCTTGGCGCATTGGTGACGCCAAAGGGTGTCCGCTACATCGCGCCGGGCTTCGAAAAGAGCAGGGTCGAGAGCCTGCCGCGTCTGCCGGGTGAAATCGTCATTTGGCAGGAAGATGAAGCGACCGCGGCGCTGATCGCCTCGCTGCTGCCGGCAAATGCCAGACTAGCGCTCGACGATGCCCTGCCGCTGTTCATCTACCACCTGCTTGCCGGCGCCTTTGGCGCCGACCGGCTCGTCGACGGCGGACGACTGATCCGCGACCTGCGGCTCAGGAAGTCCCAGACCGAAATCGCTCTTATCCAGCATGCCATGGGCCTGACGCTGGAGGTGCATCGCCGCGCGCATTCCTTCATCAAGCCGGGCGTCAGGTCTTCGGAAGTCGTGCGTCATATCGACGAACAGCACCGCGCACTGGGCGCCGAGGGCGGATCAAGCTTCTGCATCGTTTCCTTCGGACTAGCGACGTCGCTTCCTCACGGCGCCGATGGTGACCAGATCTATGCACCGGGCGACGTTGTTCTCGTCGATACGGGTTGCCGGCTCGACGGCTATCATTCGGATCTCACCCGAACCTACGTGCTGGAGGAGCCAACGACGGAATTCGCTGCCGCCTGGGCAATCGAGCGCGAGGCCCAGCAGGCGGTGTTCGAGGCCGCCCGGCTTGGCGCTTCTTGCGGCAGTCTCGACGATGCCGCCCGCCGTGTACTGGCCGAACATGGCCTCGGTCCGGATTACGCCCTACCCGGCCTGCCGCATCGCGCCGGACATGGTCTCGGGATGGAAATCCACGAAGAGCCCTATATCGTTCGCGGCAACGCCACCCGGCTGGAATCCGGCATGTGCTTCTCCAACGAACCGATGATCGTCTTCCCCGGTCGCTTCGGCATCCGGCTCGAAGACCACATCCACATGACCGAGACCGGAGCTGAGTGGTTCACGAAGCCGGCGAAGGGCCCGACCGAACCCTTTGCGTGATCTCTTGGTGCAGAGTTCGCAAGACTTGCACCTCGATAATTGCCTTTCTGTCGTCGGCACCTGGGATGCCTGGCGCGATCCGCGCTACCGGAATCGAGATTCAAAAACGCAATATGACGAAGCCACGTCGAGCGTCCGTCGAAAGGGTGACTGGCGTGGCACGCCCTGATACGACTTGATAGAAATCCCGCGCGATTCCCGGATGGATCAAGGTAGCAACCCAATGAAGCGCAGACCCACGATCGCCGTCATCATGGACGAAAACACCAGTGCTGGTGGTGACCGGTATGATATTTCGAAACGCTACTTTGCAGCCATTGATCGTGCAGGGGGATTTCCATACGGCATTCCCTACGTGCCAGACCTCGTAGACCAAGTGGTTGATGAATTCGATGGGTTTTTAAGTGTCGGAGGGCGCATCAACTTTCCGAAACAGTGGTACGTCGACGGCGATCAGTCTCGCTACCCGATCTCTGATCGTCTCGCAGTCGAGATAGCGCTGATGAAGGGGTTCCTTGCCCGCGATAAACCAGTGCTCGGCGTTTGCAACGGGATGCAGATGCTCGGGTGCCTACATGGTTGTCGCATGGTTTCGGATGTGCACTCCTCCTGGTCGGGTGCGATCAATCATGACCGCGGCAATCCGCTCCATGAGGTAACCATCCAAGCCGGCACAAGAATGGCTGATATCTTTGCTGCCGAGACATTCAGCGTAAACACCTTCCACAGGGAAGCAATCGTAGAGCTGTCCGACAGTGTCGTTGCTACTGCCCGTGGCTTGGACGGCGTTGTCGAAGCGATTGAGGTACCCTCGCTATCTTTCGCGATGGGGGTACAGTGGCATCCGGAATTGTTTGATCCCGCAGACCACCCTGGCTCTCGAATATTTGACGCGTTCGTCAAAGCGGCGAACCAGCGCTTGTAACGCTCCAGCAGAACAGCTCTTCTTCTGCGTACATCCATTTCAGCAACCGGCCTAACGCCATCGTCGCAGCTCTATACCGGTGATCTGCCACGGAGTTCCATGGATCAGCTTCCGGTTAGTCGAATGAAGAAGGCGAGGCTGGCGACGGCGGCCCGGTTATTTGACTGTTGTGCCGTGAGGTCGCGGACAACCGCGAAAATCAATTAGGGAAGCTCCACGAAGGAGCGAATTGTACTTCGGCTTGCATGGAATTGGAGAGCATACCCGAGCCGGCGCTCAGATGTTTTCAGGATAATATTCACCACGCGATTTCACGCAGTTTCACGTATCTGAGCGGTCACACACGCGTGAATTGACGGATGTCAAGCGCGACATATATTCCCTGAACGATACAATATCATGAATGTTTTCATCATCTTATCCTGAAGATGGGCTTTTTCCTGTGGCTGCGCTTTCTGCCATCAGGGGAGCCGAGGAGCATTAAGTGAGATTGAAACATTTCCTATTCGGCCTGCTGGGTGTTGTGATCGTTGCCTGTGCGGGTTTCTTTGCAATTGCCTGGAAATCCGCGATTGCGCCGATCAGGCGACCGGATCGCACATCCTTCGATCAGGCGCTAATCCACAAGGGCGCGATGCTGGCCGCGGTCGGCAACTGTACAGCCTGTCATACGCAACCGGGCGGCCGTTCCTTCGCTGGCAGTTTCGCCCTGCCGACCCCATTCGGCACCATCTATTCCAGCAATATTACGCCCGATCCGGAAACCGGCATTGGCACCTGGTCGGAGGCGGCCTTCAACCGTGCCATGCGCGAAGGCGTCAGCCGCGATGGCAAGCATCTCTATCCTGCCTTCCCCTTCGATCACTTCACGCTCGTTTCCGATGAGGACAACAAGGCGCTTTATGCCTTCCTGATGACCCGACCGCCGGTCAAGCAGTCGCCGCCGGCAAACGAACTGCCGTTCCCGCTGAACATTCGCCTCGTGCTCGCCGGCTGGAAGCTGCTCTTCTTCAACGAAGGCCCCTTCCAGAAGGTCGCCTCCGAGAGCGAGGAATGGAACCGCGGCGCCTATCTCGTAAACGGCCTCGGCCATTGCGGTGCCTGCCACACGCCGCGCAACATGTTCGGCGCCGAGAGGGCGGGCATGCATCTCGCCGGTGGTCAGGCGGAAGGCTGGAGCGCGCCAGCGCTCAACCCCAGTTCGCCGGCCCCGATCCCGTGGACGCAAGACAGTCTCTTTGCCTATCTGCGCCAGGGCTGGCATGCCGACCATGGCGTAACCAACGGCCCGATGGGCGAGGTGACCGGCAATCTCGGATTGCTTCCGGATTCCGACGTCAAAACGATCGCCACCTATGTCGCCGCGCTGATGGGCACACCCTCGCCCGAACGCCAGCAAAGGGGCGAGCAGATCCGCAAGAAGATCGGCGAGGATTTCGTGCTCGCCAGCGCTCCAACCGATACACCCGCCGGCCGTGGCGCGGCGATCTATCAGGCCGCCTGCGCCACCTGTCATGACGGGAGCCGCCCCCTTCCTTTCGGCGGGATCAATTTTCACCTGAGCAGCACGATCAATGCGCCCGACGCGCAGAATGCGATCAACATGGTGCTCTTCGGCCTGCCGGCGGCAAGTGGCCGCCAGAGTGCGATCATGCCGGGCTTCGCCGCGGCGATGACCGACGAACAGCTGACCGATTTGCTTGCCTATCTGCGCGAGACCTTTGCCGGCCAGCCTGCCTGGCCGGACGTCGCGGCGCGCGCTGCCGATACCAGAAGTGGGAAGTTCCAGGTCAGCGTCCGGCCGTCCGACGGCATTGAGCGCGGCCCCGATGATATAGGAGCGCAAGACCAATGATGAAGCTCAACGTTAATGGCGCGGTCCACGAGGTCGAGGCGGATCCCTCCACACCGCTCCTTTATGTGCTGCGCAACGACCTCAAGCTGAATGCAGCCAAGTTCGGCTGCGGAATGGGCCAGTGCGGCGCCTGCACGGTCATGGTCGACGGCAAGGCAGTCTTCTCCTGCCTCATCCCCATCATGTTGCTCGAAGGCCGGCGGATCAAGACGGTCGAGGGCCTCGGCACGATCGACAATCCCGGACCGATGCAGCAGGCCTTCATCGCGGAACAGTCGGCGCAATGTGGCTATTGCATCGCTGGCATGATGATGCGGGCGCAGGCGCTCCTGGAATCGAAACCGGACGCCACCGATGCCGATATCCGCACGGCGCTGGAACCCAATCTCTGTCGCTGCGGCACGCATATGCGGATATTGAAATCCGTCCAGCGGGCGCGCGAGCTGATGAAATCGGCCTCCGCCACCCCGGTTTCAGCTGGTTGAGGAGGAAGACGATGAACGCGCCTACTTTCGACATCACCCGCCGAACCTTCCTCGCCGGCACCGGCGCCCTGGTCGTCAGCTTCACCATCCCGCTCGAAGCTTCCGCTCAGGAAGGCGAGGTGCCAACCGCACCCAAGCCTCCGGCAAAGCTGCAGGGCAGCCTCGCCGACACACCGTCGCTGGATGCCTGGATCCGCATCGATGCGGACGGTACGATTACCGTCTTCACCGGCAAGGCCGAACTTGGCCAGGGTACGAAAACCTCGCTGCGCCAGATCGCTGCCGAAGAACTTGAGGTAGCGCCGAGGGAGATCCATCTGATCACCGCCGATACGGCAATCACACCGAATGAGGGCTATACGGCCGGCAGTCAGACGATCCAGAACAGCGGCACTGCGATCCGCTATGCGGCCGCTCAGGTCCGCCAGATCCTGATCGCCCAGGCGAGCGGCAAGCTCGGCGTCCCGGCCGATCAACTGAAGGCGGAAAATGGAAAAGTTATCGCCCCGAACGGTGCTTCGGTCGGCTACGGCGAACTGGTCTCCGAGCAGATGCTGCACATCGAGGCCGACCCCAATACCAAGATCAAGTCGCCCTACAGCTATCACGCCATCGGCAAACCTTTTGCCCGCATCGACATTCCCGGCAAGGTGACTGGCGGCGAAGCCTATGTGCAGGACATGCGTCCCGAGGGCATGGTGCATGCCCGGGTTGTGCGGCCGCCGAGCTATTCGGCCAAGCTTGTCGAGCTGGACGAAACCAAGATCAAGACCATGCCCGGCGTGATCGCCATTGTGCGCGACGGTGATTTCCTTGCCGTCGTGGCCGAGCAGGAGTTCCAAGCGGTCAAGGCGATGCGCGCCATGACCGCCATCGCAAAATGGCAGGAACAGGCCGTGCTTCCGGACCAGGAGCAGATTCCCGCATGGCTCGAAGCCAACGTCCGCGAGGTCGGCACCGTCACGTCGGTCGGCGCGGACACAGCCGCGGGCGTCAAGACGCTCTCGGCTCAGTTCACCCGTGCCTACCAGATGCACGGCTCCATCGGCCCTTCCGCGGCAGTCGCCGTTTTCAAGGACGATGCGCTGACTGTCTGGACGCATACCCAGGGCGTCTATCCGGACCGCAAGGCGATCGCGCAAATGGTCGGCATGCCGGAGGACAAGGTGCGCTGCATCCATACGGAAGGCTCGGGCTGCTACGGTCATAACGGCGCCGACGATGCCGCGGCCGATGCGGCGTTGATCGCCACCACCCTTCCCGGCCGTCCGGTGCGTGTGCAATGGATGCGCGATCAGGAGCATCTGTGGGAACCCTACGGTCCGGCCATGCTGACCCGCGCCAACGCGACGCTCGATGAAAAGGGAACCATCGTCAACTGGCACTACGATCTGTGGAGCAACAACCACGGTACGCGTCCGGGTTCTGCCGGCTCGCTGATCGCCGGGAGACTGATGGCCAAGCACTTCCCGCCGGATGCGGCCAAGCTGCAGATATCGCCGCTCGGCAATGGCGATCGCAACGCCATTCCGCTCTACGACGTCCCGAACCAGCGCGTGAACTGGCATTTCCTGGCCGACATGCCGGTCCGCGTCTCGGCGCTTCGCGGACTTGGTGCCTATTGCAACGTCTTCTCCATCGAGAGCTTCATGGACGAGCTTGCGGAAGCGGCCGGGGCTGACCCCGTCGAGTTCCGGCTCCGGCACATGAAGGACCCAAGGGCCCGGAAAGTGATCGAGGTCACAGCCGACAAGTTCAACTGGAACAATGATCCGCTACCGGCGGGCAAGGGACGTGGCTTCGCCTTCGCGAAATACAAGAACCATGCCGCCTATCTGGCCATCGCGCTCGAAGCAGAGGTCGATGCCGAGACGGGCATCATCCAGATTTCGCACGTCGTATCCGCCGTCGATTGCGGCGAGGCCGTTGCACCAGACGCCATCGTCAACCAAATCGAGGGCGGCATCCTGCAATCGATGAGCTGGACACTCTACGAGGCGGTGCATTTCAACAATACACGGATCACCAGCCCCGACTGGTCGGCCTATCCGATCCTGCGCTTCAGCGCGGTTCCGGACAGCATCGAGGTGCATGTTGTCGACAATCCCGGCCAGCCTTATCTCGGTGTCGCGGAAGCCGCCCAAGGACCGACGGGGGGAGCCATTGCCAACGCCTTCAAGCACGCGACAGGCAAGCGCCTTTACGATCTGCCCTATACTCGGGAAAGGGTAAAGACAACGCTCGGTGCTTAGGCCGATTATGCCGGCCCGATAGCCGCTGGGAGGAAATGACGCGGAGCGACCGATATCAAGAACGCCGTGACGCTGATCCTGACGGGCTTCCAGGTCTCGCGACTGCTGCACCGACAAGAGGATGCTTCAACGATGGACGCGAACGATCGCATATCGAACAGCTTCAAGACGATAGCGACCTGGCTAGAGCGCATCCTGGCGCTGGTGATCCTTGGCGGGGTCGCCGTTTTTGGCCTGAGCAGCGCGCAGACTCTTTTAGCGATGAGTTGGGGGCAGACGGACACATTCTATGAGTTGATCTATCGGGTGTTGTTGCTGGTGATCGCCATAGAACTCGTCCGCACGCTCGTCACTCATGACCTCAGGGCGATACTGGAGCTGCTCGCGTTTGTCGTGGCCCGCAAAATGCTCAAGCCTGACTTGAACGTCATCGACATTGTCTTAAGCGTTCTGGCATTTGTAGCCCTGTTGGCAGCCAATTATTGGTGGCTCTCCCCTTCCTCGCCTCAAGGGAGCGACGGGTCCGATGTTGCGCCGTGAACTCAGAGCACTGCTTGAGGTCGAAGGGGCTTATTCTGGCGACCCAGAACGGGGACGAGCAAAAGGAAGATTGGCGTGTACGCTTGCCCCGCCGTGTCCGTGCCCAGGTTCCCTCAAGACGTCATGATCGATAGGAATTCAGGATGACGGTTGTGTGTTTTCTCACGACCGATTTCAGGGCCTCGATCCTCTCGGGTGTGATTTCCTGCCAGCCCATCATGTCTTCCACATGCTCCCGAGCAAGATGGACGATAATCAGCTGCCCGTTGATCGTGGTACACACCATGCCGATCTCCTCGTCAGTTAGACGATTTCTGGAGGCGCGAGCGACGATGGCAGCGCAACACTCCTGAATTCGCCTGCCCGTGGCACTTTTGCCGCTCGATTTACTGGTCGGCGAATTTGACGGCGAACGATGCTGGGCCACGAACAACGCACGGCTGGCCGCATCCGGCATCGCGAACAGAAAATCCGCGAGAGCCTCCAGAATTCTGCAATAACCGTCGATGACCTTGTCCGCGTCCGCTTTGGCCGTGAGGAGTTCCTCGACCTCACACGTGACAGGTCCGATAGCTTCCCAAGCGGAGGCATGAATGTCCGCGATGCAGGCCTCGTAAAGACCTTCCTTGTTCTCAAAATAATACTGCAAGGACGGTGCCGGCACGCCTGCCGCGCTGGCGATCTCCCGGGCGGAAACGCCAGCAAATCCGTTCTCACCGAACAACGAGATTGCCGTCTTGATGATCCTCGCCTTGGTTTCGTCACCCCTTGGGTAGCCGCTCTCGGCATTGCGTCGTCTCAAACTCGTCATCAATCACTCCTTGTCCAGCGGACAATACCATGACGATAAAATTTATTCCATCTGTAAAAATTCTTCCAGTTGACAGAATTATTACGCGTGTAATAATTCACGCAATTCAACGAACACCAAGCGACTTGACCATGGACGCTATTGTCTCCCCAAAAACCGCTTCCTTGCCGGAAGCAAAAATACAAACGAAGCGCAGCCGCGCGCGATATGCGCTGGCCACCATTGGAGCCATTGTCGCCATCGGCGGCGGTTATTATGGCTACGACTGGCATAAGAACGGACGCTTTATCGAGAGCACCGACAATGCTTATCTTCGCGCCGATCAGGTCTCGATGGCCCCCGTGCTTTCCGGGCAGATCGCGGAGGTATATGTCTCCGATAACCAGACGGTCACGGCGGGCCAGCCGCTCGTCAAGATCGATCCCCGCCGCTACGAAATGGCGGTCCGCGAGGCCAAGGCCACCGTCAACGCCCGCCAGGCGGACGTCGCCAAGAGCGAGGCCGACATCAAGCAGCAGGACTCTGTGATTGCACAGGCTGCGGCCGACCTCGAAAACGCGACCGAGAATGCCGAACTCGCCCAGAAGGACTTCGACCGGACGTCGCCCCTCGCCGCCCGCGGCATCGAGAGCCAGCACAAGGGCGAGCAGGCGAGGAGCGCGCTCGAACAGGCGAAATCCGTTGTTCGGCTGAAGCAGGCTGTCCTTGCTGCGGCCCGGCAGCAGACGACCGCCCTGAAGGCGCAGGTCGAACAGGCCCATGCGCAACTGGTTGCCGCCCAAGAGAGCCTCGGCAAGGCAGAAATTGATCTCGACGACACGGTGCTTCGTAGTGCGATCTCCGGCAGGATCGGCGATCGCACGGTCCAGGTCGGACAATTCGTCCAGCCCGGCACGCAGCTGATGACGGTCGTTCCAACCGACGACATCTACCTTGTGGCCAACTTCAAAGAAACGCAGATCGGGGACATGCACGCGGGCCAGCCCGCCACGGTCACGATCGACGCCTATCCCAATTTCAAGGTCACAGGTGTCGTCGACAGCTTCGCGCCGGGAACAGGCGCGCAATTCGCCCTGCTGCCTCCGGAGAACGCGACGGGCAACTTCACAAAGATCGTCCAGCGTGTTCCTGTCCGCATCAAGCTGGAGACGGGACAGAAGATGCCGCCGCTGCTGCCCGGCCTCTCCATTGAAGTCTCGGTCAACACCAAGGTTTCGACCTTCGACAAGGTGGCGTCGGTGCAATGAGCGCGCAAACGATATCGGTCCAGGCGGCTGCGCCTCAGCCGGATGCCGCGAGCCTCACCGACTGGGTCGCCGTCGTCGCCGGCGCGATCGGCGCGCTGATGGCCACGCTCGACATCTCGATCACCAACACCGCGCTGCCGCAAATCCAGGGAGCCATCGGAGCCAGCGGCACAGAGGGGACCTGGATAGGCACGGGATACCTCGTTGCCGAGGTCATCATGATCCCCCTGACCGCATGGTTCACGCGTCTGTTGGGGCTGCGAACATTGCTTCTGGTGACGACCACGGCATTCGTTCTATTCTCCATGTTCTGCGGCCTGTCCGACAGCCTGCTCGCGATGATCATCGGGCGCGTCGGGCAAGGATTTTTCGGCGGCGCCTTGATACCGACCGCGCAGGTCATCGTCAGAACCCGGCTGCCGCCCCGCCAGATGCCTGTCGGAATGAGCATCTTCGGCGTCATCGTGCTCATCGGGCCGATCCTCGGACCGGTGCTCGGAGGATATCTCGCCGAAGAGATCACCTGGAGATGGTGCTTCTTCCTCAATTTGCCTGTCGGCATCGCGCTCGCTGTTCTGCTGCTTGTCGGCCTGCCGCGCCAAAGTCCAAACCTTGGGCTGTTGGCCAAGGCGGATTGGTGGGGAATCGCGGGCATGACGTTGGCGTTCAGCTGCCTGACGGTCGTGTTCGAAGAGGGGCAACGCGAGGCCTGGTTCGAGTCTCCGATGATCGTGCAGCTGAGCCTCGCCTCGCTCCTCGGGTTCGTCGTGCTGTTCGTGACTCAGAAGACCAGTGCCGACCCGGTCATCAAGCTCTCCTTGCTCCGGAATGGTGCCTTCGCCAGCGCTACGTTGATCGCCCTCGCCGTGGGGGCAGCCACCTACGGCGCGACCTTCATCCTTCCACAGTTCCTGAGCACGATCGCCGGATACAATCCAAGACAGGCGGGCGGCATCATGGCTCTGTCCGCAGTTCCAGTGCTGTTGCTCGTTCCGGTCCTTCCCCGTGTCGTCGGCCGTTTCGACGCGCGGATCATGGTCGCGCTCGGCCTGGTCTTCTTCGCGGCAAGCTGCTTCGTCGACATCGGGCTTAGTCCGGATAGCGCCGGAGGTGATTTCACCATCTCGCAATTGCTGCGGGGCGTGGGACAGATCCTGGCTGCGATGCCGCTCAACCAGGTCTCCATGGCCGCTATCGGACGCGAAAATGCGGCCGACGGCGCCGGTATCTACAGCATGGCCCGCAATCTCGGGGGCTCGATGGGCCTCGCCTTGAGCGGCGTCGTCATCGACCAGCGCAGCGCTGCCCATTCGGACACCATACGCGAGGCGCTCACGGCAAATTCGATCGCCGGACAGGCGCGCCTTGCGGTGAGCGGTGTCAGCCAAGGCATCGATGCGGCCACGGCGAAGCTTCGCGCAATATCGCAGCTGTCGAGCCTCATCGAACGCAACGCGCTCGTTATGACCTATAGCGATTGCTTCTGGCTGATGGGCGTTATGATCATCGCGATGACGCCAGTCGTCTTGCTGCTGCGGCAACCCAAGAAGACCGCTGCGGCGGGGCTCGTCGCTGGACACTGAATATGTCATGCGCGCGACATCGCAGTGTCGCGCCGATTGGCAAGCTCAAGACTGCGGTTCGATCCATCACAAGGATCGTACTCGGTGAATGGGCAAGGCAGAGGAAAAGGGGCGCCCAGTGGGCGCCCCTTCGTCATCGTATGTTCGCTTACTGTTGGGCGTTCTGGATCGCAGGCGGAACGTTGCGGATCGTCAGCGCCGGGTTGTGGGCGAAGAAGTTGTGCGGCTCGATGTGGATGGTCTTCCACTCGGTTGACATGACCGGCCAGTCTTCCATGCGCGGGATGTGGTGGAAGCCTGCAGTGAACCAGGTCACGACATCCTTGCCCATCAGAGGCTTATTCGCCTTCACCCATTCCGGCAGTGTGTCGGAGCCGTCGCTCTGCATGGCAAACTTGCCGCCTGCATACTGCTGGTCCGCATTGTAGACCGTATTCCAAACCGAGTACTCGATGTAGGCATTGCGCTTCATCGGCGGGTCCTTGGCGAAATCGAAGGGACCGTAGGCCACGTCGCCGTGATGGACCATCCAGCCCGGTTCCTGGCCGAGATAGCCTTCGCGCGACGGATCGGAGATCATGAAATAGCGCGGCTTCATCGCCGAGAGCTGATAGCGAGCTTCCATCTCCGTCTTCGGCATGGTGTGTTGCACTTCCCACATCGACCGGCGCGGGTTCTTCGGGTCGACCTTGGAGGGAACGATGTCCATGGTGCCGAAGTGGTTGGCCGGCTGGTCGACGTCGAAGTCGATGCGGAAGTTGAAGTAGTGGTCGTGGTTGGCGGCCACAAGGTTGGGCGCGATCAGCGTGCCGTGGGCGGTATCCGCAGCGGCGGTCGGATCGTTCATCGAGGTCGATGCGACACCCTTCACCGCATCAAGGCCGGTTGCACCGATCATGATGCGGATCTGGCCGTCCTGCTGCAGGCGATAGTCCATCAGGTAGTCGTAGTTGCCGACTTCAGAAGCCGTACGCACGACCAGCTCGGTGGCCGGGCGGCCTTCAGCCGGAAGCGGCTTTTCGGGCGTCTGGGCGAAGACCTCGAAGTGACGCCAGGCCGGATCACCGATCGAGCGCTCGAAGACGCAGATCGCATCCGGAATCGTCAGTGGATTGCCCTTGTCGTCGGCAATCGTCGCCGGCAGGAAGGTAGCGTAGCTCGGGCAGTCTACGCCGGCGCGCAGCGGGCTCAGGAACAGGCCGAAACCGTATTCCCCGCTATCCATGTAGGTGCGCCAGTACCAGCCTTCGGTCGGGTCCATGTAGGGCACGAAGACTTCCGACAGGTGCGACTGGTAGATGACCGAACGCCACTTGTCGCCGTCCTTGACGTCGAGGTTGGAAAGCACCAGGCCCGGACGCTTGTCGACGCGGAAGTTGAAGCGCCACAGGTCCCATTCGAGATGGCTGCCTGTGATCTTGTAGTTCGGGCCGCCTTCCTGGGAAAGCGTGGCCATGTTCATCTTCGGGCGCAGCGGCTCGCGAGCCTCCACTTCCTTCTCGGTATAGCCCCAATTGTCCTTCGGGCCTTCGATGGCACCGTTGTCTATGACCTTCAGCACTTTCTTCTTGCCGATGTCGTAGACGGCGAAGAGACCTTCAATCGGCTTTGCGTAGTAGTTGGAGCCATCCGGCACACGATAGCAGGGCACCTTCATCAGGCGGGAATTCTTGTATTCCTCGGTGAAGAAGTTGCCGGCCGTCAGGGGCAGGCAGAAGGCCTGCTCCGGCGTCAGGCCGCGCTTCTTCAGGCCCGCCACCATGTCCGGATTCTGCAGCGCGCCGGCCAGCGCGTCCATGAATTCGGTGAAGAGGACCATCGGCTGGCCCTTGATCGGCGTCGTGCTTTCGACCTTGCCGGTGGTGATGTTGACGACGGCTTCCTTGAAGCCCTGCGGGCTCGTCAGCTGTACCTTCGCCTCGCGGTCGAGCGGCTTGTCGCCGTCCTTCCAGGAAAGCACGTCGGCCTTGGCCGGCTCCTTAAGCTCGATCAGCGGGTAGAGCGTATTGTCGTCCACCACCTTCTCGTCGCGCAGGATCTTGTTGATCTTCTGGTATTCCTCCGCCGTCAGGCCATCCAGCGGATGGGCGAAGGCAGCGGGCGCGCCAAGCGCCAGCACGAGGCTGGCCGAAGCCAGATATCGCTTCATTGTCATAATCTCCTCCAATGAAAGAACACAAGGGGCAAAACGCCTTCAACTGGCAGCTTTTCCTTGGGTTCGGTTTCGTGTTGATCGACGTTTTCGCCGATCGGCTAAATCTCGTGCTTCCGCTGGACAGGTGGTTCCTCGCCCTTCGGTTCTCGAACCAA